>NZ_JACVUB010000018.1:0-9286 GCF_016517475.1 Lactococcus sp. S47
TAAAAAAAATTGCTGACAAGATTCATGTCAGTTCAATGCGACTACGGGGAGCATTGAAGTTGTAGTTAGAAAAATTGCTGACAAGATTCATGTCAGCAATTTTTCATTATTTCATTATTTCTTTATTTCATTATTTTATTTTTTCTATCACTAAAAATTTTACTGACAGACATTTTTATTCAGCAGGAACTTCTTCATCAGTCGTTTCTGCTGCTTCTTGAGCTTGATTAGAGATAACAATTTTATCATCAATCAAATCAGCAACCAATTCTTTGTATTCAGGGTGTTCAATATAGAAGTCAGCAATTGAATCTTCGATATTTTCTTGAATTGTTCTACGAAGTGGTCTTGCCCCCATTGCTGGATTGTAACCTAGATCAACTAATTTTTCTTTTGCTGCTTGAGTGACACTAAGATGAATATCATTACGTCCAATTTGTTCGTTGACTTCATCAAGCATCAAATCAACAATTTTAAGGAGATTTTCTTTGCTCAAAGCAGAGAATTCAATTATTCCGTCAAAACGGTTCATGAATTCAGGGCTAAAGAAATCGCCAAGCTGACCAAGCACTGATTTAGTTCGTCCCTCACGAGCAGCACCAAATCCGACAGAGGCTTCAACTTTACCAGTTCCGGCATTAGAAGTCATAATAATCAAACTATCTTTAAAGGATACTGTCCGTCCTTGTGCGTCTGTCAGACGTCCATCTTCAAGAATTTGCAAGAACATGTGCATTACATCTGGATGTGCTTTTTCGATTTCATCTAATAAAATCAAACTGTAGGGATTACGACGAACACGTTCAGTCAATTGACCAGCTTCTTCATAACCCACATATCCTGGAGGGGCTCCAATCAATTTGGCCACCGAATGTTTTTCCATGTATTCCGACATGTCAAAACGAATCATACTTTCGCTTGAGCCAAATAATTCCTTAGCCAATTGTTTAGCAAGTTCTGTTTTACCAACACCTGTTGGACCAACGAAAAGGAAAGAACCAATTGGACGATTAGGTTTACCAAGTCCCACACGAGAACGACGGATAGCTTTAGCAATCTTATCCACTGCTTCATCCTGACCAATCACATGTGCTTTCAAATCATCAGCCAAATTAATCAATTGGGTTTGTTCTTTTTCTTTCAAATCACCAACTGGAATATGTGTTTTTTGCTCAACAATTTGTTCAATATCTTTTTCAGTGATGACAGGAATTTCATCATCTGAAACTTCATGATTTTGTAATTCACGAAGTTTGGTTATTTGGTCACGGAAATGAGCGGCTTTTTCAAAATCTTCAGCCTGTGTTGCTTCATTTTTCTTCGTTTCTGCATCCGCAATCCGACGATTAATATCTTCAGGATCAACAAATTTCAAGGTTAGATTTTTCTTAGAACCAGACTCATCCAAAAGGTCAATGGCTTTATCTGGTAAGAAACGGTCTTGAATGTAACGATTTGACAAATGAGCGGCTGCTTCAATAGCCTCATCAGTGTATTTCACGTGATGATAATCTTCATAACGTGCTTGAATGCCTCGCAAAATAGTAATTGTTTCATCAACTGATGGTTCATCGACTTTAACTGGTTGCATCCGACGTTCAAGCGCAGCATCTTTTTCAATGATGCGATATTCATTGAGCGTTGTTGCTCCGACCAATTGAAGCTCACCACGCGCAAGCGCAGGTTTTAGGATATTTCCTGCATCCATATTGCCATCACCGGCAGAACCAGCACCAACAATTTCATGAATTTCATCAATAAACATAATCACATCATTACGTTTTCTGATTTCATCCATTAATTTTTGCATCCGTTCTTCAAATTGTCCACGAATTCCTGTTCCTTGAACAAGAGAAACAACATCAAGACGAATCACTTCTTTATTTTGTAGTTTTTGCGGCACATCTCCGTCCACAATTTTTTGCGCTAAACCTTCAACAACTGCTGTTTTACCAACACCAGGTTCACCAATTAATACAGGATTATTCTTAGTCCTACGATTTAAAATCTCAATGACACGTTTAATTTCTTCATCACGCCCAATCACTGGGTCAATTTCGCCACGACGAGCTGACTCTGTGATGTTAATTCCAAATTCTTCTAACATTCCTTTAGGTTGTTTTGCCCGAGGATTTTGTGGACCGCGCGGACCACGTCCACCTGTTTGTGTTGGTGGAGTTTGAGTGCTTGCTGCTCCATTAAAATCTTGACCGTGCAAAGCACTAAAGATATCATTAAATGGATTAAATGGTTCATCAGAATTTCCATTTGAGGCATTTCCTGCGCCAAATAAAGCTTCTTGACCGCCAGATTTCATAATTTGATAACAGTTTTGGCACAAATCAATTTGTTTTTTCTGACCATTTACACTTGTGTAAAGGTGAATCGTCGCTTCATTAATATTACAATTTTGACAAAGCATCGCTTTCCTCCTCTTAATTCTCAGTAATTAATTTTAAACTAATTTTCCCTTCACGGTTTGGAAGGAGTTAATCTAAAATCAGGACCAACTTCGATGTAAAGTTTTTTATATTTGAATTTTTTTGTGGTGATGACTAGAACTCGCTCATTATTTCGGACATCCCAAAACTCATTTTCACCATTTTCTCTGAACCAACCGCCATAGTACCAAGCGTTAGTTCCTGCTACTTTTTTATAGAATTTTGGTTTTTTCATATCAGAAACAAGTTGAACAGATTCCAAATTTTCCGGGTCAATCTTGATATGTTTTCTTAAAGAAAGAACTTTTCTTGCCCCTCTAAGTTCAATATCAATGCCACCATTTTTTTCAAAATAGACAGTAGTCGTCATTTTCTCTCCTTATTTATAATTTAAGTGATAACGGTTACTTTTATTTTACATCAAATTTAAAAAATCAATAAATCATTTCTCCCTTTTAAAATAAAAAGTTTGACCATATTTGACCATTGATAAATTTATTATAATCATTTTAGGAAAATTTAGCAAGTCTTTTGAACTTTATAAATAAATTTTTAATAAAAAATACTGACAAAGATGTCAGTAGAGCCAAAATATAATATAAAAAATTTAGCTTTTCCTTCAAGGTTTGTCAGTAATTTTTTTATTTTGTCAGTTAGCCTGCATCATCAATTTTCTTATATAATCGATTTTGATGAACCAAGATATAAATTGAAGCAAGAATGGCAATGCCGGCAAAAATATAAACAATGATATTTCCTGCTGACCAGCCATATGCTTGTACAAGCCAACCAATAACCAGAGTTGCTGTCACTTCACCAATAATGTACTGACAGAACCCCATCGTACCCGTTGACATTCCATTGGCAAATTTGGGGACAGCTTCATTGACCATCAGCCCAACAATCGTTGCTGGAGCATAAATGAAAGTTCCCATAATTAATAACACAATAATAATCAAAGTATGATTGGTCGCTGCAAAATAAGTAATCAGACAGGCAAGCATGGCAATCAATGAAACCAAAACCATAATGGCCCGACGGCCTTTAAGTAAATCAGTGATAAATCCGATGATAATAACACCAGGTACAGCTGCAAGTTCAAAAATTCCTGTCAGCCATTTTGCTGTTGAATTATCAAATTCTTTGACATTAACCAGATAGTTTGGAATCCAACTCATAATTCCATAACGAACGACATAGATTGACAATGAGGTCAAAATGACCGCCCACACGAGTTTATTTTTGACAATGTATTCAAAAAATATTTTAAAAACATTGTCATTAGAAACATCGCCTTCAACAATTTCTCCGTCTTTAATAACCACTTTGTCGCCAGAATATTCTTCAATTGTCGGTAATCCTTTCGTCGTTGGACGGTCAGAACCCAGAAATAAAACGATAATAGCAATGACAATCGAAACAATTGATGCTGTCCAAAAACTCCATTGAAGCGAAGCGCCGAAAAAGAAAGCAGATAAATTAATGACAGCCACACACATGAAAGCTCCAGCATTATGAGCTGATGACCAGATTGAAAATGCTGTCCCACGCGCCATAATCGAACCTTTTGCTTTTCGGCCAAACCATAAACCGACTAAACGCTGACAAGCCGCAGCTCCCATACCTTGCATAACCGAGTTAAGCAACATCAGAAAGACTATCATCCCAAAACTTTGGGTTGTTCCATAAAGCGCATTGATAATCGCTGACACAATCAATCCTGTTGCCACATAACGGTTTGGATTGGCCCGGTCAGCTAATGTTCCCATAATAAGCTTTGAAATTCCATAGCCAATCCCAAACATGGAGAGAATTGTCCCAATTTGTCCCATCGAAAAACCATAAGCCTTGGAAATATCATTTTGTTGAACGGTAAAGATCAATCGAATAATATAATAACCAATATAAACGATTGCCGTCGAAATTAAAACTCGAGTTTGCCACATTTTATACAACCGGGGAACTTTTTCCTCTGATATTTTTTGCTCCGCATCTGGAGCGGGTTTTAAGAATCCAAACATTTTGAATCCCCTTTCATTTTGATGAATTAATTATAACCCACTCCTATTTGAAATAAATTCCTGATTAAGCCATAATTTCAGGAATTTATTTTTAAATCAAAAAAATTTACTGACAGAATATAATCGTCAGCTTACATTACAATCTGTCAGTAAATCTCTAGCACTCAAACAATTGCACCGTATTCTTTATACTGTTTGTAAAGTTGGATTAAAAGGTGAATAATTAATTCTAAGGGGAGCATATTATTATAATCAACAAGGATTTTCCCTGACAGGTTCTTTTGATAAGCAAGCAAAAGCAAATCACTTTGTTCAACCAGCCTACTCTTATAGTTACCAGTAATAGCTAAAACCTTTTTTCCATCTCTTTTGGCCTTCTGTGCTGTTGCCACAATCAAATCTGTTTCACCTGATAAGCTAAGACCAATTACAAATGTGTTTCTAGGCAATTTTTCAAGATATGCTTGCATATTATCTTGATATAAGCTGACAGCTTTAACATCTAAAAATTGCAAATCTCTCGCAAATGAGTCAGCTATCCGAACAGATAATCCTCTTGAAATAATCACGACTGAAGCTGCATGAAAAATATTTTCAACAACTTTAGCTAAGTTTTCACTCTCTAGCAGCCTTACTGTCATTAATAATTCTTCAATATTTTCAGAGACAACTTGATTTGCATCTTTTGTCAGCCCATAAATCCAATCATGTCTATTTAATTTTTGTTTTTCCATATTTTTGTATTCAGAAAAACCAGAAAAATTTTTCTTTTTCAAAGTTCGAATAATTGATGAAGGACTGACATGGGCAGATTCAGCAATTTGAGCAACCGTCATTTGAATTATTTTTGCTTTATTTTCTTCTAAATAATTCCAAATATAAATTTCGACACTAGTTAAATGGTTCATAAAACTCCTCTGAATAAAACTAATTTTATATAATACAAACTGAATCATAATACATATTATCTCTAAAAAATATAAAAAAACTTACTGACAGTTTCATCAGCAAGTTTTTAAATTACATAAAGTCACGCAACGGTTTAGAACGACGTGGGTGACGAAGTTTTTTGATTGCTTTTGCTTCAATCTGACGAATACGTTCACGTGTCACTTTGAATTGTTTACCAACATCTTCCAAAGTATGCATGCGTCCATCATCAAGACCAAAACGCATTCTCAAAACATTTTCTTCGCGGTCAGTCAAAGTATCCATGACTTCATCTAACTGCTCACGTAAAAGAATACGGTTTGTATAATCAACAGGTGATTCGATTACATCATCCTCAATGAAGTCCCCAAGATGTGAATCATCTTCTTCACCGATAGGTGTTTCGAGTGAGACTGGTTCTTGAGCAATTTTCAGAACTTCACGAACTTTATCTGGCGCCATGTGCAACTCTTTACCAATTTCTTCTGGTGAAGGATCGCGTCCGAGTTCTTGCAAAAGATTACGTTGAACACGAATCAATTTATTGATTGTTTCAACCATATGCACTGGAATACGAATCGTGCGGGCTTGGTCAGCAATCGCACGTGTAATTGCTTGGCGAATCCACCATGTGGCATAAGTCGAGAACTTGAATCCTTTTGTATGGTCAAATTTATCCACAGCCTTCATCAAGCCCATATTTCCTTCTTGAATCAAGTCCAAAAATTGCATTCCACGTCCAGAATAACGTTTTGCAATTGAAACAACCAAACGCAAGTTAGCTTCGGCAAGCATTTGTTTCGCAAATTCTGCCCCTTCACCACCAGCAATAATTGCTTCAGCAAGTTTTGTTTCTTCATCAAGAGAAATCAATGGATAACGTCCGATTTCTTTAAGATACATGCGAACAGGATCATCGATACGAACATTCGTAACAATTTCATCCATTGCAGTATCTGAAACTTCTTCTTTTTCAATTTCATCAGTGACAAGAGCCAAAGGACTTGGATTTCCATCTTTATCCACAATTGAAATTCCTGCATCTTGAATTTGTTTAAACAAGTCTTCAAGCGCATCATCAACAATCCCAAATTTAACAGAAAGTTCATCCATGATTTCTTCATCAAGTGCTTCACCCAAAGGTTTACGTTTGGTAATATAGCTTTTAACTGCTTTTTCATAAGCTTTTACGTTAAAAGTATCACCATTTTCTTTGACTTCAACTCTTGCTAATGTTTTAGGACTATCCATCTTTTCAACAACAACAGGTTTAACATTTAATGCTTCAAGAAGACGACGTTCTTCACCAGGTCCAACTGAACTTGAATGTGATTTTACAAGTAAGCCAATTTCTTGAGCCTTCTCAACCAAAACACGGTTTTGAACGCCAGTTTCTTTTGAAATTTGACTTATTCTTTTTTTATTTGCTGCCAATTCGCTCCTCCTCTTTGGGTAAAACTACTGACAAAACTGTCATTAAATAGACTAGCCAATTGTCAGTAAAAAATTATCATAATTTTTTCTTTTGGTTAATAATCTGAAGGGTTAACTCTAAGACACGTTCTTTGTTTCCTGCTTTCTCAGCAGTTGCCAACTGTTGAATGAGTTCTTCAAATTTTATTTGTTCCATTTCATTAGAAAAAATGGAAACTAAGTCATTAATTTCCTGACTTGATGCTGTATCAGGCAAATCTAAACTTATAATCTGGTAAAACAGACTACGTTCTTCGTCTGACAGCTCACTTGCTAAGTGTGATTCATCAATTTGTTCATAAACCATTGCTTCAAGCAAGATTTTATCAAATAAATCTTGATAACGTTTATGGACGAATCTAAAATTTTCATCTTGAGAAAATTTTTTCAAAACTGATGAATGATAAATCATTCGATGGAGTAGCATTTCTTCGGCTTTTTCCGAACGTGACAACTTAGGAACTTGAACAGATGGTTGAACAACTTGAGCCGATTCACTTCTTCTGTAAGTTTGTTGAGTTTTAACATTATTCTCATAATAAGCCTCCTCAAAATCTACAGGCATGACCGATTCAAGACTAGAATAATCATTTTCGTCAGTAAAACTTTCGGTCAAACTTGAAGCATCTAAATTACTGACAGGATGGTCAGTAATTGTCATATTTTCACGCCGTAAATTTACAGCCTGCTCCACTTGATTATACTCGAAATCAGGCAAAATCTCAACTAATTTTCTTATATAGGCATCCTGAGCCGTAATCGATGGAAGCTTTGCAATCATTGGTGAAATCTGTTCAATAAAATCAAGTTGCGTTTGTAAATTAGCAAGGTTTTCAGGTCTCAAATAATCAATTAAAAATTCAATGGGTTGAATACGCCCCGTTTCCATTAAGGCAGATAATCCCTTCAAACCATAATTTTTAGAATACTCATCTGGATCAAGTCCTTCTGGAACCTTTACAATCTGCACAGCAGATTCACCAATCAAATCAATGGCCTTATAAATTGCATTTTGCCCAGCAGAATCTCCATCATAAACTAATACGAATTTTTTTGCCATTTGTTTCAAACGGCGGACGTGTTTTTCGGTTAATGCCGTCCCCATTGAGGCAACAACATTATTTATTCCAGCTTTATAAGACGCAATAACATCCATAAAACCTTCCATTAAATAGACTTCATGCTGCTTTGAAATTGTTGGTTTTGCTTTATCTAAATTCCAAAGTTCATAAGATTTATCAAATATAGTTGTTGCTGAAGTATTAATATATTTGGCTTTAGAATCATCATTTTCCTGCCATTTACGTCCAGAAAAACCAATTGTCTGTCCATATTCGTTGGTGATTGGAAACATGATTCGGTTCGTAAAAGCATCAAAAACTTTATTATTTGAGAAATGAAATAAACCAGACTTTGCCATAATTTCTTCATCAAACTTATTTGATAAATTTTTAAAAATAAAATCATTTTCTTCAGGAGCTAAACCAATATTAAATCTCTTGATTACATCATCAGTAATCCCCCGCTCCTCAAGATATTTCCTAGCCCGTTCACCCAACTCCGTTGACATCAATAGAATATTGTATAAACGAGCAGCCTGGTTATTGATTTCAAACAATGGTGCATTTGGATTATTTTTTTCTTCTCTATCATCAGAAATGTTAAGAGTAACTCCTGCAAAATCAGCCAGTTCCTTAACAGCATCAACGAATCCAACTTGATTGTATTCTTTTAAAAACTCAATCGCATCACCAGAGCGCCCACAACCAAAACAATGATAAAAACCTTTTTCAGCATTTACATTAAAGGAAGGAGTTTTCTCACCATGAAAAGGGCATAAACCAGTATAATTCTTACCTGTACGACTTAAAGCAACATACTGTGAAATTAAATCAGCAATATTAACTTTTGACTTTAAATCATTAACAACCTCAGTGTCAAGTGAAACCATAATCTCCCCCTTCATCCCTACGATTAATCATAAAAGTAATCTCATAAAATAAGTATAACACTTCAGAAAGGTTCTTAATCATCATTCATTTTCTAAAATAAATATAACTTACGAAATCTTACTGATTTTATGGCTTTAAAGTCTAAAAGACGCCTATTAAAGAATAGACGTCGAACAAAGGGGGGTAAGGGATTCGAACCCTCGCGCCGGTTTCCCGACCTAACGATTTAGCAAACCGTCCTCTTCAGCCTCTTGAGTAACCCCCCATAGGCTTATTAACAATGAATAGATACCTTACATATCCATTATGGGAATTCCAGGATTCGAACCTGGGACCCCTGCGTTATCAACACAGTGCTCTAACCAACTGAGCTAAACTCCCAAAATATTAAGTTAAGCGGATGACGAGAATCGAACTCGCGTAGCCAGCTTGGAAGGCTGGGGTTCTACCATTAAACTACATCCGCTAA
>NZ_JACVUB010000019.1:0-5122 GCF_016517475.1 Lactococcus sp. S47
ACTTGGCCACTCGCCTATCTCCCAGGGGGCAACCCCCAAGTACTTCCGCCGTAGATGGACTTAACTTCTGTGTTCGACATGGGAACAGGTGTATCTCCATCGCAATGATGACCAAATCATTAAATGTTACCTTGAACATTCAAAACTAAATAACAATTCTTCTAACTTTTAAACCATAAGCATATTATATTTGACTCTTTTGGTAAAGTCCTCGAGCGATTAGTACTGGTCCGCTCCAAGTCTCGCAACTCTTCCACTTCCAGCCTATCTACCAGATCATCTCTCTGGGCTCTTAATTCTTACGAATGGGTAATCTCATCTTGAGGTGGGCTTCGCACTTAGATGCTTTCAGCGCTTATCCCTTCCCTACATAGCTATCCAGCCGTGCTCCTGGCGGAACAACTGGTACACCAGCGGTAAGTCCATCCCGGTCCTCTCGTACTAAGGACAGATCCTCTCAAATTACCTACGCCCGCGACGGATAGGGACCGAACTGTCTCACGACGTTCTGAACCCAGCTCGCGTGCCGCTTTAATGGGCGAACAGCCCAACCCTTGGGACCGACTACAGCCCCAGGATGCGACGAGCCGACATCGAGGTGCCAAACCTCCCCGTCGATGTGAACTCTTGGGGGAGATAAGCCTGTTATCCCCAGGGTAGCTTTTATCCGTTGAGCGATGGCCCTTCCATGCGGTACCACCGGATCACTAAGTCCTAGTTTCCTACCTGCTCGAGTTGTAGCTCTCGCAGTCAAGCTGGCTTTTACCTTTACACTCTACGATTGATTTCCAACCAATCTGAGCCAACCTTTGAGCGCCTCCGTTACTCTTTAGGAGGCGACCGCCCCAGTCAAACTGTCCGTCAGACACTGTCTCCCTGGCCGATTATGCCAGCGGGTTAGAGTAACCATAAGTCAAGGGTAGTATCCCAACAACGCCTCAATAGAAACTAGCGTCCCTATTTCAATGGCTCCTACCTATCCTGTACATGACTTACAGGTACTCAATATCAAACTACAGTAAAGCTCCATGGGGTCTTTCCGTCCTGTCGCGGGTAACCTGCATCTTCACAGGTACTAAAATTTCACCGAGTCTCTCGTTGAGACAGTGCCCAAATCATTACGCCTTTCGTGCGGGTCGGAACTTACCCGACAAGGAATTTCGCTACCTTAGGACCGTTATAGTTACGGCCGCCGTTTACTGGGGCTTCAATTCATACCTTCGACTTACGTCTAAGCACTCCTCTTAACCTTCCAGCACCGGGCAGGCGTCACCCCCTATACATCACCTTGCGGTTTAGCAGAGAGCTGTGTTTTTGATAAACAGTTGCTTGGGCCTATTCACTGCGGCTGGCTTTTACACCAGCACCCCTTCTCCCGAAGTTACGGGGCTATTTTGCCGAGTTCCTTAACGAGAGTTCTCTCGATCACCTGAGGCTACTCGCCTCGACTACCTGTGTCGGTTTGCGGTACGGGTAGATATGACTTTACGCTAGAAGCTTTTCTTGGCAGTGTGACATCAGAGAGTTCGCAACCGTAGTTGCTTCCCCATCACAGCTCAATGTTAAAGAGAAATGCATTTGACACATCTCACACCTCACTGCTTAGACCAGAATCCATTAACTGGCATCTCTTAGCCTACTGCGTCCCTCCATCACGATCATATCTAGTACTGGAATATCAACCAGTTGTCCATCGACTACGCCTTTCGGCCTCGCCTTAGGTCCCGACTAACCCAGGGCGGACGAGCCTTCCCCTGGAAACCTTAGTCTTACGGTGGATAAGATTCTCACTTATCTTGCGCTACTCATACCGGCATTCTCACTTCTTAACGCTCCAGCACTCCTCACGGTATACCTTCATCGCGGTTAAGAACGCTCTCCTACCATTGATAAAATATCAATCCAAAGCTTCGGTAATATGTTTAGCCCCGGTACATTTTCGGCGCAGGGTCACTCGACTAGTGAGCTATTACGCACTCTTTGAATGATAGCTGCTTCTGAGCTAACATCCTAGTTGTCTGTGCAACCCCACATCCTTTTCCACTTAACATATATTTTGGGACCTTAGCTGTTGGTCTGGGCTGTTTCCCTTTCGACTACGGATCTTAGCACTCGCAGTCTGACTGCCGAACATGTGTATTAGCATTCGGAGTTTATCTGAGATTGGTAATCCTAGACGGACCCCTCACCCAAACAGTGCTCTACCTCCAATACACTTACATTTCGACGCTAGCCCTAAAGCTATTTCGGAGAGAACCAGCTATCTCCCAGTTCGTTTGGAATTTCTCCGCTATCCACAAGTCATCCAAACACTTTTCAACGTGTCCTGGTTCGGGCCTCCAGTGCGTCTTACCACACCTTCACCCTGCTCATGGATAGGTCACTAGGTTTCGGGTCTACATCATGATACTAAGTCGCCCTATTCAGACTCGGTTTCCCTACGGCTCCGTCTCTTCAACTTAACCTCGCATCATAACGTAACTCGCCGGTTCATTCTACAAAAGGCACGCTCTCACCCATTAACGGGCTCGAACTTCTTGTAGGCACACGGTTTCAGGTGCTATTTCACTCCCCTCTCGGGGTTCTTTTCACCTTTCCCTCACGGTACTGGTTCACTATCGGTCACTAAGGAGTATTTAGGGTTGGGAGATGGTCCTCCCGGATTCAAACTGGATTTCGCGTGTCCAGCCCTACTCAGGATACTGCTAGGTATAAGCGCTATTTCGTCTACGGGATTATTACCCTCTTTGATTAACCTTCCCAGGTTATTCGACTATAATGCTTAAGTCCACGTTGCAGTCCTACAACCCCAAGAAGCAAGCTTCTTGGTTTGCCCTTCTTCGCGTTCGCTCGCCGCTACTTACGAAATCGTTTTTACTTTCTCTTCCTGCAGGTACTTAGATGTTTCAGTTCTCTGCGTTACCTTTACATGAGCTATGTATTCACTCATGAATAACTGCTAGTAGCAGCTGGGTTTCCCCATTCGGAGACCTAGGGATCAATGCGTACTTACTGCTCCCCCTAGAATATCGTCGTTAGTCACGTCCTTCATCGGCTCTTAGTGCCAAGGCATCCACCGTGCGCCCTTATTAACTTTGCCATGATGATTTATAATCATCGTTTTTCAAGTATAAGTTTGTAAATTCTTTAAAATTCACAGCTTTTGGTTTATTTATCGTTATTAGATATTGTTATTTAGTTTTCAATGTTCAAGTGATTTTAACGTCTTGTCTGACAATGGAGCCTAGCGGGATCGAACCGCTGACCTCCTGCGTGCAAAGCAGGCGCTCTCCCAGCTGAGCTAAGGCCCCACAATCAAGAATTTGATTCTTGCTTAGGTTTATCACTAAACCCCTCAAAACTGAATAAAGTTGAATGCTCACGTCTTTGTATATATTCCTTAGAAAGGAGGTGATCCAGCCGCACCTTCCGATACGGCTACCTTGTTACGACTTCACCCCAGTCATCGGTCTTACCTTAGGAAGCGCCCTCCTTGCGGTTAGGCAACCTACTTCGGGTACTCCCAACTCCCGTGGTGTGACGGGCGGTGTGTACAAGGCCCGGGAACGTATTCACCGCGGCGTGCTGATCCGCGATTACTAGCGATTCCGACTTCATGTAGGCGAGTTGCAGCCTACAATCCGAACTGAGAATGGTTTTAAGAGATTAGCTAAACATCACTGTCTCGCGACTCGTTGTACCATCCATTGTAGCACGTGTGTAGCCCAGGTCATAAGGGGCATGATGATTTGACGTCATCCCCACCTTCCTCCGGTTTATCACCGGCAGTCTCGTTAGAGTGCCCAACTTAATGATGGCAACTAACAATAGGGGTTGCGCTCGTTGCGGGACTTAACCCAACATCTCACGACACGAGCTGACGACAACCATGCACCACCTGTATCCCGTGTCCCGAAGGAACTTCCTATCTCTAGGAATAGCACGAGTATGTCAAGACCTGGTAAGGTTCTTCGCGTTGCTTCGAATTAAACCACATGCTCCACCGCTTGTGCGGGCCCCCGTCAATTCCTTTGAGTTTCAACCTTGCGGTCGTACTCCCCAGGCGGAGTGCTTATTGCGTTAGCTGCGATACAGAGAACTTATAGCTCCCTACATCTAGCACTCATCGTTTACGGCGTGGACTACCAGGGTATCTAATCCTGTTTGCTCCCCACGCTTTCGAGCCTCAGTGTCAGTTACAGGCCAGAGAGCCGCTTTCGCCACCGGTGTTCCTCCATATATCTACGCATTTCACCGCTACACATGGAATTCCACTCTCCTCTCCTGCACTCAAGTCTACCAGTTTCCAATGCATACAATGGTTGAGCCACTGCCTTTTACACCAGACTTAATAAACCACCTGCGCTCGCTTTACGCCCAATAAATCCGGACAACGCTCGGGACCTACGTATTACCGCGGCTGCTGGCACGTAGTTAGCCGTCCCTTTCTGGGTAGTTACCGTCACTTGATGAGCTTTCCACTCTCACCAACGTTCTTCTCTACCAACAGAGTTTTACGATCCGAAAACCTTCTTCACTCACGCGGCGTTGCTCGGTCAGACTTTCGTCCATTGCCGAAGATTCCCTACTGCTGCCTCCCGTAGGAGTTTGGGCCGTGTCTCAGTCCCAATGTGGCCGATCACCCTCTCAGGTCGGCTATGTATCATCGCCTTGGTGAGCCTTTACCTCACCAACTAGCTAATACAACGCGGGATCATCTTTGAGTGATGCAATTGCATCTTTCAAACTTAAAACTTGTGTTTAAAGTTTTTATGCGGTATTAGCATTCGTTTCCAAATGTTGTCCCCCGCTCAAAGGCAGATTCCCCACGCGTTACTCACCCGTTCGCTGCTCATCCAGTTGGTACAAGTACCAACCTTCAGCGCTCAACTTGCATGTATTAGGCACGCCGCCAGCGTTCGTCCTGAGCCAGGATCAAACTCTCAAATAAAGTATTTAAGTCACCTTAGTGACTGGCTTGTCTTTCATTATTGATTGACAGATTTTTGATGTATCTTACTACATCACATGAGTCATTCTTCTTTATTCAGTTTTCAATGGTCTAGCTTATCGCTTCAAGACTCTCGTCTCTTGCGACAACTATTATATTCTATCAAACCTA
>NZ_JACVUB010000001.1:0-522738 GCF_016517475.1 Lactococcus sp. S47
TTTTAGAAAATATAAAGAAGAGACTAAAAAATATCCAAATGTTATTTTTGGAGGGCGCTTAGGTAACTATCAATACTACGACATGGATCAGGTCTTTGGAGTGGCTTTAAAGGCGGTTGAGAAAGAAGTTGCATCTTTTAGATGATCTACTAATAAGTATTCAAAGTTAGAGTATTTGTTAAATCAATTGTCCAGACTTCATTATGAGGTTTCAGATTAAATTATTGTTTAAGTAAGTCCCATTAATTATAGAAATTTATATGTTTTCCTTAGAATTGAAAGGGAATTTTAAGTTAAATAGTGTATTGGGCCATAGTGCTCATTGGTCCCTCTTAGTTCTCTCAGTTCTCTTACTTTAACCATCAGTATAAAAATTCCAAGGGTTCTTACTGAATTAATTGAACTGGTTGTTATTGTCGCCTCGCTCATACCTGGTTTGATATATAATCAAAGCGATTATAGAAAAATAAAAAGTGAGAGATAAAAATGTAATAAACCAATTCTATTAAGTATTTATTAGAAGAAATCGATTGTTGGTGGGGGAAGACATTAATACTTTTCTAAATTCACCTTAATGAGATGAAGAATCTAGAAATTTAGTTGAGATTTACCAAGAAGAAATAGGAAAACTAAAGAGAAAGAATTGGACAGTGTTACCTTGCTCCAACAGTTAAGTGTCACTGAAAAAAATATAAACTGAGCATACAGAGTATTCATACTGTATGTTGTCTTATTAAGACTATAAAAAGACCATGATTTATTGTTATGAAATAATATATGGTTTGCGAAGTAATGATTTATATATTGTTTCTATAAGGTATAATCATATAAATTACAGTAGTTGTATGTCCTCTCGACTTAAAATATGAAGAGTGGCAACCTTCTATAATTAAAAGAAAAGTTTTTTGAATGAACAGTTATATGTAGAAAAGTTGACTGTTAAATTGTTTTCTAAAAAATTTAGTTGAAAACGTTAGTCACAATTTTGATATTAATAAAATAAATCTTTACGATATTTTTTATCAGACTTATTTAAAAATGCACAGATTTACCAGAAAATCCTATCAATAATAGGAAGTTTAACTTATAAATATGAAAAAATAGTAAAAAAGGATTAAATGAGGTCCCTTTTTTGTGTGAGATAATCTAAGCATAAACAAAATTAAACTTATTTGACCTTCGGTCAGCCCCATCTACAATTTATATTGTTGGTTATTTTTTATTAATTCATATTATTTTCTCTATAATAATATTTTTCATTTATTATTACTGATATTTGATAAAACTATTTTTATAGAGTTTTTCTATCGATATCGATTTCTAATTAAATAAATTCCAATTTATACTTTTTAGTTAAAGCAATTGAGAACGCGTGTTCTTAAGAGAGTATCGTGTGATACAGGTTTCCTATGAAACTATAGAAGATGAAGTTACGCCATTTTTTAACTCCAGCAACCAGTAACCGAAATTAAGGTATTAATTTTTAGATAAGTAGGGGGCTTTCAAGTCAGGAAGGACAAAGGTATTAGTTGATGTCTGAGACTACTTACGATTCAAAGTTTGGCTTAAGAGTGTCTAATGTAGAAATGCTTAAATCAATTAATGATTAAGATAGCGTCATGCCCAGTGTGGGAGTGATGTGTCATCCTTAGAAGTGGCTTGCAAGTGGCGCTTGCGTATTAACAACTTGAATCTAGAATGTTGAGTTGAAGGATTTCTTCAACGAATGTGCAAAGCGAAAGCTTCCAGTAGTACAAGAGGCGACAAAAGTGAAAGATTCTAGTGTGATCTGAACTTTGTATGCGTCCAACTTCATAACCCTTTAAGAACAGTTGTTGGTAATTTCCCAACTACACTCATCGTTATTGAATTTGAAACACCAGGGGCTGCGCAAAATTATTGTCAAAGACTTAATGCGCGTGACTTCAAATATTGTGTCACTAATTCTTTAGGAATGAGGCTCTAATTTCACACTAGACGTGTGACTCATTTACTCATTATGGCTGAATTAAGTCAGAATCAACAACATCCAATCGCAGATAGCGAAGTTTTACTACCTGTGGGTAGTAGATTTTTACTATCGCAATTTTAACCTAGGAGGGCAATATTATGAATAACACACACCAAATCGGACATTTGTCAAAAGACCTTGAACTTAAAAAGAAGCCTTCTAATAAAAGCTATGTTCATTTTTCGATTGTGGTAAACCGTAAGTCTAAAAATGCAAATGGCAATTGTGAAGCTGACTTTATTCCATGTATTCTTTGGGGAGAAAAAGCAGAAACACTTGTGAAATATGCTTCAAAAGTAAATAGAATTGGAATTGATGGTGAATTACGAACTAATCCTATAAAGACTCTTCAGGAGTCAAACGGTTTAGTATGGAAGTTCTCGTCAATAATTTTGAGTTTTTAGAATCAAAAGGGTCTCAAGTAGGAAATGGAACTTCAAATGGTCCAGCCTCTACTCAAGAATCAAATCAAACAACTGCTGAAGAGTTATATGGTGGAACTCCAATGGAGATCAACCCAGGTGACTTACCGTTCTAAATCTGAAAGATGAGTAACATAAAAATATGATACATTTACGACCACACAATGGGCAAGTTTTTCACCCATGGGTGGGGAGGCTTGCTTTTTATTTTTAGAAAGCAGGAAAAACATAATGGAACATCCAATTTTTACAACAATCGAACTTAAAGGAACGCTCTATCTCTACTCAGTTGATGGAGAAGCGCAAAGAAAAGGGTTCACCATATGAAAATAAAGTAAAAAATTAGTAAAACTAGATCTAATTGACGATGATTTTGCAAGTGATTTGATCACATTGTATGAATTCAGAAATAGAGTCCATTTAAAAGCCGAGATGAAGAAATGATTTGACTACAATTTAAAGATGGACAAACTGGCATATATAAGGGGTGAGGGACTAAGTACTAATTTAAGTAAAAAAACTTTCCTAATTGTATTGAAAATAATCTTGATAGTGAAGTAGTAGAAGTAGGAAGATATTTTCGCTTGTTTCGTAAAACTCCAATTTTTCAGATATCTTATGAATTTTTGAGTTTAAAACGATTTATCTTTAAAAATAAAAACACGTCCAGAAAGGATCGTGTTTTATTTTATATAAAAAGTAATCAGTACCTTTAGCCACAAATAAATATAGCTTGATATAAAGAGACCTATCCATTATTAGTTTAGTTACTATTACTTTTAATTTCGTTTAATTTATCAATAATATCAATCGCTAATTCAACAAAATTTTTGCGTTCTTTTTCACTTGCTGTATAAGGAGTGTTGTAGAATACAATTTTTTGTGATTTATCTTCTTCAAAATTTATTTCAATCCATAAAGAAAGAAAAGATAAATAATTCAAATAATTTTTCTTTGACTTAAGTCGTTCTTTAATCTCAACAGTATCACTAGGAGAACCAGAAGCATAAAGGGTAAAGTCTTTTAAACTGTTATAATTATATTTTGTTTTTTTTGAAATCGTGGGAAGTGAGAATTCTTTTTTACTATCATCAAAAGTAAAATATTGGTTAATTTTTTTTGTCATATATTTTATACCGAATAAACAAAGTTTTTAGATACAACATAAAAAGCTGCACCAGCAGGATTTCTTGTAACTACATATACATATCTTTTGAACCAGTTATCATATGCCAAATATCCATTAGCGTAATCTTTAATATAAGTGAATTGCTTTGAACCTCCCCCTTGAAATTCCACATTTGAACGAAGTGAAATTGTTGGAGTTGAATTTGGGGTTGTAGATTTAACTGAATCAGCAGAAGCTGCAGTTGAGCAACCTACTGCAATAAATGCTTAAGCAAGTGCAAGTGTAATAAACTTAGTTTTGAATTTTTCATAAAGAACCTCCATTAGTTTGTGAGATTATTATATAAATTTCTGACTGTTTCGTCAATAACAAATGTTAACGATTTTTATAAAGAGACAACCTTGGTATGCAGTACGTATTTTCATTAGTTTCGAAAAAATACTAATTTTTTGATTGCGTTGTAGTAATTGTTGCTGGAGGAGCTTATGAAGTTTCAAGTTAATTAACTAGATTTTGTCCTTGCTTATCTTTTGAATAAATTAGGACTACTCATATTATGAGTAGTTTTTTAATATAATAAAAATACTGTATATATTAGATATACAGCACCTTGCCTAACAAAAATATTTGATTACGTTTTTAACTACGTTTAAGATGAAAAGTATTGTCGCTTATTGACGTTAGCTAATTTAAAAAGTGATAAATTTCAAGTTTATTGATACGTATTGAACCCTATTGACAAGATGTGCTATAATAGATAAATATACTACTTCAAGGAGAAGATTATGACAACTATTGATTTTAAAGCCGAAGTTGAAAAGCGTAAAGACGCTTTGATGGAAGATTTATTTAGCCTTTTGCGCATTGATTCTGCAATGGATATGGAACATGCAGATGCTGAAAATCCATTTGGTCCTGGTCCAAGAAAAGCATTGGATGCATTCTTGAAGATTGCTGAACGTGATGGTTATACAACTAAAAATTATGATAATTATGTTGGACATTTTGAATACGAAAATGGTGCAAGTGATGATGCAGAAGTTCTTGGAATTATCGGTCACTTAGACGTTGTTCCTGCAGGTTCTGGTTGGGATTCAAATCCATTTGAACCAGAAATTCGTAATGGTAATCTTTATGCTCGTGGAGCATCTGATGATAAAGGCCCAACTGTTGCATGTTACTATGCCCTTAAAATCTTGAAAGAACTCAATCTTCCATTAAGCAAAAAAATCCGTTTTATCGTTGGAACAAACGAAGAAACTGGTTGGGCAGATATGGATTACTATTTTGAACATTGTGAATTGCCATTGCCAGACTTTGGTTTCTCACCTGATGCTGAATTCCCAATTATCAATGGTGAAAAAGGAAATATTACAGAATATCTCCATTTTGCAGGCAAAAATGATGGAGAAGTTGTTCTTCACAGCTTTAAAGCTGGTCTTGCCGAAAATATGGTTCCAGAATCTGCAACTGCAGTAATTTCAGGTGCTAAAGATTTACAAGCTGCACTTGAAAAATTCGTAGCTGAACATGCAAGCAAAAATCTTCGTTTTGACCTTGAAGAAAGTGCTGGAAAAGCGACAATTACACTTTATGGTAAATCAGCACACGGTGCGATGCCAGAAAAAGGTGTAAATGGAGCAACTTACCTTACTTTATTCTTGAACCAATTTAATTTTGCTGATGGTGCTGCTGCCTTCGTTAAAGTTGGAGCTGAAAAACTTCTTGAAGACCATGAAGGTGAAAAATTGGGAACAGCTTATGTTGATGAATTAATGGGTAATACTTCAATGAACGCTGGTGTTTGGTCATTTGATGAGAATTCTGAAGGTAAAATCGCGCTTAACTTCCGTTTCCCACAAGGAAATAGTCCAGAACGTATGCAAGAAATTCTTGCTAAACTTGATGGTGTTGTTGAAGTTGAACTTTCAAAACATCTTCATGTTCCACATTATGTTCCAATGTCAGACCCACTTGTATCAACATTGATTGATGTTTATGAAAAACACACAGGCCTCAAAGGTTATGAAACAATCATTGGTGGTGGAACTTTTGGTCGTCTTTTAGAACGTGGTGTTGCTTATGGTGCGATGTTTGAAGGGGAACCTGATTCAATGCACCAAGCTAATGAAATGAAACCTGTTGAAAATATTTATAAAGCGGCAGTAATTTATGCTGAAGCAATTTATGAACTTACAAAGTAATTTATAAAATTAAAGAGTTTAGTGACTAAACTTTTAAGGGTTTAAAAATCTGGCATAATTTGCCAGATTTTAACCTTTTATTCCATAAATAGAGGTGGAAAAATGGTTTTTGGAACAGGTGTTGATAATGTAGAGCTTTCTCGAATTCAAAAAGCACTGACACGTTCTGAACGTTTTGTGGAACAGGTTCTTACGGCAGTGGAGTTAGAAAAATATAATAGTTTTCAATCTACAGCTCGTAAAACTGAATTTCTTGCGGGACGTTGGGCAGCAAAAGAAGCTTTTTCTAAAGCTTACGGTACGGGATTTGGTAAGGCTTTGGGCATGCATGACCTTGAAATCAAAAATGATGAATTAGGAAAACCCTATTTTACTAAACATCCTTTTGATGGACAGGTTCATTTATCTATCTCGCATAGTAATTTAGAAGCTGTTGCTTTTGTTGTTTTGGAAAAGAATTAAGAAGTAATAAAAATTTTTGCTTAAACTAGAGGAAGGTTTAAAAGATGAAAACTTCTCCACATCGCAATACGTCAGCCATTGTTGACTTAAAGGCGATTAGAAATAATATTGAAAAATTTAAAAAACATATTCACCCTAATGCGGAAATTTGGCCAGCAGTGAAAGCAGATGCTTATGGTCATGGCTCGGTTGAGGTTTCTAAAGCGGTGAGCGATTTGGTAGGCGGTTTTTGTGTATCAAACCTTGATGAAGCAATTGAATTACGGAATCATTTGGTAACTAAACCGATTTTAGTTTTATCAGGAATTGTTCCAGAAGATGTTGATATTGCAGCTGCTCTTAATATCAGTCTTACTGCCCCAAGTTTAGAATGGTTAAAATTGGTTGTTCAAGAAGAAGCAGAACTTTCAGATTTAAAAATTCATATTGGTGTAGATTCTGGTATGGGTCGGATTGGGATTCGGGATGTTGAAGAAGCAAATCAGATGATTGAACTTGCAGATAAATATGCGATTAATTTTGAAGGGATTTTCACTCACTTTGCGACCGCCGATATGGCTGATGATACAAAATTTAAAGATCAACAGGCAAGATTTAACAAAATTATGGCCGGCTTATCACGTAAACCAAAATTTGTTCACTCAACTAATACGGCCGCCGCTTTATGGCATAAAGAACAGGTTCAAGCTATTGAACGCTTAGGTATTTCAATGTACGGCTTGAATCCAAGTGGTAAAACTTTGGAACTTCCTTTTGAAATCGAACCTGCTCTCTCTTTAGTTTCTGAATTGACTCATATTAAAAAAATAGCCGCAGGCGAAACAGTTGGTTACGGTGCAACTTATGAAACAAGTGAAGAAACATGGATTGGAACTGTTCCAATTGGTTATGCTGATGGTTGGACTCGTCAAATGCAAGGCTTCAAAGTGTTGGTAAATGGAGAATTTTGTGAGATTGTTGGTCGAGTTTGTATGGATCAAATGATGATAAAACTTGATAAATCTTATCCTATAGGAACAAAAGTTACCCTGATTGGTCGTGATAAGACTAATGAAATCACGACGACAGATGTTGCTGATTGGCGTGGAACGATAAATTATGAAGTGCTTTGTTTACTTTCTGATAGAATCAAACGAATTTATAAATAAAATGAAAAAAACTGTATTTTTGCAGTTTTTTTCATTTAGGTTAAAAATGAATTAATTCCTAATTTTTTTCTCATGATACCCTTTACAAATTGTCTTTTTATGGTAAAATATAATTAAGATATAAATGAGAAAGCCATAAGAAAAAAATGAGGTGAACACTATGATAAAAATATACACAGTAGCATCTTGTAGCTCTTGTAAAAAAGCAAAAGAATGGTTGGAGAAACAAAATCTTGCTTACCAAGAAATAAATCTGGTTACGAGTCGAATTTGTAAGGAAGATATATTAGAGATTTTAGCATTGACTGAGGAAGGAACTGGAGATATCATTTCTAGAAGAAGTCAAGCTTATCAACGATTAAATATTGATTTTGAAACGATTAAATTAAATGATTTGATTCAAATAATTGAAGAAAGCCCAACGCTCTTACGTCGACCTTTAATTGTCGATCATAAGCGACTACAAGTTGGTTACAATGATGATGAGATTAGAAAATTTTTACCAAGAAAAAAGAGAGAGATTCAAATTAAAGTCGCAACAGAAGCTTCTTATAATTTGGATATTGAAGAACAATTTCATGAAGGATAATTCAGTAGTTAGGCTACTGAATTTTTTCTATATAAAGCAAAATAGTTTATTATTTTAGAGAAAAAAAGTAGAATTAAGCTAAAGTGTTGTATCATGAGTACATTTTAAAGATCTATTAATAATTAGGAGGCTAAAGAATGTTTGATTATATTATTATTGGTGCCGGACCCGGTGGGCTAGGATTAGCTTATCGTTTAAAGACTAAAGATAACAAAATCGGAATTATTGAGAATGATAAATGGGGAGGAACTTGTCCAAACTATGGTTGTGACCCAACAAAAATGATGATGGCAGTTGTCGAAGCCAAAAGTCGTGTCGAACAGTTAAAAGGGCAGGGTATTTCTGGTGAATTAAACATTGACTGGAAAGGGCTGAAAAGTCGTAAACTAAATATTACTGACCCTTATGAAAAATCAACTTTTACTGGTTTGAAAAATGCTGGAATAGAAACAATATATGGCAGTGCCGCTTTTAATGACCAAGGAGAGCTTGAAGTTGAAGGGAAAACTTATCAAGCTAAAACTTACATTATCGCAATAGGAAGCCGTCCACGTCTTTTAGATATTGCTGGAAAAGAATTTTTAAAAACAAGTAATGATTTTTTAGCGCTTGAAGAATTTCCTGCTCAAATCAGCTTTTTAGGGAGTGGGCCAATTTCATTAGAACTGGCTCAAATTGCTAAAGCGGCTGGAAGCGATGTTACTATTATTTCACGTAAAAAAGCGAAAGCTGCTCATTTTGATGAAGAAATGGGGCAAGAATTTATTAATTACCTTAAAGCTCAAGGTATTAAATTTATCGAGGATATTTCTGTAGATAAAGTCGAAAAAGTTGCTGACGGATTTTTACTGACTGACGGGACTGATTTTGAACTTAAAACAGATTTAGTGATTGCGGGAGTAGGCCGTCAGCCAAACAGTGATAAGCTAAATTTAGAAAAAGTAGGTGTCGAAACGGATGCTAAAGGCATCAAGGTAAACGAATATTTACAAACAAGCAATTCTAAAATTTATGCGATGGGAGATGTACTTTCTAAAAATCAACCTCATTTGACGCCTGTTTCTTCTTTTGAAGGAGCTTATTTAGGTGAAAATTTAGTTAAGGATGAACCGCAAAAAATTGCTTATCCAGCAATTCCTACAATCATTTTTGGAACGGCAAAACTGGCTGAGGTTGGCCATTTGGCAGGTGAGGGGATTCATACCAAGACTTTAGATTTAAGTTCTTGGTATACTTATAAAAGAATTAATGACCCCTTGGCAAAATTAAAAGTTGCACTCAATGAAAAGCGAGAAATCGTGGGGGCATCAACGGTAAGTTCAGTGGCTGATGAAGTGATTAATTTAATTAATATTTTAATTCAACAAAAAATGATTTTGGCGGATGTTGAAAAAATGATTTTCACTTATCCAACAGTGGCTAGTGACTTAGAATATTTTTACTGACAGAAAATAAATTACTACCGACATTATAATAGTAGAAACAATAAGTTACGGCAGAATAAATTTTTTACTGACAGACTTTATTTTCAAGCTGTCAGTAAATTTTACTGATAGAAATGAGGACATTCATGATTGAATTCCAGAATGTGTCCAAGGCTTTTGCTAACAAAAAAATTCTTGATCATGCTAATTTTACAATTAAAGACCAAGAGTTTTTTGTGTTAGTGGGGCCGAGTGGAAGTGGGAAAACGACTACTTTAAAAATGATTAATCAATTAGTCACTCACAGTGAGGGAAAAATATTAATCAATAAGGAAGAAATATCAACGGCAAATTTACGAAAATTGCGCTTATCTGTGGGCTATGTGCTGCAGCAAATTGCTCTCTTTCCTAATTTGACTGTTTCAGAAAATATTGCTTTAATTCCTGAAATGAAGGGGTGGGATAAAGCAAAAATTGCTGACAGAACCAATGAGCTACTTGATTTAGTTGGTTTGAATCCTAAAGATTACGCTCAACGCCAACCTAGTGAATTATCAGGTGGTGAGCAACAGAGGGTAGGAATTTTACGAGCCATTGCCGCAAATCCCAAAATTGTCTTAATGGATGAACCTTTTTCAGCACTTGACCCAATTTCACGACGTCAGTTACAAATATTTATCAAAGACTTACAGAAAAAAATGAATTTAACAGTGGTCTTTGTGACACATGACTTAGATGAAGCGCTCTATTTAGCTGACAGAGTCGCTGTAATGAATGATGGATTAATCCAACAAATTGCTGAACCAGCAGATATCTATCAACATCCGGCAAATGATTTCGTTAAAACATTTTTTAAAGAATACCGTCAGAATTTATCAACGGTTTCTGTTGAAAATTTATTACTGACAGAGCTGTCAGTAAATCCAGAAGCGCAAGAAGTTGCTGACAATACGGCTATTTCGGAAATAATTAATCGTCTTTCTGATAAGGAAGTTTTAAAATACAAGGGCAAGTCAATTTCCTCAGATGATATTATATGCTATATCGCAGGAGGTGACAAATGAATCAGCTAATTTCAACTTTTCAAAGCCAGCAAGGCCAATTTTGGCAGGCGCTTTTAGAACATATCCAGATTTCATTAATTTCAATTTTTATTGCAATTCTGATTTCGATTCCTTTAGCTTTATTGTTACGACGTCTTCCCAAAATTGCTGAACCAGTTTTGCAAGTCACTGGAATTTTTCAAACTATACCTAGTTTGGCACTGCTAGGACTCTTGATTCCATTCATCGGAATCGGAAGTTTACCAGCAATTGTCGCTCTTGTTGTTTATGCGATTTTCCCTATTGTTCAAAATACTTATACTGGTTTAGAGCAAATTGAACCTTCTTTAATCGAAGCTGCAACAGCATTTGGGATGAATCGAAGAGAACGATTGATGAAATTTGAGCTCTCATTAGCGATGCCCTTTATCATGGCAGGAATTCGGACGAGTACAGTTATGGTCATTGGTACCGCAACACTAGCTGCTTTGATTGGTGCTGGAGGCTTAGGGAACTTTATTCTGCTCGGAATCAATATGAATGATGTTTCATTGATTTTAATTGGAGCAATTTCATCAGCACTTTTAGCGATTATTTTCAGTAGTCTTTTAAAATTTTTAGAAAAAGCCAAGATAAAAACAATTCTCATCAGTTTTTTCATTGGCTTACTCGTTCTTGGAGGCTCTTATTATCGACCTCAAACTTCTAATCATCCACAAATTACAATTGCTGGTAAATTGGGAGCAGAACCTGATGTTTTGATTAACATGTATAAACTAATGATTGAAAAAGATAGTAATATTCGCGTGAACTTAAAATCTAATTTTGGTGATACCACTTTCTTATATAATGCTTTGAAAGCTGGAAAAATTGATTTATATCCTGAATTCACAGGAACCATTACTTCAACATTTTTGAAAGATCCAGTGAGTTCAACTGATCCTAATGTCGTTTGGCAAAAGGCAGAAGAAGGAATAAAAAAACTTAATCAATTTACATATCTGTCCCCAATGAAATTTCAAGATACATATGCAATTGCCGTCAAATCTGATTTTGCTAAAGAGCATCAGCTCACCAAAATTTCTGATTTAGCGAATGTTTCAGGTTTAACTGCAGGCTTTGACGTTGAGTTTGCTAATCGTTCAGATGGAAATATTGGTTTGAGAAAGCTTTATGGTCTTGATTTAAATGTCAAAACCATGCAAAATAGTTTAATTTATAAAGCACTAAATTCTGGTGCTGTGAATGTCGCTGAGGTTTATTCTACTGATAGTCAAATCAAGCAATATAATCTGACTGTCCTGAAAGATGATAAAAATCTTTTCCCACCTTACCAAGCAGCACCATTGATGAAAGAAAGTTTATTAAAAAAATATCCTGAACTCAAAAAGATTCTCAATAAACTGTCAGGAAAAATTACTGACCAAGAGATGATTGAGATGAATTATGATGTTAATGTCAAACAAGAAGATGCTGCAAAAGTAGCAGAAAGATATTTGAAAGCTAAAGGATTGATTTAAAAGAAAAAGTCATTTTATAATGGCTTTTTTGCTTTAGATGATAAGAAAATCTAAAAGCGCGTGTAAAAGTGCAAGAATATGATGTTTTGGTGCTTTAGTGAAAGAGTAGCCTACCACTTTTGGTGGGCTTTTTTGTATTCTAAAAGTCTTGTTTTTAAATTAAGTTAAAACGATTACTTTATTTTTACCAAAGTTTCTAATTAAGCGTATAATATTAAATAATCAGAAAACAAAAAATATTCACTGAAAGGAGGTTTTGCATTGGAAAATCAGAAAAAGTACTTTCAGATGAAGTCACCAAGTAAATTTTGGTTACTTAGCACTGGAATTCTTTTAAGTTTGTTAGTTCCTGGTCTGCCTTTAGCAGTAAAGGCTGATGAAAATTTGGCTGTTAGCCCACCAAACCAAACTGAAGCTGTCACCAATCCAACTGTAAATTCTTCTCTTGCCGTGTCTGATTCGACAACCGAAGGAAATACAGGAAGTTCACAGGCAGAAACGCGAACTAAAGCGGCAAGCTCAATCACTTCACAGGTAAGCACCGCTCCAAATGCCAGTTCAGTTTCATCATCTTCAACCAGTTCGGATCAGACTTCAAGTGTAGAAGCAAGCTCTAATTCTTCAGAGGTTTCAACTTCATTGAGTTCAAAGGCCTCAACTTCAAAAGCCCCAAGTGTTCCCCTTGATTCATCAAAAGCAAACGTCACAATTGCTTCAAGCCTGTCGGCGAGCGGAACAATCATAAATCCTGTTCTCACAAATGGTTCAATTGCCAGTCAAGCCAATGGTCAAGACCCTGCAATAAGCACTATTGAAGCGACCGGTTCAGTCGCCAATGACATCACAGGGCCAGCCACGCTAGATGATATCAATATTACAATCAAGGCTAACAACCTTGTGCCAAATAACTTTTTAACGCCTGATGGTCTTCATTGGTCGGCAAATACGCAGGTTATTCCAATCACAGGTCAGGTAACAGGTCAAATCAGTACTGAAAACTTTGGACAAACGGATGGCCCGACCATACCTGCGACCACTTATACTATGAATGCAGGAGATTCTGGCCGAATTACTAATGTTGGAAGGACCCTAGCCGGAACCAATCTAGATTTGATCTACAAAGTCATTTCAACAGATGAATCAAGCTGGCAAGCCCCCGCAGAAAGTACGTCTGACTGTCCGATTGGATTGGCTTTTACAGGCGAACAAAATATTGTCAACTCCGACGGAAACTCGATTGTCGCCCTCTACTACGGGGCAAATAATGTCAACCTCAATTATCAAATCGTCGTACATAATACGAATTTTCAAATCCCTGTTCTTGCCTCATTTATCACAACGGATATTGATATGGCACAAGGAGTCAAGACCAATCTTGCTAACCTTTTAACGGTCATTCCGAAGACCACTAATCTTGCGACAGATTCAAGTGGTGTTATTTATGATACGACAAGCCCTGATACGGATTTGAATGGTCAAGCTAGTCTACCTTATGGCGGTTACTTGGGCGTTGGTTTTCTCTCTAACTTTGACTATGATTTTTATAGTCCAGCACCAGTACGTAGTGGAGATTCTTATCAATATTCGCAAGGGGTTCGCTATGACCTCTTTGGTTCAGCGCTTCAAGCGCATTTAACCACACAAGTTCGTGATAGTGTTTATCTTAACTACTATGATGCGGACGAAAACAATCAGCTTATCGTTCCCCAACATCAATTTATCTGGTTTCCAAATGTTTCTTGGAATGTTCCAGCCAGTAAATTCCCACATTATGCTTATGGACAAGAAAGTCAGCACAGAAATGGGAACACAATAATAGTTGGTGATTATTATCACATCCAAAGTACCGTCACTTATGATTACTATGGTACGGACGGTATTTATCTAGGACAACAATCAACTACTGGACTTTATGGACATTCTTATTCGGTCAATGTCCCTTATCAATTTGGCAATTACTATATCGAAGGAAGCACGACGCGGTCTGGACTTTATCCGAAACATGATGAAACGCTAAACGTTTACTACAAATATGTTCCACCGATTGTTTATTACAACACGAGCAATCCTTATGCGACGACTTATTATGCCAATGGTTATGAATATGTGCCGAATTACATTGCGCCTGTGGTTTATTATGCGTCGACTTATGGCTATTACGGTGGAGGAACTTCTTATTCTCGTGGTTATGGTTATTCATCAGGAGGAGGATATAGTAATTCTAGTGGAGCTTACTATCCAAATTACGTGCCACAATCTGCTTATTATACGAAAGAAGCTCAACTTGTAGCAGAAGATAGGGAATATGATGGAGCTAGTACATACTCACTACCAAAAACTGGGAATGAGAGTGCAGCTTGGGCACCAGCACTAGGTTTTGGACTATTTACAGCCGAAGATGCGGGAGAAAGTATAGAAGTGCCACCAGTAGCGATTGGACTTGGAGTCGTTGCTCTGGTATCTTTGGTAGTTGCAGGAGGAATTTGGTTATTTAGTAGACAGGGACCAATTAATAAACCAAACAGAAAAAAACAAAATAGAGAGGTTAACAATAAAAATCGTCAGAATGGTAAGTTTAAAAGTAATTCTAATAAAGATCCAAATCGTGCAACAAAAAAACATACGCCTGGAAGGGGACATAGAGGAAATAAATAATTATGAACTATGAAATTAAACTAAATATTCTTCCGTCCGTTAATAGATTAGTTGCGAAGGAGATTATAAAATATATTGATTGGCTAAAAGAAAGAAATTCATTTCCAGAGCAATTGACAATTATTATTACTGGGGCTTCTTATCTTGTTAGTGATAAAACTGGAAATCATGTGACTTCTACATTCGGAAAGCCATGGGGAGAGCAAAAAGATTATTATATGAAAATAGCGGTAGGAGATTTTTTTGAGATGCATCGCTGGGGGAGAAGAAATGCTGTTTATAGTATTTTAAATGATATATCGTATGGTCTTATGCAATACTATGATTTACTTAGTACAGAAAAAGCTGATTTTAATGAAGATGAAATAGATAAAAAGGCTACCCAACTAACAATCGACTATTCTATTGAACGAGGCGTTTTGCTAGGGGATATGTACAGAAAAATACATCATTGGGGAATGTCGGCAGTTAGAAAATATAGAAATAGTAAATCAAATAGAATAAAGAAGTGAGAAATAGGTAATGTTTCAAGAAATTTATACAAAAGATAATGAAGAGAATTTTTATGTTGGTAAAAAGCTTGGAAGGAAAGAAAAATTTTATCTTTATGAATTGATAGATGATAAAGGACGTTTTCTTTCTATATCTTTAATACATAAAAATATTATTAATAAAACAATAGATTCAAGCGAGTATCTGGATTTAATGAGTTATTTTGTGAAAACAAATGGCAAATTTTTTGATGTTTTCAATCTTTCAAGAGATTTTGAACCAAAAAAATTCAAATTTTCTCACCTGCTTAATAAAAATATCCTTTATGCACGTGGGAAAAAAGACTTGATAGAAATATCAAAAGTTGTAAAAGTTAAAGAAGAGAGTCTATTTTTAGGAAAAATAGACTCCCCATTATATGACTCTATTGGTGAAGAACTTTCTGAGGTTTTGTTTAGTGATTTTGAGAAAGTTGATATAGTCTCAGTTGAAGAATATTTAATGAGGCAGTATTTGAAAAAAATGTAAATATTCAGGGGGAAAATAAAAGATGTTTAAACCAAAACTATGGATTAAACCAACAAATACAAAGTGGCTTGTTAAAGAAATATCTCAATATTTGGATTGGATAATAAAAAAAGGAATTTTTGATGGAGAAATAAATATCTTTCTTACAAATGCTAAATTTGTTTACGATTCTAGTGCTAGAAAAAGAGAAGGAAACTTTTTCGGACCTTTTGATAAATCAATTATTCCGTCACTTTATTTTCCGCTTGGAGATATTTTTAGGACAATATCTCGTAGAGGAAAAGAAAATGCGGTCTGTGATTGGCTACAATATTTAACGCTCTTTCTCTATGATTATGTAGATTGGCAAGAAGATAGGGAGTTCAATAGTGAATTAAACAATGACTTAGCAGATAAAATGATTTATGAATATATAGATTTTAAAAAAATTAGCTTTGAATCAGAGGATAGAAGAAAAAGAGAAAAAAGAAAGCGGGCAAAAAATAAGGGTAAGAAGAAAGAAAAAAAGAATAGACACATGAAAAGAATTTGAAAGGAGTTTCTAAAAAAATAAATGAAGGATAGAAAAAATGAGAAAATTACGTACAATGATAGCCTAGAAAATTTAGACGATATATTTTTAATCAAAGATAAGAATAAACCTAAAACAAATAAAGAAAGAAGCAGTGAAGAAAAAGCAAGGGAAACTAAGCAAATTGTGGATAATCTTAAAAAGATGCAAGGTCCTGGAAAGAGATTGAACGAAGAACAGAAGAATGAAGTTCACTATGAAAGAAATGGACTCGTTAGATTTGAGAGTCTTACTAAACAAAAGCCAAGAAAAATTAAAAGAGGAAAAAGCTATCAAGTATTTATGGAAAATATAGATATTTATCTTGATTCTAATGAGGTTAGATTAGAAATAAAAAAACTGCTTCAAGATACTAAAGATTATTTACTTCAAGGAATCTTTGATGTTTTTGATGCTAATCGTTATCTTAGAGGTAATATTTATTTTTTAGTTCATAAAGGGAGTCAATTAAATGATTATGAACGAAAGATTCTAAAATCATTTAAAAATAAACCATATTTAAAAAATATCATTACAATCATTAGTATTTGTGTGATATCATACTTAATCTTTAAGTATATTTAAGTGATAAAAGTTTCATAATTAGTATGATAAAAAATAGAAGAGCATGTGCTCTTCTATTTTTTATCATACCTCAATCCCATCGCGTTGATTGAGACAATCACGGTTGAGATTGACATCAGGACTGCTGCAATGAGAGGGTCAATATAAATCCCTGTAAATGGATAAAGAATACCCGCTGCAACAGGAATAGCAATAATGTTATAGCCTGCTCCAAACCAGAGGTTTTGTTTCATTTTTCTAAGCATGCGTTTGGAGATATTAATCATATCCAAGACGTCACTTGGATTGGAGTTAACTAGGACGACATCAGCGGTACTGATAGCAACCGAAGTTCCTGCTCCAATCGCAAAACCAATCGTAGCAGTTGCAAGAGCTGGGGAATCATTGACACCATCACCAATGAAAAGCACGCCGGCTTTCTTTTGGTACTCTTTCACAATTTCTGCTTTATCTTCAGGTTTTAATTCCGCTCTAAATTCGGGAATATTTAGTGCACTAGCAATTTTTTGAGCAGTTTCTTTATTATCACCCGTGAGCATAACAGGGGTAATTCCTTGGGCTAATAAACCATTAATAAAGGCTTTCGCGTCTGCTTTAGGAGAATCTCCTAAGGCAATAAATCCTAAAACATCTTGTTGTTCATTGATTAGGAAAGATACAGTTAAACCTAAATCTAAATATTGAGCAATCTTTTGTTCATCATAAGAAAGTTGATTTTCACGAAGATATTTATAGTTAACAATTTGATAAAAGTTTTGATTAACTTGCCCTTTAATCCCAACTCCTGGAATATTTTCAACCGCTTCAACTTTTAGATTTTCAAGAGGTGTAGCAGCTGAAACGATTGATTGAGCAATCGGGTGGGTGGAACTTCCTTCAAGTGCTGCCACGATTTGGAGAATGTCTGTTTCATCAGTAAAATCAATAACATTACGAACAATAAACTTACCGTCAGTTAATGTTCCCGTTTTATCCATTAAGGCATATTTAATTGTATTTATTTTTTCTAGAGAAGTTCTGTTTTGAATTAATAAACCATTTTTAGCAGAAATACTGGTTAGGCGAGAAATAACAAGTGGAACCGCAAGACCTAAAGCGTGTGGACATGCAATTACAAAAACAGAAACCGCAAGAAGTAGAGCAAAACTAAAGTTAGAACTAATTGTCCAAAAAACTAATGAGAAGATACCAACAATAAGTGCGGCATAGAAAAGGTAACCAGCCACTCTATCTGCCATATTTTCCAAATTAGATTTTTGAGCTTGGGCTTTCTTGACTAATTCGGCCACTTGATTGAGAAATGAATCTTTTCCAAGGGTTGTGACTTTCATCTCAAATGGTTGGTTTTGATTGAGGGAACCACCATAAACAAGGTCATTTGTTTTTTTATTGACTGCTCGGCTTTCACCAGTAATCATTGACTCATCAACGAGCGCTTCACTTAATATAAGGCCATCTGCAGGAATTTTTTCATTTTCTTTCACTAAAAGCAAATCACCAACTTTTAGTTCTGAAAGCTCCACATCCTTCCCACTTTTTAAGTGAGCTTTTTTGGGAACAAGGCTTGCTAAATCTTTCAACGCATCGCCAGCACCCATGATTGCTTTCATCTCAATCAGATGACCAATCAGCATAATGACAATTAATGTTGCCAGTTCAAACCAGAAGTTCATGCCCATATGTCCGTTAAGACTCATGATTGTGGCATAAACAGAATAAGCATAGGCAACGGTAATTCCCATTGTAATCAGCATCATCATGGCTGGCTTACGGCTTTTTAATTCACCTTTTGCTCCGCTAAAAAAAGGAGTCCCAGAGTAAAAGAAGATAATTGTACCAAGGATGAGTTGCAAAATTTCACTTCCGGGGAATTTAAGGATAGTAAAGCCCGCGATTGGTGAAATGAGTAGAAGCGGAATCATAAGAATGATAGCCACTTTGAGCTTTTTACTCATATCACCCATATGCATCATGTGTCCTCCATGATTCATCATATCCATATTGTCCATATCATGCATATTATCCATATTGTGCATGTTGTGCATCTCATGGTTTTCGTGCTCCATATCCATCATTTCATGATTATGATGATGCTCAGACATCATTTCATCGTGATTAGACGAATGAGTTTTATTTGACATATTTTCCTCCTAAATGAATGCTTTGAAATTTCTATCTATATATAGTTTACAATTGTAAACTATCAAAGTCAAGGAAAAAAGTTGTATTCTATAAATATTACAAATAAATAACCATAAGGTTTCTTTTGTGACCTAAATGTGATATTATAATATATATTCATAGCGATACTCAATAAAAAAGTATCGGCAAGGAGAGAATAAATGAAAAAAATACGGCCAGAAGTGATTACGGTTACCTCCAAGTCTCATTTTCGAACTTGGAAATCAGGGAAAAGTTGGTTATTTGCTACTTCAGCATTAGCTATAATTATCGTTTCAGGAACGATTACTGACCAAAATGTAAAAGCGGACACAGCAATTGATGGTAGTCAGCAAATTAGTGGTATTACTGAGGTAACAAGTTATTCAGCACTAGCTTCATCGACAAATAGTGATGTAGCTGCTAGTCAAAATCAAGTTGCTTATGAACAAGCTAGTGACCAAAGTTCTAATAATTCACTGGCTAACACAGTAGAAACTGATACTGAGGGAATAACTTCAAATGTGTCAGATAGTAGCAATTCAATTAATGAAAGCCAAAATACGACAAGTACAGCGGTTATTCAAACTCTTACAAACAATATCGTATCGCTTGCAGATTCAAGCTCATCAAATGATAATGGCAGCAATTCTATATTAAGTTCTTCTAATGCTGCAGACAGCGTTGATTCGGCAGCTGTCTCTCAAAGTTCAACAAGTTCATCAGTAATTTTGAGTGAAAGTTCAGCAATTGATAGTGGTATTGGATCAACTTCTCAAAGTTCGGAAATGAATCTTGCGGGAAATAGTAGTACTAATGCTTCAAGTGCTGCTGTCGCTTCTTTTACGGCTATTCTAGCGACTAATTCGTCTATGGTACTACCAATACTTACTCAGGCACTAGCTACAACAGCGCCTGCTACAACAAGTGGTTCAGCTATTCTTAACACAACACTCGGAGATCTTGTAAATCAAGCAATTTCGACAGTAGGAATTAGTGGTTTAGAAAATATTTTTAGCACACTTGGAACTTTTAATATTCCAGGAATGACTACAGCCGCGTCAGCTCTTAATGGTGTTGAACAAATCGTCAATATTGTTGGAAATATCCAGGAAGCAGCTGCTAATCCTGGAGCCTTTCTATTAAATGGAATGAAATCTGCAGGTTTAGATGTTAGCCAAATTCCATTAGTTGGAGGGCAGATTGTGGCAGCATTTAATGCTATCCCATCAATGAGCCCCGCTGCTATGCTTACTTTTCTTGAAAATCCAACAATTCCAGGACTTTCAAGTATTCCGGGGGCAAGTCTAGTACTAAGCCCAGTACTTAGCGCAATAAGTACTGTAACAAGTGGGATTGTTAATCAACTTAATACGACAACTTCCAATGCCTTGGGTGGTGTTAATTTTGATTTAGACACACTTGTCTCTCTTCAAGGAAATGATCTTGTCAACTACTTGGCTGGTTTAGTAGTTAATTCAGCGATTAATCGAGTAGGTCAAATTGCTTGGAGTCAATTATCTCCAACTATTAGTAATATTCCTCTTGTAGGTACTACAGTTAATAATGTTTTAAGCCCAATATTAAATAATCTTACTGGTGCATCTTTGGGTGAAGTTGCGAATTTAACGGGAGTTTCCAGCCTTATTGACCAAGTAAATAATAGTTTGGGTAATCTTACAAGCCTTGGTTCAACAGCCTTAGCCACGATTGAGAACACGGTTCAAAATAGTCTAAACTCACTTGGTAATCTTCCTGCTGGTGCTTCAGATATTCTTAACCAAGTGCTCGATCAGTTGCAAAATGCGATCAATAATATTGTTGAAAGTGCGACGGGGATTGTAAATAATTTACCAGGTCTTGGAGCTATCGAAAATGGTCTTTCGAACACTATTAGTCAAATACAAAATAATATTAATAATTTCGTTAATAATGCACTTAATGGAATAACGACAATTATCAATTCTTTAACTCCAAGTGTTGGTGCTTCAACAGTTAATCCAAATTCTAGTGCTAATAGTAGCCAATCAAGCAGTAGTGCCAGTTCTTCATCAATTACAGCTAGTAGTTCAACTTCATCTTCAAATGTATCAAGCAACACGAGTTATAATTCTAGTGAAGCAAATACTTCAAGTTCGACTTCTAATGCTTCAAGTTCAAGCTCAGAAGGTTCAAGTACTTCAAGTTCAAATTCCAGTGAAGGTAGTGTCACAAGTTCATCCTCGGTAGACTCAAGTCAAACAAGTTCTGCTGGAGCAAATAGTTCAAATTCAAGCTCAGAGAGTTCAAGTGCTTCAAGTTCAAATTCCAGTGAAGATAGTGTTGCAAGTTCATCCTCGGTAGATTCAAGTCAAACAAGTTCTGCTGGAGCAAATAGTTCAAATTCAAACTCAGAAGGTTCAAGCATTTCGAGTTCAAATTCCAGTGAAAGTAGTATTGCTAGTTCATCTTCGGTAGACTCAAGTCAGTCAAGTTCAGCTGGAGTAAATGGCTCAAGTTCAAGCTCAGAGAGTTCAAGTGCTTCAAGTTCAAATTCCAGTGAAGGTAGTGTTACAAGTTCATCCTCGGTAGATTCAAGTCAAACAAGTTCAGCTGGATCAAATAGTTCAAATTCAAACTCAGAAGGTTCAAGTGCTTCAAGTCCAAATTCCAGCGAAAGTAGTATTGCCAGTTCATCTTTGGTAGACTCAAGTCAATCGAGTTCAGCTGGAGTAAATGGCTCAAGTTCAAACTCAGAAGGTTCAAGTGCTTCAAGTTCAAATTCCAGTGAAGGTAATATTGCCAGTTCATCTTCGGTAGACTCAAGTCAATCAAGTTCAGCTGGAGTAAATGGCTCAAGTTCAAGCTCAAAAGGTTCAAGTGCTTCAAGTCCAAATTCCAGCGAAAGTAGTATGACAAGTTCTGGTGGGACAAGTGATTCAAATTCAAACACTGGTCAAACTAGTACTACAAGTTCATCTTCTGAAAATTCAAGTCATTCGAGTCTGAGTTCAAATGAATCAAGTAGTGCAAGTTTGACTTCATCCGAGTCAAGTGGTTCAACAACATCTTCAAGTATGTTGACTAATCCAAATTTACAATCTAATGATAAAAATGGCTCAAGTCTAACTTCAAATAGTTCGTATACTTCAGAAATGAAACTAAATAACTTGAGTGACTCAAATTTACCTTCGAATGAAGCAAAAGTTTCGACTTTAATTTCTAAGGTATCAAGTAGTCCGAGTCTTTCAAATTCATTAAGCGCAACAATCTTACAACTTGTACCAACTGTAACGAAAGAAGAACTTCCCAAAACAGGTGCTGATGACGATTTAAGTTTAGTATTAGCAGAATTGGGATTAGGCTTAGTGGCAACGTTAACTATTGGAAAAGTTAAATATAAAAAAAGGTTTTGAGTAGTATATTTTAATTAAGGACTTCTTTTCTTTTGAAAGAAGTTTCTTTTTAATTTGGAATTATTCCTTTATTAAAAATTACGAACAATTTAAAATAAAGAAAGAAAAAGGAATGATGATGATTAGAGGATGAATGTTAGCTTATGGTATAATAGTTCTATGAACTTGATAGATGGAAAAGCACTTGCTGCTAAAATGCAAGCTGAGTTGAAAGTTAAAGTCGATAAATTAAAAGAAGCGGACAATGTTCCAGGTCTTGCCGTTATTCTTGTGGGCGAAGATCCTGCGAGTCAAATTTATGTCCGAAATAAAGCACGACAAGCCACAGCAATTGGTTTAAATTCTAGTGTGGTTCGTCTACCAGAAACTGTGTCAGAACAAGAACTGTTAGATTTAATTGAACAGTATAATCAGTCAGAACAATGGCATGGTATTTTGGTACAATTGCCATTGCCAGAACATATTTCTGAAGAAAAGGTTTTACTAGCTATTGATTCAGAAAAAGATGTGGATGGTTTTCACCCAATGAATATGGGACGTTTGTGGTCTGGGAATCCTTTGATGATTCCCTCAACTCCAGCCGGTATTATGGAAATGTTCCGTGAATATAATGTGGAACTTTCTGGTAAACGTGCAGTTGTGATTGGTCGTTCAAATATCGTCGGAAAACCAATGGCGCAATTATTAATGATGGCTGATGCTACTGTGACGATTGCTCATTCAAAAACAGAAAACTTGCGCGAATTGACTAAGGAAGCTGATATTTTGGTGGTTGCTATTGGCCGTGACCGGATGATTAAAGCTGAGGATGTCAAAAAAGGGGCAGTTGTAATTGATGTTGGGATGAACCGTGATGAAGATGGAAAACTTCATGGCGATGTTGATTTTGATGAAGTAAAAGATGTTGCAAGTTTGATTACCCCTGTTCCTGGTGGAGTTGGTCCGATGACGATTACAATGCTTATGGAACAGACAGTTCGTGCAGCAAGTAGAAAAATGAATGAAAATAAATAGTTAATTAATAAAAGAGTAACTAAGTTTATAGTAATTTCTAAAGACTTATTTTTAAGTTAGAAGTTTTTTGAAGATAAACTTTTTACTTTTTTTCGATTTTAGCAGTAGAAATTTTACTAACAGAATGATTAGTAAAAAGATTAATTGAGAACTAAAGAGTGAGGGAATGACAGAATATTTATCAGTATCAACCTTAACAAAATATTTAAAAGCGAAATTTGACCGTGATCCATATCTTGAACGGGTTTATTTGACAGGAGAAATTTCAAATTTTAGAAGAAGACCAAATCATCAATATTTTGCACTTAAAGATGAGGGCGCTGTGATTCAAGCTACGATGTGGGCGGGACAATTTCGCAAATTAGACTTTGAATTAGAAGAAGGGATGAAAGTTTTGGCTGTCGGTCGAATCAGTATTTATCCACCTTCTGGCTCTTATTCTATAAATATTGAAAGTTTAGTTCCAGATGGCGTTGGAGCTCTTGCGGTTAAGTTTGAACAGTTGAAGAAAAAGCTGACTGCTGAAGGGCTATTTGAACAACGTTGGAAACAAACTTTGCCACAATTTTCTAAAAAAATAGCTGTGGTAACTAGCCCGTCAGGAGCGGTCATTCGAGATATTATTACGACGGTTCAACGTCGTTTTCCGATGAGTCAAATCGTTCTTTATCCGACAAAAGTTCAAGGACAAGGTTCGGCTGAAGAAATTGCTGGAAATATCCGTCGAGCTAATCAACGTGGTGATTTTGATGTCATGATTATTGGTCGTGGTGGTGGGTCTATCGAAGATTTATGGGGATTTAATGAAGAAATTGTGGTTCGAGCAATTTTTGAATCACGTATTCCAATTATTTCATCGGTTGGACATGAAACAGATGTGACTTTAGCTGATTTTGTTGCTGATAGTCGTGCAGCGACTCCAACAGCGGCAGCCGAATTAGCAACACCAAATACAAAGGTTGATTTAATAAATTGGGCGAATGAGCAGGAAAAACGACTTTTTAACCGCTTAACACATTTAATTAAAATAAGGCGTGAACGAGTAGATAAATTAAGCCAGTCAGTCGTTTTTAGACAGCCAGAACGCTTGTACGATGGACACTTACAAAAACTTGACCGTTTGTGTGAACGTTTGTCAGTGCTGACGGAAAATAAAGTTGCAAATATGAAACACCGTTATGAGCTGTCAGCTGGGAAATTAATTCCGACTTACGGAAAGATAGTTGAAGCTAAAAAGAATAAGACGGAGCAACTTTATCAGTCTTTACTTTTATTAGATATTTCGAAAATAAAAGCGCGTGGTTTTTCCCTCGTTACTGACGAAAAGGGAAAGATTATTAAATCCGTAAGTGATGTGAAAAAAGGTCAGACTTTAGATGTTGAATTGACTGACGGAAAAGTAATAGTGGAGGTAAAATAATGGCAACCAAAAAAGAAGATGTAAAATTTGAAGATAATTTGGCAGAGTTAGAAAATATTGTTCGTAAGTTGGAATCTGGTGATGTAGCGTTGGAAGATGCTATTGCTGAATTTCAAAAAGGAATGAAAATTTCGGAAACTTTGAAAAAAACACTCAATGAAGCGGAAGAAACATTAGTAAAAATAGTTGGAAAAAATGATCAGGAGAGTGATTTCTCTCCGGAACAGAAAGACTACTAAAATAAAAAACCTTTGATTTTTCAAGGTTTTTTATTTTAAACAAAATTTTACTGACAAAAAAGCCTATTATTCTAATATCAATCTTATTTATTATATACTAATAATAGATAGAATTATGGTCAAGTCTTTTATAGAAAGAGTAGATTAAATGAAGAAAAAATTTGTATTAGCGCCAGATTCTTTCAAAGAAAGTTTGAGTGCGCTGGAAGTTTGTCAAGCAATGGAAAAAGGAATTAAAAAAGTTTTTCCTAAGGCTGAAATAATTTCTATGCCAATGGCTGACGGTGGTGAGGGGACAACAGATGCTTTGATTGATGCAACGGGTGGACGACGGGTATATAAAAAAGTACAAGGTTCATTTGCAAATACAAATGTAGAGGCCTATTTTGGTATTTTGGGAAACTCAAATACGGCGGTCATTGAGATGGCAAAGGCAAATGGTCTGGAATTGGTTGCTTTGGAAGATAGAAATCCATTGATTACATCAACCTATGGAACAGGACAATTAATTAAGGCTGCAATGGATGAAGGAGTAGATAAAATCATCATTGGCATTGGTGGAAGTGCGACTAATGACGGTGGCTCTGGAATGGCTCGTGCTTTGGGAGCTAAATTTTTAAATAAAGACCAAGAAGAGATTCCACTTGGTGGAGGTTTCCTTAAAGAAGTTAGAACAATTGATATGAGTGATTTTGACCCAAGAGTGGAAGAAATTGAAATATTAATTGCTACTGATGTCACCAATCCTTTAACCGGAAATAATGGCGCTTCTTATGTTTTTGGACCACAAAAGGGAGCAACTGAGGAAATGGTCAAAGTATTGGATGAAAACTTGAAGCATTATGCAGAAATTGTTCATAATGATCTGGGGAAAGATGTTAAAAATAAACCGGGAGCTGGTGCAGCAGGTGGTTTGGGAGCAGGTTTGCTTGCTTTTACCAATGCAAAAATACAATTAGGAATTGAGCTTGTTGCACAAACAATATACTTAGAAGATAAAATTAAAGAAGCTGATTATGTATTTACAGGTGAAGGTGGAATGGATTATCAGACAAAATTTGGTAAAGCACCCTATGGCGTCTGTAAAATTGCTAAAAAATACAAGAAACCTTGCTTTGCTTTGGCAGGATATATTGGGGATGGAGCAGATGTTCTTTATGACGAAGGAATGACCGCTATTTTTGGTGTTTTGAGTCAAGCACAATCTTTGTCAGATGCCTTGGCTGACGGCGCAAAGAACGTTGAGCGAACGAGTGAAAATATTACAAGAGTATTAGCAATGAATGAGCAAAAGGCTCACTTATAAAAATGGAATGGATTTAAAAAATAAAAAAATTTCCTCAAATCATCACGGTTTTTAGCCGTGAATTTTGGTATAATTAGGGTAATGGATACGAAGATACTAAAGTTAGAAGACTTTTTAACTGAATTTTATGAAAGCGCTGAATTTCCAACTGGCTTAGCCGAATCAGCAAAATATTCTTTATTGGCAGGCGGTAAACGAATTCGCCCTCTCCTTTTTTTAAACCTATTAGAGGCTTTTGATTTAGAATTGAGTAAGGCTCATTATCATGTGGCAGCCGCACTTGAGATGATTCATACGGGTTCTTTAATCCATGATGACTTACCAGCAATGGATAATGATGATTATCGTCGAGGGCAGTTAACTAATCACAAGAAATTTGACGAGGCAACTGCAATTTTATCTGGTGATACTTTATTTTTTGACCCTTTCTTTATCCTTTCAACTGCTGATTTATCCGCAGAAATAATAGTAGCGTTGACGCGTGAATTGGCCTTTGCTTCAGGTTCTTATGGAATGGTTGCGGGTCAAATCTTGGATATGGCTGGTGAAGGAAAAGAGTTGACATTAGCTGAAATTGAGCAGATTCATCGCTTGAAAACTGGGCGACTTTTAACTTTTCCTTTTGTAGCTGCTGGAATTGTTGCTCAAAAATCAACTGATGAAGTTGAAAAACTTCGTCAAGTGGGGCAAATATTAGGATTGGCTTTTCAAATTCGAGATGATATTTTAGATGTCACAGCAACTTTTGCTGAGCTTGGAAAAACACCAGGTAAGGATATTTTAGAAGAGAAATCAACATATGTTGCTCATTTAGGACTTGAGGAAGCAAAAAAATCACTGACAGGAAATTTGTCAGAAGTTAAAAAATTACTGACAGACTTATCAGTTACTGACAGCTCTGAAATTTTTAAAATTATTGAGCAATTGGAAGTGAAATAAAAAAAATAGAAATATAAAAAGAAATTATTAGTTACATTTCTAAGAAAAATACGTATAATTACTATAAAGAAAGATCTACATGAAAGAAAGAATTGACGTACTTGCCACGAATCAAGGTTTGTTTGAAACACGAGAGCAAGCCAAAAGAGGAGTAATGGCTGGTCTAGTTGTTGATAGTAAATCAGGAGAGCGTTACGATAAACCTGGTCAGAAAATTGATGATGGAACAGAACTTCGTCTTAAAGGTGAAAAGTTAAGATATGTTAGTCGAGGAGGGTTAAAATTAGAAAAGGCTCTTAAAGAATTCCATTTAGAAATTAATGGAAAAACTTGTCTTGATATTGGTTCTTCAACTGGTGGTTTTACTGATGTAATGCTTCAAAATGGTGCCAAATTAGTCTATGCTTTAGATGTTGGAACCAATCAATTGGCTTGGAAAATTCGTTCAGATGAACGCGTTGTCGTTATGGAACAATTTAATTTCCGAAATGCTGTTTTAGCTGACTTTGAACAAGGAAGACCGTCATTTACTAGTATAGATGTTAGTTTTATTTCTTTAGATTTAATTCTACCGCCACTTTATGAAATTTTGGAAGAAAATGGCGAAGTAGCAGCTCTTATTAAACCGCAGTTTGAAGCGGGACGTGAACAAGTCGGAAAAAATGGAATTATTCGTGACCCTAAAGTTCACCAAATGACTATTGAAAAAGTTTTAAAAACAGCCACTCAACTTGGTTTTTCAGTAAAAGGTTTGACCTTTTCGCCAATCAAGGGTGGGGCTGGAAACGTTGAATTTCTTGTCCATTTACTTAAAGATGGAAAAGCAGAAATTGCTCAGCAGGTTAATATTGAATCAGTTTTACAAAAAGAAAGTGAAGAACTATGAAAAGAGAAGACCGATTAAACTTTATTGCTCAATTTATCCGTGAAAACGAAATTAAAACGCAAGAAGAACTTGTGAATACCCTCTTAACTCATGGAATTGACGTTACTCAAGCGACCGTTTCCCGCGATATTAAATCACTTGCCCTAATCAAGGTGCCAGCTGAATCTGGTGGTTATCGTTATGATTTACCAAAAAACAAGGAAGTTTTACAGTCAAGCCTTCATAAAGCCTTAGCTTTTGATGCAATTACGGGAACAAAAATCAAAGATAATATGCTCTGGATTCTTGCTAATCCAGGGACAACAAGTCTTGTGAAAAATTATCTTTTGGAAGAATATAGCGATGATATTTTTTCAATCATTATTGATGATGATAGTGCTTTAGTTATTTTTGAAACGGAAGAAGATGCTAAAAATCTTTATAATTTACTGACAGAATTTTAAATTTACTGACAAGAATATTGTGACAAAATTCTGCTGAATATTTTGAGCGAATTAATAGCTGTCAGTAAAAAAGATAAGGTTATTGGGTTACTAATAGCCTTGTCATTTATTTTTGAGAAAGGAAATTTTGATGTTACAAGAGATTTCAATCAAAAATTTTGCAATTATTGAAGAAATTCATCTATCCTTTGAGAGTGGAATGACGATTTTAACTGGGGAAACTGGTGCGGGAAAATCAATAATTATTGATGCAATGTCTTTATTATTAGGTGGGCGTGCTTCGAGTGATTTTGTGCGGCATGGGGCAAACAAAGCCGAAATAGAAGGTCTCTTTTTCTTTGATAAAACTCCAGAATTGAAGGCGGTATTATTAGAACTTGGCTTTGAAGAAGTAGATTCTGAAATTATTTTAAGACGTGAGATTTTTGCTAATGGTCGTTCCGTTTGTCGAATCAATGGTCAAATGGTTAATTTAGCTACGCTAAGACAAGTGGGTGAATTATTAGTTGATATTCATGGTCAACACGATAGCCAAGAATTGATGAATCCGAAAAGCCATCTTCGTTTACTTGATGAATTTGGTGACGAAGCCTTTGATCAGATAAAAAATAATTACAAACTCAAATTTGAAAACTTCAAAAATTTGCGTCAACAGCTCAATTTACGACAAAAAAATGAGCAAGAATTTGCTCAAAGAATTGAAATTCTTCAATTTCAGGCTGAAGAAATTGAAGCAGCGGAAATTAATCTTGAAGAAGATGAACAATTAATTAATCGCCGAGAAAAGTTAAATAATATTAAAAATATTGCTGATTCGCTTAGTAGTGCTTATCTAGCGCTTGATGATGAAGATAATGATTATTCAAGTCTTAATAATATCCGAACAACAATGACAGAATTGGATAAAATTAGTAACTTTGATAATGACTACCAAGAGCTTGCTGACAAGACAGCTGAAAGTTATTATGTATTAGAAGAAGTTGCTAATCAAATTCAGAGAATCATGAGTGATTTAGAATTTAATCCAGCTGAACTTTTACAAATTGAAGACCGGATTATGACCTTGACCACTTTGAAGAAAAAATATGGCCCAGAACTGTCCGATGTGATGAACTATTTAGAGAAAGTCCAACTTGAACTCTCAGAACTGACGGGTTCAGAAAATGACTCAGAAAATCTAGAAAATTCAGTTAAAGTTGCACAAGTTCAACTCATTGAAGCAAGTAAAAAACTTAATGAAGCGCGCCATAAAATTGCCAAAGAAGTTGAAAAAGATATTAAACACGAACTTTCTGAGCTTTATATGGAAAAAGCTGATTTCAAAGTTAGTTTTGAAGGGGCAAAATTTTCAGCAAACGGGAATGAGCATGTTGAATTCTTTATTCAAACCAATCCGGGAGAAGGATTTAAACCGCTGGCAAAAACAGCTTCGGGTGGTGAACTTTCACGTTTAATGCTCGCTATAAAATCAAGCTTTTCAAGACGTGAAAATAAAACAGCCATTGTTTTTGATGAGGTCGATACTGGTGTTTCTGGCCGTGTTGCTCAAGCGATTGCTAATAAAATATATAAAATTGCTAGACATGGGCAAGTTCTTGCAATTTCTCACCTTCCGCAAGTTGTGGCCATTGCCGACAGACAATTTTATATTGAAAAAGCTTCAACCGATGACATTACTACTTCCACAGTTAGAAAATTAAACGCGGAAGAAAGAGTAAATGAAATTGCGAAAATGCTTGCTGGTGAAGATTTAACTAAAGAAGCCTTAGCTCAGGCTAAACGTTTATTGAGCAAATAAATCGAATATTATTAAGAAAAAGTCTTGATTTTTAATCGGGGCTTTTTATCTTTTAGATGACAAAATCATAATTAGTGTAAAATTGCAACCACAAATGTGTATATACCGAAAATAATAAATGTTAAAATTAAATTGTAGTTACACTATTAAAAATATTGGAGTATATGTGAAAGTAAATAAAATTTGGATTTTAATCATTTTGGTCTGTTTGTTTTTTTCAATTTATGGGCATTATAATCAAAATTATTTTTTCTTGTTCGTAGGTATTGTTGGTGCCTGTGCGGGAATAATCTGTATGTTATGTGAAATGCTGATTCAAATTCTTAGAAATCAAAAGATAAAAAAATAAATTTTAAAAAGCTAGTTTTAGATAAATTTCTTTGATTTGTTAGCAAATGTTACTGACAAACCTTTTAAAAAGGGCTAAAATATATTCATAAGCTATGTGCCAACTTCCAAGTCAGAGAGCCATAGATAAAAACGCCTTCTCCTATATAAGATAAGGGCGTTTTTATTATAAATTCGAAGCCTCATTTATTGGGGCTTTTTATCTCTAAAGGAGATATTATGAAGTAAAAATAGATTTTTTACCATTAAGAACTTCTGTTAAAGTTCTTTTATGAATTAAACTCAATATGTTATAATGAGATATCAATCATAGTACTGAAAGGAGAGGTTTGTAATTTAAAAACTGAAGTCGTATTTTATAATTTAGGAGTTAAAAATGAGTAAAACACGTTTAGAAGCATTTACGGATGCTGTCATCGCAATTATCATGACTGTCTTAGTTTTAGAATTGGTCCGTCCAGATTCAGATAGCTTGCAAAGTTTTATTGCTTTACTTCCGCATCTGGGTGTCTATTTTGTAAGTTTTTTTATACTGGCTATTTACTGGGTCAATCACCATCATCTTTTTCAAAGCATCAAAAGAATTAATGGAAAAGTTCTATGGATAAATATTAGTTTTCTTTTTGTCTTATCACTTATTCCTATTTTTTCTAACTGGGTATCAATCTATCCTAATTCATTTATCCCAGAATTAGGCTATGTGATTATCTTTTTCTTCGGGAATTTTATTTATCTACTTTTGACAAGAGAATTATTGAAAATCAATGGACATCGTAAAACGTCTGAGACAACGATTAGAAAAAATATCCTAAGTGTTGTGCTCAATATTGTCAGCATTTTATTAGGTTATTTTATAGCTCCAGTAATCATGCTTGTTGGTTCAGCCTTAATTTTTTCAATGTGGGTGATTCCAGATAAAAATATTGAAAAAATGTTTAAATAATCTTTTAATAAAAATATGAGTTTACTTAATAAAAAAGTTTGGAATAAATAACTGACCTTCTGTCAGTAAATAATATTATAAGTAAAGAGGAATAACAATGATTAAAGCATACATCAAATATTGGAAAAAAGCAGGAGATTTAAAATCTTATTCAAATCGTTCGGATTATTGGTGGGTTTTCTTGACTAATTCAATCATATTTGCGATTCTCAGCTTTTTAAACTTTATGGTGACAATACCTAAAGCTGGGAAAATAATGAGCCAATCTGCAACTTTATCACAAAAAGAAATTATTCAACAGGTGACAGACTTATATGCCAACCCTACAGGTGGCGCATTAGTAATAGTTATTGTTACAGCTCTCATTGGTCTTGCTATTCTTGTTCCTAATATCAGTTTGACAGCTCGCCGTTTATGTGATGCTAGGTTTCCTTGGTGGATTGCTCTTGTTTTTGGAGTAGCTGCAATTTATGGGCTGGTTACAATGTTTATTCATCAAGATTTTCTAGCAAAAATGGGTTATTTTGTTGGATTTGTCAATTTCATTATTTATATTCTTTGCCTTTTTCCAACCAAATATGGCATTGACGAAGAAGATGATTCAAGAACTTATGAATAATTAAAAAAATAAAGAGGTAAAATATGGTTCAAGCTTATAAAAAATTTTGGCTGGGAGCTTTCACTTTCAATAAAAAAACTAGTCGTAAAGATTTTTGGTCAGCCTTATTAACTCATATCATAATATTTGTCATCTTGTTTAAAGCTTATCATTTCTTTAATCTACTAGATTTTTATCAACTAACGACTTTATGGCAAACTTTTGCTTCATTCTTTCAATTAATATTTAATCTATATTTCTTTGGAAGTTTATTGTCCTTCATTGCTCTAACTGTTCGGAGATTGAATGATGCAGATTTGCCTTGGGGACTTATTTTTCTTAATTTTATCCTTGGTCTAGGAACTCTTGTGCTCTTGATACTTAACCTATTTCCAAGTTCGCCTAGAGCTTTAAAATTCAAGGAATACGAGATTAGTTCTTCTCAAGAATTTAATAATTTACCAGAGACAGAGACATTATCAGGTATATTCAAGGACTATTTTAAAAATTACTTTGAATTTCGCGGAAGAACGACAAGAAGAAATTTTTGGTGGGTGCAACTGTTTTGGGGACTGACCGTTATTCTTTTTCTGTTTTTAATCTATCTTTTCAATCAATTTGAACAAATAATGTTTGGCTATAATTTTATTGGTAGTATGGTCTTGCGTTTATTCTTTTTCCTATTTATCTTAGGAACATTTTTCCCACAACTTACGATTCATGTAAGACGCTTAAGAGATGCTGGTTTGAGTAATTTAGGATTATCACTTTTGTTAGGTGGAACAAGTGGAATATTAATTTTCTATCAAATGTTCACGAAGACATTAAAAATAACATATACAACCGGTCACTATCAATTAGTTCAATATCTCTTATTTTTACTAGTAATGATTGCAGGATTGAGTTTAATTCTTGTAGAAGTAATGGCGACAGGAGAATTAAAAACGAATAAAAAAAATTCTTTATTTGAAAAAATAGACTGATTAATTTCAGTCTATTTTTAGTATTAATTGTTAAACTATAAAAAGTCATGTTTACACAACTTGTAAATTGAATTGACATCAAAGAAGCCAGTAATAGATGCAAATGCAGTTCATGTAAGCCTTTTTATTAAAAAAATCTTTACATAATCATGTAAACTACTACAAAAATAGAAAAAAAGTGATATAATAAACTGTAAGTATACAAGGAGGACGGCGCTCTTGCCAAAAACAATAGCATTTAAGCATGATACAGTCTTACTACATGAAACCGTAGATATGCTTGAAGTAAAGCCAAATGGAATTTATGTTGATGCGACACTAGGTGGCGCAGGACATAGTGAGTATCTTCTTAGTAAACTGACTAATGGTCATCTTTATTCATTTGACCAGGATGAAACTGCTCATGAAAACGCAAAAGTACGCTTAAGTGAGCAACTTGCAGAAGATAAAGTAACATTGATTAAAAGTAATTTTCGCTATCTTAAATCAGCTTTAGCTGAATTAGGAGTCACGAAAATTGATGGAATTCTTTATGATTTAGGAGTTTCCAGCCCACAATTCGATGATAGTCAACGAGGTTTCTCTTATAAAAAAGAGGCAAGATTAGACATGCGGATGGACCAAAATCAAACTCTTTCTGCTTATGAAGTTGTAAATGATTATCCTTACGAAGCATTAGTTCGCATTTTTTTCCGCTACGGCGAAGATAAATTCTCTAAACAAATTGCTCGTAAGATTGAACAAGCAAGAAAAATTAAACCTATTGAGACAACAATTGAGCTTGCAGATTTAATAAAATCTGCATTGCCTCAAAAAGAACTCAAGAAAAAAGGGCATCCAGCCAAACGCATTTTCCAAGCGATTCGTATTGAAGTAAATGATGAACTTGGAGCAGCGGAAGAATCAATCGAACAAGCCATTGATTTATTAAAAGTTGATGGTCGAATCTCGGTAATTACTTTCCATTCTTTAGAAGATCGTTTAACAAAAACAATTTTCAAAGAATATAGTACAGTTAATGTTCCCAAGGGATTACCGATGCTTCCTAAAGATATGGAAGCTAAACTAAAATTGATTAATCGCAAACCAGTTCTTGCAAGCGAAGAAGAACTCGAATTTAATAATCGAGCTCATAGTGCAAAATTAAGAGTAGCGCAAAAACAAAGAGATTAATCAAATAACAAGTTGGTCTAATAAAGAGGGTTTTCCCACTTGAGGATTGTTTTTGGATGTCTTATATAAATGAAATAACAATATTTAGCTTTTCTCTTTTTAACAGTGAAGAGAGTAAGTTGAATTTCTTTAGTAAGATAAACGAGTGGAGGCAAAGATGGCAGCACAGCCTAAAGAATACTTCGATATAGAAACTGCGGCGAAAAAAGATAGTTATCTCATTGATACGGAAACTTTAGCGCCAGAAGTTCTAGCAAGTAAGTTTAAAAAGTTTTCTGGTGTTGAAAAGGTATTCTATCTGACAATGGTAGTTGCTGCTTTAGTGTTGGCTGTTGGTCTACTTTATGTTAAGACTAAGACACTTGAAGTTCAAGGGAATACAATGGACTTACGTTCAAAAATTTCTCAAGAAACAACCCGAAAAACTGAGTATGATCAACAAATTTTAGATTTAACATCAGGTACTAAAGTGCTTGATACGGCGAATAAAGCTGATTTAAAACAAAATCCTTCTAATGTATTGAAAGCAACGAAATGATAAAATTTTTAAAAAAACTAATTTTCTTTCCTTTTAGAAAAGTATCACGAAATGCCCGAAAAACGAATTGGAGTACAGAAAGAAATCGTAAACGAGTAGGTAAGAGCCTGTTTTTCCTAGCTATTGCGCTGTTTACGGTTTTTATATTTCGTTTTGTCTGGCTAATTACCGTCAATCATGTCGGTGGAACCAATCTTACAACGATGGCCAAGAGCAACTATCAAAGCACAGTAACGGTTCAGGCGAAGCGTGGAACAATATATGACCGTACAGGTGCGGCCATTGCGGTAGACTCAAGTACCTATACAATTTATGCTGTAATTGATAAAACACAGGTTGATTCAAATGGAAATCCTCTTTATATTGATAAGAAAGATTTTACCAAAGTTGAAGATTTCTTAAATAGTAAACTTGGAATTGACCGCGATTTAATTAAAAAGCAGCTCAATTCTAAATTGAAACAAGTTCAATTTGGCCCTAAAGGTAGTGATATCTCTCTTGAAAAAATGAAAGAGATTCAAAAAGCGGCTGAGAATGAAAAAATTGTTGGACTTGGTTTCACGGCAAATATTTCTCGTTCTTATCCTTTTGGAAATTTTGCTTCTCAATTTATTGGTATTGCTCGTCCTAAAGATGAAAATGGTACTCAAGCTCTCAAGGGTGATATGGGCTTGGAAAAAGCCTTCAATAATGTTTTGAGTGGTGAAAATGGTAAAGAAACTTATCAAAAAGATATCTATGGTCGCCCAATTCCAGGAACAACTAAAGTCATTGAACCTGTTAAAAATGGTCAAGACGTTTATACTACACTTGATGCACAACTTCAAAGAAATCTTGAAGGATATATGGACAAGGCGGCTACGGATACTGGAGCACAACAACTTTCAGGAACTTTAGTTGATGCTCATACCGGTGAGATTTTAGCAACAAGTCAACGTCCAACCTATACGGCAACAACGATCAATGATGCTGAGAAACAAAAGTATTTCACTTGGAACAGTTTGCTCTCACAATCAGCCTTTGAACCGGGTTCAACATTTAAAACTTTCTTGATGGCTGGAGCGCTTGATAGTGGAAAAGTAAATCTTAATGAAACTTACCAACGGAAACTTCAAGTTTATGATACAACGATTAATGACTGGGATGTAACAGAAAATAAAAGCTATACTTTGCCAGAAACAGTAACCTATGCTCAAGGTTTTGCTTTATCTTCAAATATTGGGATGAGTAAAATTGAAATGAATATGGGAGATGCTTTATGGGGAAGTTATCTTAATAAATTTAAATTTGGTCTTAAAGTAAGAGCCGGTTTAGATGGTGAAAATCCGGGAGCTCTTCCTTCATCAAATGCCGTTTCGCAAATTCAATCTTCATTTGGTCAAGGGGTTGCGGTTACTCCACTTCAATTGATTAGAGGTTGGACGGCTATTGCTGGAAATGGAACAATGCTTGAGCCACATATTGTCAGCAAAGTAGTAGATCCGAATACAAAAACAAGTTTGACTTCTAAAGCAGAAGTTGTTGGACATCCGGTCTCTAATGATGCAGCAAGTGGTGTGCGTGATTTGATGTTAACAGTAAATACTGACCCTGTTTACGGAACATCTTATTCAACAAGTGGCGATTCTGAGCAAAATCTTGCTGCTGGTCCTTTATTTATGGTCAATGGTGAACCGGCAGCGGTTAAAACGGGGACGGCCCAAATTGCCTCAACAACGGGTGGTTATATGACAGGTTCTCAAGATTACCTTTACTCTGCTGTTGTGATGTATCCTGCTAAGAATCCTGATTTTATTTTCTATATGAATGTAAAAATTCCTACAGAAAGTTGGACACTTAAATATATTGCTCGAGTGGCAAATCCATTGTTAACAAGTGCTGAAGCAATGAAAAATGATTTATCAGTTAGTGCTGATACTGATACTAAAGCTGGCAAAGTGACCATTGAGAATTATAAAGGCAAAGATTCAGGAGATACTGCTGATAGCTTACGCCGTACTGTCCTTAGTCCGGTTATTATTGGGACAGGGGCAAAAGTAACTGCTCAATCGATTGCTGAAGGTGAAAAAGTTTCAGCAAATTCACGAATTTTACTTTTGACGAATGATAAAGATCAGGTGATGCCTGATATGTATGATTGGTCGAAAAAAGAAGTTGAGCAATTGGCTAATTGGTTTGGAATTAAAGTAACTTATGAAGGGTCAGGAAATAAAGTCTTGACTCAAAGTATCGAAACTTCTACCAATGTTAAAAAAGGTCAAACTCTAACTGTTAAAATGGGAAATTAAAAATTATTAATTGAGGCTCCACAGACACTAGTCCATGTGGAGCTTCAAAAATTAGGAGAAGAAAATGTTATTGAATGGGATAGTGGCGGCGGTAATTACAATGATTATAACAATCATTGGTATTCCTCGCTTCATTATGTTCTTCCACAAGAAAAAATTGGGTGGGCAACCAACCCTTGAAGATGTAAAACAGCATGCTAGTAAAGCTGGGACTCCTACAATGGGCGGTTTTGTCTTCGTTGTTGTGAGTTTAGTAGTTTCATTAATTGCCGCTTTGGTTTTTGGCAAATTTAGTCCAGCTTTCATTACTGCGTGGTGGGTCTTTGCCATGTATGCTGTCATTGGCTTCTTAGATGACTTTTTGAAAGTATTCAAACAAATTAATGAAGGTTTGACTGCCAAACAAAAAATGTTGGCTCAAATTTTAATTGGGATTGTTTCCTATTTCATTTACAGTCATGGCGAAAAATCACATATTATTCATCTTTTAAGTTGGGAATTTAATATTGGGATTTTCTTTTCAATTTTCATTATTATTTGGCTTGTGGGTTGGTCAAATGCGGTCAATCTTACTGACGGAATCGACGGTCTTGCTTCAATCACTGTTGCGATTTCACTGACAGCTTATGCAGTTATCGCAGTAGCACATCAACAGTACGATGTTTTGTTGATTATCTTGTCAGTCATTGGTGGTTTGCTTGGATTCTTTGTCTTCAATCACAAACCAGCAAAAATTTTCATGGGTGATGTTGGTTCCTTGGCTTTGGGTGGTTTTCTTGCAATTGTTTCAATCTTACTTCATGCCGAATGGACTTTGCTTTTAATTGGTGCGGTTTATGTCATTGAAACACTTTCAGTGATGCTACAAGTTGCTTATTTCAAGAAAACAGGTGGTAAACGTATTTTTAGAATGACTCCTATTCATCATCATTTTGAACTCGGTGGATTTTCTGGAAAAGCAGCTGGTTGGTCAGAATGGAAAATTGACATTGTCTTCTGGTTATTTACAGCAGTGCTGTCAGTAATTGCGCTTTGTATTTACTTTGCTTTTTAATTAATAAATTTACTGACAGAATGGTCAGTGAAAAGTCGCTCTTGTGAGCGACTTTTTTTATTTTTTAAAGTTAATATTTTACTGACAGAATACTCAAGAAAATATTATTTAACTTTTAGAAAAGCTTAAGTTTTACTTGGGTTGAAATTAAGTTTTAACAATTATAATCAATTTATCAAGAAAAGAAAGGATTCCAAAATGAAAAAAGTTCTTAAACTTTTAAAAGGGAAAGAAATTATTTTTGTTTCATTACTAACATTAATTGTTGGTGGAGTAGGTGGCTTTTTCATTGGTAAGGGCCAAAGTAATCAATCACAGCAAAATAATTTTCAAGAACAAATGCAAAATCGCTTTGGACAAAATGGACGTAGTCCAGACACTAATAGCGGTGCGACTACGGGTGGTTCTAACAGTCAGTCAGGTAATTCAGGAACGACACAAGAAAGTAGTGACGAAAGTGGAACTGCATCAGCATAAAGGACCAAGTGGTTTTTAAGGACGTTGAGCCAATCATTCTTTCCGTCTTTATTTTTAATAAATTGACTGACGTGCTTAAAATCGACTTACAAAAAAGAGTCTATCAGAAGAAGACTCAGAAATGAGGAAAATATGGATTTTATAAGACGTGCATGGCTTTTCACTAAAGCCAAAATTGGACGGACAATACTTTTAATTGTTGCCTTTTCAGCAATTTTAATTTTTGTACTTTCAGGATTAATTATTAATAGTGCAGCTAATGTTTCTATTGATAATGCTAAAAAATCAGCTGGAGCAACCGTGTCACTCTCTGTTAACATGCAAAATGTTATCAAAGAAGCACAAAATAGTGCAACATCAAGTTCAAGTAGTAGCAGTTCAAGTGATACTGCTGAAGCAGGTAAACGGTTTAATATTGATTTACCAACGATTTCAGAAACAACTGCTGAAAAAATTGCCAAACTTGATGGTGTAAAATCAGCAAGTTTCACTTATCAGGCTCAAGCATCAGCAAGTTCTGGTATTGAAAAAGTTTCAACAAGTAGTAGTTCTTCAAGTTCATCAACAGATACGCAAGCAGCTGGTGGATTTGGTGGACGTGAAGGAGGAATGGGCGGAGCTTCCCAAGAGGATTTCACAATCAGTGGGACAAATGATTTAGCAGCAAGTACAAGCTTCACAGATTCTTATAAGATTAGTTCTGGACGCGCAATTAAGGATTCAGATGAGGGGACGAACAATGTTGTCATTGAATCAACCCTTGCTAGCCAAAACTCATTAAAAGTGGGTTCAACTTTCACAATCAAAGATAGTAATGACAAAACATATAAAATGACTGTTGTTGGTATCTATACAACAACAAGTAGCTCGACAGAAAGCTCAATTCAATACATGAATACAATGTATACTGCACTTTCTGTAGCAAATTCTATCAAAGGTACGACTGGCAAAGTATCAAATGCAACTTACAGCATGGAAAATCCTGCACAAGCAGATACTTTTGTAAAAGCTGCTAATAAATTAGTTAATGACAGTAATTTCCAAGTTTCTAAAAATGACCAAGCTTATCAAAATGTAAAATCATCATTGAATAATGTTGCAAGTTTTGCTAGAAATATTGTACTCATTGTAGCAATTGCTGGAGCAATTATCTTGGCGCTTATCGTGATGCTCATGGTTCGCGAACGTCGTTTTGAAATTGGTGTTCTGATGAGTCTTGGAGAATCAAAACTCAAAATTATTGGTCAATTTTTCTTTGAACTCTTCATGGTTATGATTGTTTCGGTTGGTATTGCATCAGCTGCTGGAAATGTAGTAGGAAATGTCGTTGGACAACAACTTTTAAAACAAGAAACAACGCAGACAACGGCAAGCACAAGCACCATGCAAGGAGCTCCAGGAGCAAATGGAGGCAAAACCGAAGGTCAAAGACCATCAGGAAATGCTGGCGGATTTATGGGGCGTGCAGGTGGAGCAATTGGCTTTGGACAATCAGCTTCTGAAGCAAAAGCACTTGAAAAATTGAATATTAAAACTTCTGTCAGTGAAATTTTACTTCTTGTTGCTATTGCGATTTTGATTACACTAATCGCTGTCGGTCTAGCAAGTATTGGAATTCTCAGATTGAATCCTAAACAAGTTTTAACAAATTGATTTCTAAGAAGAACCAGTCTAATAATTTACTGACAGCCTTCAATTTTTATCAAAAATTAATCACCAGATTTTGTCAGTAAATTTTTAAAATGAGAGGAGCAAAGATGACTCTAAAAGTTGAAAATTTAACTTATTATTATAGCAACCCCGATGACTATCTATTTAAAGATGTCACAGAAAGTTTTGAAAAAGGCACGATGTATGCCATTCTAGGACAATCCGGCTCAGGAAAAACTACTTTTCTTTCCCTGCTTGCCGGACTTGATACACCAAAATCTGGAAGTATGTCTTTTGATGATAAAGCAATCAAATCAAGTAATTTAACAAATTATCGTAAAAAAACAGTAAGTACCGTTTTTCAAGCTTATAACTTACTGACCTACATGAGTGCTTATGACAACGTCAAAACAGCCGTAAAAATTTCGTCAGTAAAATTTGAAAATGAAAAAGCAGCAATAGAAGAAGCGTTGAATAAAGTAGGATTGAGCACAGACCTAATTTATAAACCTGTCAGTAAACTTTCAGGTGGTCAGCAACAAAGAGTGGCCATCGCTAGAGCATTAGTTTTAAATCATGAGATAATTATTGCTGACGAACCCACAGGGAATCTCGATGAAGAAACAACAGCCCAAATTGTTGAACTCTTTAAAGAAATTGCTCATAAAGATAATAAAATTGTGATTCTGGTTACTCACGAAAATGAAGTTGCCAAAGCATCAGATGTTGTATTTACCCTTAAACATCGTAAATTTGAAAAGACAGCATAGAATATAAAAACCATTACAATAATTGTAATGGTTTTTTATCCAGCCAAAACAGATAAACTCAAGGTTTATGGACAATTAAACTAGAGTTGCTCAATAATACTTATGGCACTAAGAATAATTACAAAATTATGTTAAAATAGCTCCTAGGAGTATAGCCATGAGTTTAAATTTAAGAGATCTTGAATATTTTTATCAATTGTCAAAATTGCGTTCGTTCACCAATGTTGCCAAACATTTCAGGGTTAGTCAACCCACTATTTCTTACGCAATCAAACGTTTAGAAACCTACTATGACTGTGATTTATTTTATAAAGATTCCTCGCATCAGGTAGTTGATTTAACTCCGGAGGGCGAACTTTTGGCAATGAGAACCAATGAAATTCTCTCTGAACTAAATCACACGAAAAAAGCTATTCATCGTTCGAGTATGAAAGATTTTAAAGTTGGTTTTCCGCCAATTATAAGTTCATATCTTCTATCAAAGCAAGATAATTTGAACTTTTTGAATGCCTTACATATGATTTATGGTGGTTCTAATGAACTCTTGAGCCTACTTTTAAATGAAGAAATAGATTCGAGCCTTTTAGGAAGTCTAGAAAAGATTAAGCATCCCCAATTAGAAATAGAAGAACTCTTTCAAAAAGAATTTTTTATCATTATGTCGGATAGTCATCCACTAGCCAATGAAAAAGAATTAGGATTTAAAGATTTACTTAATGAAGACTTTATCTTATTGGGAGAGCATAATATCCACTTTAATGCCTTTAATCGTTTAAATGAAAAATATAATCAATCAGCTAATGTAGTTTTGAAATTAGATGATGCTCATACCATAAAAGAACTTGTCAGGAAAAATTTAGGGATCAGTCTTATGGCAGATATCCGCTTATCAGAGGACTTTAAAAATCTAGTTAAAGTACCATTTATTGAAGAAGATAAACAATTCTTTCATATTAATTATGCCTATCAAAAAAATTCTATTCTCTCTGAAAGTGAAAAAAACTTTTTAGAAATATTGAAAACATTAAAATAAATATTGCATAAGAGCATCAATGATTTGGTGCTTTTTTGATAGTAATTATTTACAGTAGAAAGCGCACAAAAAACTTTCAGGAAATGTTATAATTAGAAGTATGATGTGAATCGTTTTTAGAGCAAATAGCATTATCCAGTCAAAGAAAAATATAAGGAAATTATATTATAATTTATTAATCACTAAATATTTGAGAAGAAATTAATAAGAAGATAAGACTAGATAGGAATTAAAGTAAAATGGAAAAAGATTATTTAAAAACAAGATTTGAACCAGAAGAATTTGAAAAATTAAAAAAGAAACTTGTCAGATATGAGTGTGCTTTAGATGTTGTCAGAACTCAACTTTCTAATCTAAATACCTATTATAATAATTTTGAGGCAATCAACCCAATTGAGCATATCAAACATCGTTTAAAATCACCGGAAAGTATTGCAGGAAAGCTGAAAAAGAAAGATTTGCCTGTGACCGCCGATGCTGCTGATGAACATTTATCAGATATTGCAGGAATTCGTATTATTTGTTCTTATGCTAAAAATATCTATGAGATTGTTGAAATTATCAAAAGCCAAGAAGCTTTTACAGTTGTTAGCGAAAAAGATTATTTAAGAAACGTTAAAAAAACAGGTTATCGTAGTTATCATATGATTGTCGAAGTTAATTTAGGACATCTATTTAGTGAACAAACCTGTCGAGTTGAAATTCAGTTACGAACTTCGGCAATGGATTTTTGGGCAACGTTGGAACATAAAGTTCGTTATAAATATGATGGACAAATTCCTGAGCAACTCAGTGGTGAACTACAAAATTGTGCAGAGCAAATTCATGCGCTTGATGAGAGAATGTATCTTATTCATAAAGTTGTGGATATGATTAATCAGTCCGAAGTTGATATTGAACAAATTGGTTACTAATAAAACAAAAATAAGAACTTGTCAAAGGATGGATAATCTGTTATACTTATTGAGTATGTTTTTGCATACTAATAAAACTGTTCATCCGCTGAGCTTAATTTGCTAGATGCTGCTTAATGATGGGCAAGAGGAGAAAAAAATGAACCTTATCGAATCTATCAACGCTGCGCAACTCCGCACTGATATTCCTGACTTCCGTCCTGGTGACACTGTACGTGTTCACGCAAAAGTTGTCGAAGGAACTCGCGAACGTATCCAAATGTTCGAAGGCGTTGTTATCGCTCGTAAAAACTCAGGAATTAACGAAACTTACACTGTTCGTAAAATCTCAAACGGTGTTGGTGTAGAACGTATCTTCCCAGTTCACACTCCACGTGTTGAACAAATCGAAGTTATCCGTCACGGTAAAGTACGTCGTGCGAAACTTTACTACCTCCGTGCACTCACAGGTAAAAAAGCTCGTATCGCTGAACGTCGTCGTTAAGATACACCAGTTTAACCGCTCTATTGAGCGGTTTTTTTATTTGGAAAGATTTATGGTTATGCTCAAAGATTTAAGGATATTGTTTTATTGAATCTACTGAGCTAGGTTAATGAAGTAGTTGATAATTTAAAATAGAAGAAGTTGAATAATAAGAGCCGTTTGGTAATTTATCAAGACGACTTTTTTTGTAGTTAAATAATGACATTGATGATGGATTTTAAGGAAAAAAAATGCGATAATTGTTTAAATGTAGTTTATAGACTACAACCCAATTAAAAAAGATCAGAAAGGACTGAAATGAAAAAAAATATCAGTCGAGAAGAAGCAAAGAAATCTTTAGTCTATGACCCTTATTTTGAAAAAGGCCATTATGGGAGTAAAATTTTTCAAACTATAATTGCTCTTTTAGGATGGTGTGGTGTTATCATTCCATTTTTATGGATTATCTTTCCTTTTGTTTTTCCAAATCGAGCACGTTTTGATCATATCATAATTTATAGAGAAGAAAAAACTACACTTTTATTTCTTTTCATTTTTCTTTCTATATCTTTTATTTTCCTATCTATCTTGTATATTATCCTAACTTTTTGGAATAATTATCGTTTTAAACATTTTCTACAAAAAGAAAAGCAGTACGATGCTGAACGTGTCGATGTAAGACGAAAGTTAATTAATCAAGCTTATGATGAACGATTTGGCACAAAAGATTTTCGCCATAATGTTTGTTTTTATTCGGTCAAAGAAGAGCAAAATTTGGAAACAGATTTTGTGAAAAAACTTTATCAGAAGGGAGAAAACAATGATTAGTTTTGTTCAAACGGGAAATGGCATTGTTGACTTTATTCTGACACTGATATTTCTGGTGTTAATTACTTACCCAATTTTAGGCGGATTCGCCTGGTTTATTGGAGTCTTATGTTATAGCTTTTTGTTCAAATATAAGCAAAAGGATTGGGATGATATTCCAGTAGAAGTTGAACCTTTTGTTACTATAATGGTTCCAGCTCATAATGAAGAAATAGTCATTGAAGATACACTTAATTATTTAATGACAAAAATTAATTATGAAAATTATGAGGTTCTAGTTACTGATGATGGTTCAACTGATAGAACTCCTGAAATTTTAAAAGAATTACAAGAAAAATATGATAAATTGCGCGTGATTAGAATTGAAAAAAATAAAGGAAAAGCGCATGCCTTTAATATTGGTTTAGGATTTGCAAAAGGAGAACTAGTTTTAAGCAACGATGCAGATACTGTTCCAGAACCTGACTCTTTAAATCGCTATATCAATTATTTTATTCGACAAGATTCTACTAACATCTCAGCAGTAACAGCTAATATGGATGTTCAGAATCGTGCAAAATTGATTGCGAAATCTCAAACAGTTGAATTTTCTAGTATTGTAGGAATTATTAAACGGACTCAACTTGGTGTGCTAGGGAGTATTTATGCCTATAGTGGTGCAAATACGATGTATCGAAAAGATGCCTTAATTGATGTCGGTTTGTTTCGACAAGATAGAGCCACAGAAGATATTAGTATTGCTTGGGACCATCAAATGGACGGTTGGTTATCATTGTTTGCGCCTCGTATTATGTTTTTTATGGAGGTTCCAGAATCTCTGAAAATGCTCTATCGTCAAAGGAAACGGTGGGCCAAAGGTGGTACAGAGGTTTGGCTGACTAATTTTAAAAAAGTATTTTTACACCCTTTTGACAACGTTGGCCGAACAATTATGTTTATTGACCAAAGTTTCAGCATTATCTGGTCATTCTTTTTCTGGATTTCGTCAGCAATTTTTATCTGGTCTTTATTTCAATTTGCCATTACCGGAAACTTAGAACGGATTTATCACATGTTAACGATGGCCTTTCTCTTTGTTTGCTTTGAAATGATTTCGGGAACTTTTCAATTAGTCGCTTCATTAATAGTTGATGACCGTGGAAGAAAAGTAAAATATCTATTATTTGCTCCACTTTATATGCTTTTTTACTGGGTAATGAATGCATTAACCATTGTAACGACTTTTATTCCAGCAGTAAAAACTATTCTAGGTTTAGGGTCTGGAACCTGGAAAAGTCCGGAGCGTAAAGGGATAAAAGTGACAAATAAAAAAGATAATTGAAATTACTAACGATAAAAGTTTGATTTTATATCTTATCATTTGAAAATTTTTGAGGAGTTAAAGTACTCCTTTTTTTGAATTAACTTTTTTTTAAGAAGACTAATAATAAAAATAATGACTTGTATAAAGACAACTAAGCGTAATTTTTAATCATCATAAATAAAATATTGTATTCATTATGTTATAATTAAATGAGAATTGAAGAATATTTTTTGGAGGTAAAGTTATGTTAACAGATTTTGAAAAACTTCGACGCGGAGTCGGATTTAGTGGGATAATTTCAATTATTATTGGTTTATTGATATTATTCTTACCTACAAAAACAGCAGCTATTGTCGCCGCTCTTGTAGGGGTAGCACTCGTAATTATGGGTGTCATTTATATTGGAGCAAATCTAGTCAAAAGAAGTGAAGAAAAAGGAAATTTCTGGAGAATTTCTCACCTCTTGTTGGGATTTATCTACCTATTTGCAGGAATTTTTGTTTTTTCAGATTTGAATGCAGCCGCAGAATCGCTTTTTGTCCTTATTGGTATTTTTGTAGGGATTAGTTGGATTGTAGATGGAATTGTAACTCTTACAGTTTTGACTAATTTCAATAGTAAATTTTGGGGGATTTTCTTAAGTGTAATTAGTATCATTGCTGGTTTTACTTTAGTATTTTCTCCGCTTTGGGGAGGGGTAACTTTGTGGTTACTTCTTGGAATCGAATTTTTAATTGTTGGGTTCATCAAAATGATTCACTATTACAGATGGGATAAATAGAAACGAAAAGGCCGATGAATATCGGCTTTTTTATTTATGCAACTTTATTAGAGATAAATAAAATTTTTATGGAACAAAATTGATAATGATTGGTCTCAAAAAAATCTAAAGAATATATTTGGAAGCGTCTGACAATTTTTTATTCGTGATATAATTTTTAGTGGACGTTTTTGACGTTCTTAGATTGGGGATGAGAATGAAAAATTATCTCAAATGGCTCAAAGATGAGCTAAAATCAATTAATACAGCCGGAAGCATCATGCTTTCGTTTATCATAGGAGTACAGTTGGCTTTCTTTTTAACGTCAACAATTACGGTCTTATCAATTATCACTTTGATTGCTACCTTAATGGGGTCGGCATGTACAGTTTACATGATGATTGGAAAACCAATTAATGGTCTTTTGGGGCTGATTAGTGCTTTGGGTTATATCTATATTAACTGGACTGCTGGTCACTATGCCTCTGTTTTAGATCAAATTGTTTTTGTTTTGCTGATTGACTTGCCATTGATTTTCACTTGGAAAACTTGGGGACATCGAATTGAAAATGGGGTCAAATTCATGAAGACAAAAGGATGGATTTTGACAATCATCAGTATGTTGGTTCTTTGGTGGCCAATTACAGTCATTTATACAAAACTTGGAGACACCAATCCTTTATGGGATGCTATTACTTTAATTATTGGAGCTGCGGCTTCAATCTTGGTTGTTAGAGGTTATGGGGATAGTTACTCACTTTGGCTCTTATCTGATGTGGTCATGATTATTTTATGGGCAACAGCACTTATGGATGGCTATTCTGCAAGTTCTTTAGCAATGCTTCTAACTATTACTTTCTATTTGGTTACTTCTTTATATGGAAAATTCTTTTCTATTTGGAAGAATGACAAGAAGGCAAGTGGAGAAGTAGTAACTGAGAGAAACTAAAAAGGGAGTTGCTCATTGAGCAACTTTTTTTATTTAAAGTATAACAAAAGCACCTACTCTCAAAATTAAAGTAGATGCCTTTATCGATTGGGATACTCGCCCATTTTTTTCTCCTTAAACTAATTGTTCTAAGTTTTGTACAGCTTCTTCAATAGTATTTCCAGCACCATAAATATTTGAATCATTTACAAGTGATGCTCTGAAGATATTATGAGAAGTATCTAGAGTTACTGTATATTGGAAAAATTTATTTTTGTTAGTGAATGTCATAGTACATTCTCCTTTCTTTATTTATTATACGAAAGGGAACCAAATTGGTTCATAACGAAATTCCAACTAAATTGTAGCATAAAGAAATCAGAATATCAAAAAAAGTGATTTAATATTTTCATAAAATTATATTTTTACTCCTAAGTAAAATTGGAAAAAAAGTCTTAAAAATAAAAGTTTCTTCTAAAAATATAGTGAGTGTTTAGTTGGACTTCTTAAATATTTTATCATAGAATATAGTAAAGGAGGCGTTTACAATGAGAGATGAATACAAGAAAATTTTAGTTGCAGTTGATGGCTCTGACCAATCGAAAGAAGCAATTCACGAAGCAGTCGCCATTGCCAAAAGAAATAAAACTTCATTATTTGTTTTACATGTTAAAGACGAAACAAGACTTCGGGGAACTCCGTATGCCTTGGCAATTAATTTGGATGATTTAGAAACAGAATCTAAAGAAATTATTGCTGAAGTTGAGGTTCTGATTAATGATGAAGTTGAGTTTGAAGTCCATGCCTTTACAGGAAATCCAAAGAAAGAAATCATTAATTTTGCAAAGCAATTTGAATTGGATTTGATTGTAGTCGGTTCAAATGGTAAGGGATTATTAGACAGGATGCTAGTAGGTTCGACGACAAGTTATGTTGTTAATCATGCGCCTTGCAATGTTATGGTTGTAAAATAACCAAAAAATCTTGGCGTAAGCTAGGATTTTTTATGAAGATTTATATGATGACAAAAGAATTCACTAGAGTTAGTGAAGAAAAGGATGATAGGGAAATGTAGAAAATAGGAGGAATGAGTTAATGGCGTCGAAACAGGAGTTAATTGATTATGTAGCAGACCGTACAGAACTTTCAAAAGTAAATGTAGCAAAGGCAATCAATGCCTTTGTCGAGGCAATCACTTACTATATTTCTGAAGGGACTCCCGTACATATTTCAAATTTTGGGACTTTTGAGGTTCGTAAACGTGCAGCCAGAGTCAGTCATGATGTTCATTCAAGAGAAAAAATTTTAGTAGGCGAACAAAATATTCCGGTATTTAGAGCTGGAAAAGCTTTAAAATTGGCTACGAAACAAGAACTATCTGATGAAGATATGGTGATTGAAACATTGAGCAATATGATTTTGGAAGTTCAGCATCATGATTAACACCTGTTAATGGCTATTATTTTCCAAATAGAATGATAAAAAACGATTCTTCTAAAAGAACCGTTTTTTTTAATTTATGAGCTCAACTAATAGATTAGCAATTTGAGTAGGTGTTTCCTTTTGTTTTCGACGAATCCATGATTGAGTAGTTCCAAAAATAGCATTAGCATAGTAGGTTGTCGCATAAATTTCCCCTAATTTTCCTAATTTAAGATGTTTAGATTGAGGGAAAAAGGAACTTTGAATAAGTTCTTTGAGTTTTTGCAACATAAACTGGTGGATTTCTTTGCTACCATTTTCCGAAAGAAGAGCGGCATATATTTGATTTCCTTTTAGAAATTCAAAAGTTTCAAGCATTGTTGCATGAATATTTCCGTTATTTTTTTCAAAGACATATTGAATAGTCTCAAAAAGTCGACGCTGATAGGCTTCAATCATGTCATATTTATCTTGATAATGAGTATAAAAACTACTACGACTAACTTTAGCTAATTTCACAAGTTCAGTCGTTGAAATTTGGTCAAAAGATTTCTCGCCTAAAAGTTGAATCATGGCATCTCGTAGTTGAAGTTTTGTACGATCTTTTCTGCTGTCATTAGACATTTAAAAGGGGACCTCCGTCCTTTTTAGAATGTAAGTGCTTTATTTAGACAGATTTAAAAATCTGTCCAAAACCGAATGGATAATAATTGTCAAATTTTCTAAAAAGTTTATAATACGTATTGTAACAGTTTTTGGACGTGTTGTCCATAAAGAAAGGGGAAAAGATGTTAAAAAAAGAATGGCAAGCCATTTTAAAGCACAAATTTTTTATTATTGTTATTATCGCTTTGGCACTTGTACCAGCAATTTATAACTATATTTTCTTAGGTTCTATGTGGGATCCTTACGGTAAATTGAATGACTTACCAGTAGCGGTTGTAAATTTGGACAAGACGTCTGAATTGAACGGAAAAAAATTCAAACTTGGTGATGATGTCATTGCTGAAATGAAAAAATCAAAGGATTTAGATTATCATTTTGTTTCGGAGGATAAAGCTTCTAAAGGGATAAAAAAAGGTGATTATTACATGGTTATCACTTTTCCAGAAAACTTTTCAGAAAATGCAACAACCTTAATGAATAAGAAACCAAAAACGGTTCAGTTAGATTATCAAACGACACGTGGTCATAACTATATTTCATCAAAAATGAGCGAAAGTGCGATGAATCAGCTGAAATCAGAGGTTTCTAAAAATATCACAGAAACTTACACCAAAGAAATTTTCGCTAAACTTGGTGATATGAAGTCAGGAATGAAAGAAGCTTCTGACGGTTCAAATAAATTGGCTGATGGAACTTCGTCAGCATTGAATGGTTCAAAAGAATTAAGTAGTAATTTGAATACTTTATCTTCATCAAGTTTAACTTTTACTGACGGCGCAAATAATTTGAATTCAGGCTTAAATAAATATGTATCAGGAGTGAATCAAGCTGCCAATGGTGGGCAACAACTTTCTTCTGGTGCTGACCAATTTGTCAGTGGAACGCAACAATTAGCAGCAGGTACACAAACACTGGCTGATAAATCAAAAGAGCTGTCAGCAGGAATTTCACAAATTTCTCAAGGGTCAGAAGCGGTGAGTCAATTACAATCGGGTGTGCAACAACTATCCGAAGGCTTAAGTCAAATGGCTCAAAAAACAACTTTATCCGAAACTCAACAGCAAAAAATTAGTGCTGTACAAAATGGTCTTACTGAATTAAATCAGGAGTTACAAAAAAATACGATTGACCCAAATTTGGCTGCCAATATCCAAAATAACTTGGAAGGTCTTGGAGCTACGGTCACAAATCTAGCTAATGATCAAGTGGTAGCCTCTAAGGCAGCAGTTGAAAGTACTGAGACTTTTAAAACTTTAAGCGAAAGTCAGAAAACAGATATAAGAAATGCACTAGATAATTCTGTTGGTGCTGGAGCAGTTCAAACCGATTTACTATCTTTAAATAAGAATATTAAAGGAGTCCAAGACAGTCTTACAAGTCTACTACCAATGTTTGGAAAAATTGCTGATCTTAAAACATTAGTTCCAGGCGCAAGTCAAATAATTGCTGACCTTTCAGGTGGTCTGAACGAAGTAAACACTAATGTAAACACAAAATTTATTCCTGGTATCAATCAGTTAAATGCTGGTTTGACGAATTTTAATGACCAGTTAACTTCTGGAAGTCGAAAATTAACTTCTGGTTTTGCCCAATATGCTGACGGAGTTAATCAAGCAAACGCTGGCGCTCAACAATTAGCAAGTAAATCAAAAGATTTACAAAGCGGGACAATGCAATTAGTTTCTGGATTGTCACAATTACAAGCGAATGGTTCAACTTTAACTTCAGGTTCAAATCAATTGGCAGGGGGTGCTCAACAAATTTCCTCTGGTTCACAACAATTGGCAAATGGAGGTTCAAGTTTAACAAGTGGTTTGGGAACGCTAAATACAGGGGCTAATAACTTGTCAACAGCGTTAACCAAAGCAGATGATACTCTCTCAGCAACTAATAATTCTAATGAAAATGCTAAAAAAGTAGCTGCACCGTTGAAACTTAAACATACTGACCATGACAATGTACCAGAAAATGGTGCAGGAATGACACCATACATGATTAATGTTGCTCTCTTTATTGGTGCCCTTGCGACAAATGTTGTGATTGGAATTGGTTTCTCAGGTGAAAAATGGAAATCTGGTCGCGAATTTATGTTGGCGAAAATTGGTACAAATGGTTTGGTAGCACTTTTACAAGGAATCATCGTCTGGGGAGCAGTTGCTCTTCTTGGATTGAGACCAAATCATTTGTGGGAAATGTTGTTGTCAGTACTTTTAATCAGCTTCGCTTACATGGCAATCAATACTTTCTTCTTAACGGCTCTAGGTAAGATTGGTGAATTCCTTATGATTGTAGTCTTAGTTCTACAACTGGCGACGAGTGCAGGAACTTACCCCTTACAACTTGCGCCTAAAATATATCAAGTCATCAGTCCTTGGTTACCAATGACTTATGGTTTAAAAATGTTACGCGAAACCATTGGTTTGAATGGAGCAATTTTACCAGAAGCAATTCTATTTGTGGTTATTATCGCTCTCTTTACTTTCATGTTGAGTTTCTTCAAGAAATTCTCACGTTTTGCATAAAATAAATTACTGACAGAAAATTTTATGAATAAATTTTTTCTGTCAGTAATTTTTTATCTAGAAATTTTAAAATAAATTTGGTAAAATAAAGCTGTAAAAAGAATTTGACAATTTGGATTTGTCCTAGAAAGCACATTCGTTCAACTTTTAAAGTTTTGCTTTTTATGACAGCCTAAGGAGATAAAATGGCAGATAAATACACAGAAGAGCAAGTGAATGAAATCAAGGACAAAATTCTCTCTGCCCTTGAAAACGTCATTGACCCAGAGCTTGGGATTGATATTATCAACCTCGGATTAGTTTATGAAATTAGCTTTGAAGATAACGGATTTACAGAAATTAAAATGACATTGACAACAATGGGTTGCCCTTTGGCGGACCTTTTGACTGAACAAATTCATGATGCTTTGAAAGAAGTGCCAGAAGTTGGTGAAATCAAGGTGAACTTGGTTTGGTATCCAGCATGGACAGTTGATAAAATGAGTCGTTATGCCCGTATTGCTTTAGGAATTCGATAAATATAATAAAAAACTCCTTAGTCAGCATTGACTAGGGAGTTTTTTTATTTATTAACGAAATTCATTATTCAATTATAAGCTTTTTGTCTGTATATTTTAATCTTTGGTATTTTATTTTAAAAAATAATATTTTTTTCTTAGTTCTAATTTCTAAAAACTTAGTCATAACAAGAGGTTTAAACCAATAAAAAAACATTTAATTTAGGTAATGCATTTGTTATTTGACTAAAAGTATAGGTCGTGTTATAATTTTTTTGCTTAGGAAATATTTTGAAAATTTAATTTAAGCAATTTTGGTTAGAGATTTTCTAACCATCGGTAGGTGAGGCTACCACAGGGATACGGGTTGCTGCCGCAGAGTCGTGGAGACACGATGAGAGGGCCAACAGTTCACGTCGAAAAAAGAAGGCGTGAAATAGTGCAACAACATCGCCCTGCGGAGCTAAAGCTTGAACGATACTGGGTACTTTAGTTCACTTGATAGTGTATCTTTTTGAAATCATACCTTGTCTACGTTCAACCGGCGTAGGCAATTTTTTTATAAAAAAGGAGGTGGTGAAAATGGAAGCACAGAATAACAGTGGCTCAGACCCTGGGAGCTATAGGAAGAAAGATAGCATAAAAGTGGACAAGCATTTTTATCACTTCAATCTAATCTAGTTCTCTGAGTTGGAGCTGTACAATCAAAATCTACTATAAATCAGAAATTGAGGTACAAGCCGATGACAAAAATATTAATTCATACAACAATAAAAAATAAGAAAATAAGAAAGAAAAAGTTATTCATTGATTTGCAACTAGAAATACTCTTGTCGTTCATTTGGAAAATTAACGAAGGGGGATTCATTTATGGATAAAAAAATTACAAAAAATAGTTTTTTAGATTTATCTATTTTGATTCCTTATTTGATTCTTTCAGCTGTTGGCTTACTCATGGTGTTTTCAGCAACTGTCCCCTATCAAATTAACCGAGGACTATCTCCTTATCGATTGGCAATTTCTCAAGGAGTCTTTATAATTATAAGTTTTGTGGCTTTAATTATTATTTATCGAGTAAAATTAAGAATTATAAAAAATGAAAAGATTTTAAAAATAATTTTTCTAATTATTATCTTGCTGATGATTTATTCAAGGGTGGGTCCTAATACATCAGCGAATGGAGCGCATGGATGGATTCCCTTACCAGGGATTGGAACTATTCAGCCGGTTGAATTTGCAAAACTTTTTACAGTTTGGTTTCTTGCTTCTATCTTTTCTAACAGACAAGAAGAGATTGAGAAAAATGATATTCAAGCAATTTTTAAGGGTAACAATCTCATAAAAAAAGTTGTAGGGGGATGGCGATTTCCGATTATCTTACTAATGATAGTGGAACTCAGTATGCCTAATTTAGGAAATACAGCAATTATTGGGCTCTTAGCCTTGATAATGATTGGTGCAAGTGGAATTTCTTGGCGATGGTTTTCAGGTTATGGGAAGATGTTGCTTACGATTAGTCTTAGTTTTTTGCTCTTTCTTTTTATCAGTGGAGGCGATTTGATTCCAGGATCTTATATTAATGCTCGATTTAAAGCATTCGTTAATCCTTTTACTGACTTGGCTTCTTCGGGTCATCAACTTGCTAATTCATATTATGCGATTGTAGATGGTGGCTGGTTTGGAAGAGGACTGGGGAATTCGATTGAAAAACAAGGATTTTTGCCTGAAGCTCATACAGATTTTATATTTTCAGTAATAGTAGAAGAATTGGGAATCATTGGTGGAATTATAATCCTAGCTGTCATTTTTTTCATGATTACCCGAATGCTTTTGGTGGGGATGCGGGCAAAAGATCCATTTAATTCAATGATTTCAATTGGTTGTTCATCTTTTTTGTTGATACAAGTTTTTGTCAATTTAGGTGGAGCAATTGGTTTGGTTCCAGAAACAGGTGTCACCTTTCCCTTTTTATCACAAGGTGGATCATCATTTTTAATTTCAACTTTGGCAGTAGGACTGGTTTTGAATAGCTCGGCTGACGAAAAATTAAAGAGTTTAAGTAAGTTATAATTTTTAATAAAAGAAAGAAGTATTCTTGATATGAAAAGAAAAGAAATTAGACAAAAGAAAAAAATAAAAAGGTCTAAAAAAGTATATTTTGTTCGTTTTATGTCCCTTTTTGTTATTTTAGTCGTGGCAGTTAGTGCGGTTATCTATGTTCAAGCAGAGAAAACATTAACGAAAACTCATGTAAATACAAAAATAAAAAGTTCTAGTATATCTGCAAAAAAACCACTAACTATCTTGCTCATGGGAGTGGATACTGGTGATAATAGTCGGGGGGGTGCAGATTCATGGAATGGAAATTCAGATTCTCAAATTATTTTAACATTGAATCCTCGGACAAAAACAACCACTATTATTTCAGTGGAACGAGATACGATGACGAATATTGAAGATGCATCTGGAAAAATTCAATCTACTCAAAAAATGAATGCTGCTTATCCTTTAGGATTTAATAATGGTGGGTTATCATCTGCTGTCACTTATGCCATGAAAACCATTGGTAATCAAGTAGGGCTTAATCTTAATAATTTTATGATTGTTAATATGGACGGTTTAGTAAATCTTGTGAATGATGTTGGGGGAGTAGAAGTTGTCAATGATACTAATGGCTCAGATGTCTATCAAGGGACTGATTCAGGTAAAATAACTTTGCCTGGTTCAGATAAAATTGTAGATAGTGGAGCGATTTATATCTCAAATACAGAACCTGAATATAAAGCTTATGTTCCTTATCTTTCAGGAAATCCTAAGCAGCTCATCAACGGAGAACAAGCTTTAGTTTTTGCTCGAGATAGAGATACGTTAGCCAATGGGAATTATGGACGCGCCGCTCATCAACGAGAAGTTATGACTGAATTAATGAACAAGATGCTTAGTCTTAATAGTGTTTTTAAATATCAATCATTTTTAAATGATATTTCATCAGATTTTAAAACTAACATTTCTATAAATCTTGCTAATTTGACCGCACTTATGGCTTATAAAGATTGTCTTAATAAGGTAGTTTCTGTTCAATATCAAGGGGTAAGTCAAATGGTGGATGGTGGAAGTTATGAATTCATACCAGAAAATGTGGATTTGGCTATTCAAAATATAATGAGACAAGCAAATGATGAGTCTGTCACTGATAAGCTTGATCAAAGTGTCATTACTTATGAAAACTATTTTGGAAGTCAAATTGACCAATATTATATGCCTTCTGCGACGGTAACTATCAAAGGTGAAAAAAGTGAGACTTATGGAGTGGATACTAAAGGGAGTCTAGTAAAAATAAATAAGGAGAATGCCCAAGATTATGTTTCAAGTCAAGGAGGAGCTTTAGCCGCTAATTAAAATAGAGATAATAAAATAATGTTAACCAGTTGACATTGTTTTATTTATAGGATATACTTAACTGGTTAACTAAATTAATAAATGAAAGGATAATATTTTGGCGAAGAAATCAAAAATTGCTAAATTTAAAAAGCAACAAAAATTAGTTGCTCAATATCAAGAGCTTAGACAGGAACTTAAGAAAGCAAAAAATTATGAAGCTCTCCGAAAACTTCCTAAAGATTCTCATCCCAATCGAATGAAAATGCGAGATCGAATTGACGGAAGACCCAGAGCCTACATGCGAAAATTTGGTATGTCACGAGTTAATTTTAGAAAATTGGCGCATGAAGGTAAGATTCCAGGGGTTAAGAAGTCAAGCTGGTAGAAACCTTTTTGAACAATCTTATGGGATATGATAAAAATATTTTTATTATGTAATTTAAAGAATACTTCATCTTAATGAATGGAGTATTTTTTCTCTATTTTTCTTAAGTAAAATTTAAGTCTTAAGTCCGAGAAAAAGTAAGCTTTTTTTTGGTACAATAGATTTATGAATAAAAAATTGAAAGCAATCTTTATTATAGAAATTTTTATTGTATTAGGATTGATTTTTCATGTGATTAGTACACCGCGTATGTGGGTAGTTCTAGCTTTAGCTATTCTCTTTACTATCTTGGCGACTCGTTCGCGTGCGCGTGTGTTACGTATCATCAGTTTCATTTTTTGGGCAATATCGGTAATGATTCTCTTCACAGTTGGATGGTTCTGGTTAGCAATTATCTTCCCTACGATTGCTTGCATCGTTTTTTGGAAAAATAATCCACGAGAAGGAGGAGTAAGAAATTTTTCTTACGAAGATATTTCTCAAGATGAATCTGAGTCAATCATGAATGAAAATCAAAATGATATCATTGATCTTGATGATGTTACTTTTAAACCTTCTGGAAATAGTCTTTCTATTAAAAAAATGACAGGTAATACAAAAATTATTGTTCCTGAGGACGTAGGAGTTTCGCTTGATTTAACAACAAATGCTGGGCTTGTAAAGATTTTCAATGAGGCAGCACAAATTAATGCGGGAAATGTTCGTTATTTTAGTGAAAATTTAGATCAGGCGGAAAAACGAATTAAAATCAATATCCGGGTTGATTCAGGAAATATTGAGGTGATTAGAGGATGAAAAAATCACTTTTCACAACCTTTTTAGCAGTTTTTAGTATCATCCTTATTATGTATCTTCTTCTATTTATAATGATGAATAGTGGTCAAACTTTAGGGGGACTAAATACCGCTAATATTATTAGGGAACTTCGAGATAATTTCTATGGTTTATGGATATTTATATCAGTTGCAGGATTACTTGCGCTGATTTTTACCCTTTTTAATCATATTGAAAATATGGCTATTCAACAAAAATTTCAAGATGATATTAAACTTTTAGAAGAAAATCAACAACCTGAATCTCCTGAATTACAAGCTGTTCATGATAAAATTATGAATATGTCAGCTGAACTCCAAGAATTATCTAAGCAAAAATCTGCTGACAAAGCTGAAATTATTGAATTAGAGCGTAAAAGAATTTCACGTGAACTTCATGATTCTGTCAGTCAAGAACTTTTTGCAGCGACAATGATTTTATCTTCTGTTGCTGGTTCGACACAAAATTTGACTAAAGAACAAATCGAAACACAGACACAATTGGTTTTAAAAGTGCTCCATTCTGCACAAAATGAAATGCGAGCACTCTTACTACATCTTAGACCAGTAGAATTAGATGGTAAGAGTTTAGCAGAAGGGCTGTCAGCACTGACAGACGAGCTCCAAGCGAAAATTTCAGCAAATATTACGGTTAAATTGGCTGACATTGAAGCGACGAGTAATGTTGAGGACAATTTATTTCGAATGGCTCAAGAGATTTTATCGAATACTTTGCGTCATTCGCAAGCCGAGCACATTGAAGTTTCTTTAAGAGAATCACTTGGAAACATTTTCTTGAAAATTGCTGATGATGGAGTTGGTTTTGATGTTTCTACTAGTGATAAGACAGCCAGTTACGGTTTAGCCAATATCAAAGAACGTGCTTTATTAATCGGCGGAGATGCCAAAGTAATCTCGGCACCAGGTGCGGGGACAACTGTTGAAATCATTATCCCTAAAGCGAAGCCGAGCCTTTAAAAATGATGCGTATTTAGAAAGAACAAAATGGAAAAAATTAAACTTTTAATTGTTGATGACCACCAGATGGTGCGACTAGGTTTATCAAGTTTCATGAATATTCAACCCGATATCGAAGTGGTTGGTGAAGCTGCCGATGGCGAGTCAGGATTTTTAAAAACTGAAATGCTTGACCCTGATGTTATTCTCATGGATTTAGTGATGGATCGACTTGATGGAATTGGAGCAACGCAAAAGATTTTAGCCAAAAATCCAGAACGAAAAATTTTAATTCTAACCAGTTTTATTGATGACGAAAAAGTTTTTCCAGCTTTAGCTGCTGGAGCTAAAGGTTATATTCTTAAAACATCACAAGCCGCTGATATTGCATCTGCAATCAGAAAAGTTGCCAATGGAGAAGATGTCCTTTCCGATGCTGTCAAGGAAAAGATTGCTCAACAAAAACATCGAAAACATGAATTATATGATGATTTATCAAAAAGAGAATTAGAAGTATTAAAAGTACTTGCGACGGGACTTTCTAATCAAGAAATTGCTGATGAACTTTTTATCAGTTTAAAAACGGTCAAAACTCATGTTTCTAATATTTTTAATAAGCTTGAAGTGTCAGACCGAACTCAAGCAACAATTTATGCCATTCAACATCACTTAGTTTAAACCTGAGGAAAAACAAGTTAGAAATATGATATAATTAAGTTTGTACAAATAAAATTAAAGTGAAAAAAAGATGGAAAAAAAATTAGAAAAAGCCCCAAAAATAAAAATCATTTTTTTTGATATTGATGATACTTTGAGGGTCAAAGATTCAGCTTTCATGCCTGAATCAATTACTGAAGTCTTTCATAAACTTCGTGAAAAAGGGATTATGACAGGAATTGCAACGGGAAGAAATCTTTTCGGAGTTGTTCCAGAAGTTCGGGCATTAAAACCAGATTTCTATGTAGCAATCAATGGTGCCTATGTTGAAAATGCACAAACAGGAGAAGTATTATATAAAAATACTTTTTCGAAGGAATTAATTGAAGAAATTATCACTTGGCTGAAAAATGAACAAAGTGGATATTCTTTTGTAGCTGCGGATAGTTTGAAAATTTCAAAATGGGATAAAATTGCTAGTGATGCAATTGGTCCAGTTTATTCTGAATTGGAAGAAAATCCCAATTATTATAAAACAAATGAAATTTATCAAATGTTGACAATTTCTGACCATGATGACCAATTAGAATTACCAGAAACTTTATCCGATAAAATTCGTTTGGTTCGTTGGCATCCAAACAGTTCAGATATTGTTCCAATGGAAGGTTCTAAAGCAATCGGCTGTCAAAAAGTTTTACAAGAACTTGGTCTGAAAGCTGAGAACATGATGAACTTTGGTGATGGACTTAATGACCGTGAACTCTTTGATTTTGCCGGTCTGTCAGTAGCTATGAAGGTTTCACATCCTGAAATTTTAGAAAAAGCAGATTACATTACTGATTCTGTTGAAAATGATGGAATTCTAAAAGCCTTACAAGCCTTAAAAATTATTGATTAAAGCTATCAGTAAAAACTGTCAGTAAAAATTACTGACAGAAATTTATTAACTTATAAAAAGAAAGGAAGGTATTTTTAGAAATAAAAATACTAACTAAAAAATATGACTTACCCACAACTTGAACTTGAAAACTACAAAGGTACTACAGCAATTATCAATACAAATCATGGAAAAATGACTGTAAAATTATTTGATAGTCTTGCTCCAAAAACCGTAAAAAACTTTATTGAACTTAGCAAAGAGGGGTATTATGATGGAGTAATTTTCCACCGTATCATCAAAGATTTCATGGTTCAAGGAGGAGACCCAACAGGAACTGGTATGGGAGGTTCTTCAATCTACGGAGAAAAATTTGAAGATGAGTTCTCAATGGACCTCTTTAATCTTCGGGGAGCTTTGTCAATGGCCAATGCTGGACCTAATACAAACGGAAGTCAATTTTTCATTGTTCAAAATAAAAACTTGCCTTATCCTAAAGATTCACTTATCCAAGGAGGGTGGCCTGAAGAAGTAGCTGAAACATATACTGGCGGCGGAACTCCTCATCTTGATGGCCGTCACACTGTCTTTGGTCAATTGGTTGATGAAGAAAGCTATAAAGTACTCGATGAAATTGCAGCTGTTCGTGTAGGTGCGCAAGATAAACCAGTCGATGATGTCGTTATTGAATCAGTTGAGATTATCGAGCCATAATATGGAAAAGAAAAGTCCTAAAATCGGTGATATTGTTGAGGTTGAAATTATTGGAATGCAAGATTATGGTGCATTTGTAAAATTTTACCTGGATAATTCATCGAATAAAGAAAAAATTGAACAAAAAGGATTGATTCATATTTCTGAAATTCAATCTGGTTATGTCAAAAGTATTCATGATATTGCTAAAATTGGCCAAAAAGTGATGGCACAAATCATTGATATTGACGAATATAATGGCAAAATTAGCCTGTCAATTCGCAGTCTGGAAAAAAATCCGCAAGTTCACCATATTTACCGAAAAAAACATTTTACTGATTCTCGGGATAAAATTGGCTTTAAAACCCTTGCTAATTATTTGCCAGGTTGGATTGAAGAAAATGAAGCCTACCTTAAAGCCAAAAAAAATGCCCAAAGTGAGGATTTTCTTTGAATGATAACGTATTAAGATATATCAAACGAGTTTTTAATTTAATTACTATTCTAGGCTTTGTTGCGACAATTGTTGGTGGCATTTATTTATGGCGCCTTGGCGCATTTCAGAATCAAGCGGTCTTACAACAATTGATTGTGGCACATCGTTTTTTAGGACCATTAATCTTCCTTTGTATGCAAATTTTGCAAGTCATTGTTCCAATCATACCAGGTGGGATTACAATGGCAGCAGGGGTCATGATTTTTGGACCAGTTTGGGGTTTTGTTTATAATTACTTTGGAATTGTTGCGGGCTCTTTTTTACTTTTTCACTTTGGTAAAAAATATGGTTCTTCATTAGCCAAAACTTTTGTCAAAGAAAAAACATATAATAAATACATGGCTTGGTTGGATAAGGGGCAAAAACGCTTTAATATTGTTTTCGCGCTCCTCATTTTATCTCCTATTGCCCCAGATGATGCCCTTGTTTTAATAGCAAGTCAAACAAAAATGAGTTGGAAATTCTTCACTTGGAGTATCTTATTATGTAAACCATTGCCAATTCTCCTCTATTCTTATCTTTTGATTTTTGGAGGAGACCTTCTAGGGCACATTTTATAAAATGCTGAAAGTGCTTTCAGTATTTTTTTATTGGAATTTTTGAGAAAGAATGCCCAAATCATCCAAAAAAATTGTATAATAGAATGGATTTATGATTTTAAACAGAAGTCACCTCAATAATAAAATTGTTTTTGTAAATTTGAAGCAAAAGTTAGAACTAAGTGATAGCAAATTGCCCAAATGAATTGCCAAAACAAGATTAAACTGACTGGAGCTAGTTTTGAAAAACAAGAAAGCAAATAGATTTACATTTGATTCACGAATTGATTATGGGCTAATTTTACCAGCCTTTATGTTAATATTGATTGGTCTTTACGCACTTTATGTTGCAGTAAGTCATGACCACCCCACACAAGCAACAACAATGGTTGTTCAACAAGGGACATGGGTTATTGTTGGCCTCTTTGTTGCTTTAATCGTTATGCATATGGACTCAAGGTTTTTATGGAACTTAACACCGTTTTTTTATGTGCTAGGTCTTATATTAATGATTCTACCAATCTTTTTCTATGATAAAGCAACCTATGCTTCAACAGGTGCAAAAAACTGGCTTGCTTTTGGTGGACGTAATCTTTTTCAACCATCAGAGTTTATGAAACTTTCTTATATTTTATTTTCGGCAAGAATTGTAGTTACCTTCCAAAATAATTTAAAGAAAAGAGTGCTCAAAGATGATTTCCGATTAATCGGACTTTTGATACTGGAAACAATGCCAGTAGCTATAATTTCGGTATTTCAAAAAGATTTTGGTACCTTTTTAGTATTTATAGCTATTTTAGCAGGAATTATTTTAGTTTCGGGTATTTCTTGGAAAATACTTGCGCCAGCTTTTCTTTTCGTAGCAGCAGTAGCTGGAGGAATTGTTGCTCTAGTTGCTTCACCAGAAGGACAAAAATTTCTTGAAAGTACCAGTTTTGCACAGTATCAGGTCAATCGTTTTATCGCATGGTTACATCCTTTTGAATATTCTCAGACTTTCAGTCTTCAACAAGCACGCTCATTGATTTCAGTTGGTGTTGGTGGTCTTTGGGGTAAAGGAATTGGTGTAGCTAATGTCAATGTTCCCGTTCGAGAATCAGATATGATTTTCACTGTCATTGCTGAAGATTTCGGATTTGTTGGATCAGCCTTTTTGATTTTCCTTTACTTTATGCTGATTTATCGAATGATTCGAGTAACTTTCAAATCAAATAATCAGTTTTATACCTATATTTCAACGGGTATTATTATGATGATTCTCTTCCATGTCTTTGAAAATATTGGAGCAGCTATTGGTGTTGTTCCTTTAACAGGTATTCCCTTACCCTTCATTTCTCAAGGGGGATCGGCCTTAATGGCAAATATCATCGGCTTAGGGCTCGTTTTATCAATGAAATATAATCAATTACCAGAATTTGTCAAGGAACAAAGACAAATCCCAGTTAAGGGTGATAGTCGAAAAAATCGTCGAAGAAATAGACGTTAACAATTAATAAGAATACAAAAAGTAAAAGTTACTGACAGAAAATTCAGTAGCTTTTTTATTACAATAAAACATTTAAAAGTCTATATATATCAAGGAAGAAAACGCTTTAAATTTTTGTAAATTATTAGAAATAATGATAGAATAAACTCGTGAGAGAAATCTCAAATACTAAATTTAATTGATTGCCTGAAACGACAACCATCCTATATAGAGGAGGCGTTTTTATGCGCGCAGCACGTTTTTACGACCGCGGGGATATCCGCGTTGATGAAATTAATGAACCAATAGTAAAAGCTGGCCAAGTTGGCATTGATGTGGCTTGGTGTGGAATTTGTGGAACAGATCTTCATGAATTTTTAGATGGCCCAATTTTTTGTCCGTCAGCAGAACATCCTAATCCAATTACTGGAGAAGTACCACCAGTCACTCTTGGACATGAAATGTCTGGGGTTGTAAATTTTATAGGTGAAGGAGTAAGCGGACTTAAAGTAGGTGACCATGTCGTTGTCGAACCTTATATCGTTCCCGAAGGGACTGATACAAGTGAAACTGGACATTATAACCTCTCAGAAGGTTCAAACTTTATTGGTTTGGGCGGAAATGGTGGAGGTTTGGCTGAAAAAATTTCTGTTGATGAACGTTGGGTTCACAAAATTCCTGATAACTTACCATTGGATGAAGCTGCTCTAATTGAGCCACTATCAGTCGGCTATCACGCTGTTGAACGAGCAAATTTAAGTGAAAAGAGTACGGTATTAGTTGTTGGTGCTGGACCAATTGGACTTTTAACTGCTGCCGTTGCAAAAGCGCAAGGACATACTGTTATCATCAGTGAACCTAGTGGACTTCGCCGCAAAAAAGCACAAGAAGCACAAGTTGCTGATTATTTCTTCAATCCAATTGAAGATGACATTCAAGCTAAAGTTCATGAAATTAATGAAAAAGGAGTGGACGCAGCCTTTGAATGTACCTCTGTCCAACCGGGCTTTGACGCTTGTCTAGATGCGATTCGTATGGGTGGAACAGTTGTCATTGTTGCAATTTGGGGCAAGCCTGCTAGTGTTGATATGGCAAAATTAGTAATCAAAGAAGCTAACCTTTTAGGAACGATTGCTTATAATAACACTCATCCAAAAACAATTGACCTAGTATCAACAGGTAAAATAAAATTGGACCAATTCATCACAGCTAAAATCGGTTTGGATGATTTGATTGATAAAGGATTTGATACGCTGATTCATCATAATGAAACAGCTGTTAAAATTTTAGTTTCACCCACTGGTAAAGGTCTATAAAATAAATAAATAAATAAAGGAGAAATAAGATGTCTAAAATTGCAGCAGTTACTGGAGCAGGTCAAGGAATCGGTTTTGCAATCGCAAAACGTCTCTATAATGATGGTTTTAAAGTAGCTATTATTGATTACAACGAAGAAACAGCTCAAAAAGCAGCAAAAGAGCTTGGAGAAAACTCATTTGCGGTTAAAGCTGATGTTTCCGACCGTGAACAAGTTATTTCAGCTTTGAATGCTGTTGTCGACAAATTTGGTGATTTAAATGTTGTAGTTAATAATGCTGGAATTGCCCCAACAACACCAATTGAAACAATTACACCTGAACAATTTCATCAGGTCTATAATATTAATGTTGGTGGAGTTTTGTGGGGGACACAAACAGCAACAGCACTTTTTAGAAAATTAGGTCATGGAGGTAAAATTATCAACGCAACCTCACAAGCTGGAGTTGTTGGAAATCCAAATCTAATGCTCTATTCTTCTTCAAAATTTGCTGTTCGTGGGATGACTCAAATTGCTGCTCGTGATTTAGCAGAAGAAGGAATCACAGTTAATGCTTATGCACCAGGGATTGTAAAAACACCAATGATGTTTGATATTGCGCATCAAGTTGGTAAAAATGCTGGTAAAGATGATGAATGGGGAATGCAAACTTTCGCAAAAGATATTGCCATGAAACGTTTATCTGAGCCTGAAGATGTGGCAAATGTTGTTTCATTCTTAGCTGGCCCTGATTCAAACTATATTACTGGTCAAACAATTATTGTTGATGGAGGAATGCAATTCCATTAATCTAAAAATGAACTGTCAAGTTTTTATCTTGACAGTTCATTTTATTTTGTGCTATAATTGTCTTAAATAAATGAACGAGGTAAGGTCTATTGAAAATCTAAGTTTTGAACTTTAAAAATATTCGTAAAAATCGAGTGTTTTTGTTGTCTTCATAACTTAGAGAGAATAGACTTTTATTATGTTTACAGATTGGGCAATTTGTCAGAATTTGTATCTTTTAAAGCTCTTTTCACCTAAGTTGTGAAAAGAGTTTTTTAATTTAAGGAGAAAATAATGAATCAAAAACAAAAAGAAATGCAAGCTAAACTAGAACAAATTAAGAAGAATAAACCGCAATTTGCTGGGAAAAATACTAATGGGATGACAGCAGTAAAAGCAACCAAGCAAAATCAACACGGAGCAAAAATTAATGCTCCAAGAAAAGCGGGAATTTGAGATTTATGAACATTCAGAGGAACTCACTCTGAGTTTTTCTACTCAAATTAGATTTCTTAATTCTCACAAATGAGAGGAGAATTAAATGTCAAATATTGAATTTAAAGACTTAACCTTTGGCTACGGGGATAACCTGATTTTCAATCATGCCCAAATAAATATTGATGACCGTTGGAAATTAGGATTAGTAGGGCGAAATGGCCGTGGAAAATCAACTCTTTTAAACTTACTACAAGGTAAAATAACTACTGACAGCTCGATAATTACTGGCAAAAACTTTGTTTACTTCCCCCAATTACTGACAGAAGAAGATTTTAATGATAAAGATAAATCTAAAAAACAAAATACTGCTGATAAATATTCTGTAGAAAGTCTGTCAGTAAAAATTACTGACAGAAATTCACAATTAACTTATTATGTGCTAAATGAATTAGCCGAATTTGAACAATGGAAATTAGAACGTGAATTATCTTTATTGAAAGTTGATTTAGAAATTCTTTGGCGTCCTTTTGGAAGTTTATCGGGTGGGGAACAAACCAAGTGTCTCTTGGCAATTTTATTTTTAGATGAGGACAATTTTCCACTAATTGATGAACCAACAAATCATTTGGATATGGAAAGCAGAAAAATAGTTGCTGACTATCTTCAAAAGAAATCAGGATTTATCGTTGTATCACATGACCGAAATTTTCTTGACGAAGTCTGTGACCACACCTTGGCAATTGAACGTCAGCAAATAGTTCTCTATCAGGGAAATTTCTCAACTTATGAACGAGAAAAACAGTTGCGTGATGACTTTGAACTTGCTAAAGACGAAAAATTACGTAAAGATATTTCAAGGCTGAAAAAGACTTCGTTAGAAAAAAGAGATTGGTCTAATCAACGAGAAAATGTTGCCGGAGCAACCTTTGTGGATAAAAAAGTTGCCAAAAAACAGAATCAACGAGCAAAATCAATTGAAAAACGAATGGGACAGGAAGTTGAGAATAAAGAGAAATTACTCAAAAATATCGAAAAAACTGAACCTCTTATCATGAATTTTCAACCTTCACATCATAAAAGACTGATTCAGTTTGAAAATTTTTCTCTTGGATTTACCGAAAAATTACTTTTCCAGCCGATTGATTTTTCTTTGAAAGTGGGAGAGATTGCAGCAATTGTCGGACCAAATGGTCAAGGGAAATCAAGTATTATTAAATATTTATCTGGTGATTTTTCTGGTGAGCACAGTGGATTTGTTCAATTTCCTCAGGGGATAAGGCTATCATTTGTTCGTCAGATTTATGATAATCGTGGTTATCTGAAAGACTTTGCTACCGAATATCAATTAGATTATGAATTATTTTTAGCTAATCTCAGAAAACTGGGGATGGAGCGCAAGCAATTTAGCCAAAAGATAGAAACGATGAGTCAAGGACAACAAAAAAAGGTTGAATTAGCTCGTAGTTTATCGCAAGAAGCAGAGCTTTATCTCTGGGATGAGCCGCTTAATTATCTTGACGTGTTTAATCGTGAACAAATAATTCAACTTCTAGAAACTTATCATCCAACAATGCTTCTGGTCGAACATGATCAAGCTTTTGTTGAAAAAATTTCTAATCAAATTATTAACCTAAAAGATACATAAATTTAAAAAATAAAAGTAGAGTGATTTTACTCTACTTTTTTAGAATACTTTCATATAATAGAAAATATGAATAAAGCAAAGCGCACAATTTTGTTTTTATTTAAAAAAATGTATACTTTAGATACACAGCCACCATTGACAAAAAATCTTAATCTTAAATTGTTTGAAACCCTGATAAATTAGGAATAGTAATAGGAGAAGAACAGTTCATCATTTAATAGTTATAAGCTAATTATTAGTATTATTTCTTTGATTAATATCATCTATTTTTATATCAAGCTTTTTAGATAAACATTGACATTATTTATGCGTTATAAATAAAATTTATCAACACCAAGGGATTTGACTATAACGATAAAAGAAGTTTATAGTAATAAAGTAATAACATTAATTATAATTTTTATGGAGGTTGTACGATGCGTGCACATGAAATTTTAAACAATCCTTTTTTAAATAAAGGAACAGCTTTTACTATGAAAGAACGTCAAGAATTGGGGTTGATTGGTCTTCTTCCACCAACTGTTCAAACAATTGAAGAACAAGCTGAACAAACTTACGAACAATATTTGACAAAACCATCTGATTTAGAAAAACGTCATTTCTTGATGGAAATTTTTAATACAAACCGTACTTTGTTTTACTACTTATTTAACAAACATATTGTAGAATTTAATCCAGTTGTTTATGATCCAACAATTGCTGATACAATTGAAAACTACAGTCATTTGTTCGTAGATCCACAATATGCTGCTTATCTTGATATTAACCACCCTGAAAACATTACTGAAACATTAAAAAATGCTGCAGGTGACAGAGAAATTCGTCTTATTGTTGTAACTGATGCTGAAGGAATCCTTGGTATCGGAGACTGGGGAACTCAAGGTGTTGATATCTCAGTTGGTAAATTAATGATTTATACAGCCGCAGCAGGTATTGATCCAGCGTCTGTACTTCCAGTTGTTATTGATGCAGGAACAAATAGAAAAGAACTTTTAGAAGATCATTTGTATCTTGGAAACCATCAAGAACGTATTTACGGTGACCAATACTACAGTTTCGTCGATCAATTTGTAGAAACTGCAGAATCAATTTTCCCTAAATTGTACCTTCACTGGGAAGATTTCGGACGTTCAAATGCTGCAACAATTTTAAATAACTACAAAACAAAAATCCCAACATTTAATGATGACATTCAAGGAACTGGTATTGTTGTTTTAGGTGGTATTTTCGGATCACTTGACATTACAGGTGAAAAATTAACTGATCAAGTATACCTTTGCTATGGTGGTGGTTCAGCCGGTGCAGGGATTGCTGGTCGTGTTCATGCTGAAATGGTTAGTGAAGGTCTTTCTGAAGAAGAAGCTTACAAGCATTTCTTCATGATTGATCAACAAGGTTTACTTTTTGATGATATGGAAGACCTTACACCAGCTCAAAAACCATTTGCTAAAAAACGTGCTGATTATAAAGATGCTGGAGATATGACTGACCTTCTTAACATTGTTAAGACAGTAAAACCAACTATTTTAGTAGGAACTTCAACTAATCCAGGTGCTTTTACAAAAGAAGTTGTTGAAGCAATGTGTGCTAATACAGAACGCCCAGTAATCTTCCCTATCTCAAATCCAACTAAAAAAATGGAAGCTACAGCTGAACAAGTTATTGAGTGGTCTGATGGAAAAGCTTTTGTCGCTACTGGTGTTCCTTCAGGAACAATCAGCTACAAAGGTGTTGATTATCAAATTGGTCAAGCAAACAACTCACTTATCTACCCAGGTTTGGGCTTGGGAATGTTGGCATCTGAAGCAAAACTTTTGACAGATGAAATGATCGGTGCAGCTGCACATTCATTGAGCGGTTTAGTAGATCCAGGTAAACCAGGTGCTCCTGTTCTTCCTCCATTTGAATTTGTTGCTGATGTATCAATTAAAGTTGCAGAAGCAGTTGCTAAGAAAGCTCAAGAACAAGGTCTTACTGAATCTAAAGAAATTGATATGGCTAAAGCAGTTCGTGATCTTAAATGGTATCCAGAGTACTAAGGGGAATATCTTAAATGAAAAAACTTAAAGAAACGAAAATATCGGGAATTAGTCTTCCCTTATATGCCTTTTTCGTAGCTGTCATCATAGTTGTAACACTATTAGGAAAACTTCCACTTGATATGGTAGGGTTAACTCTCCTACTTGTAACATTAGGTCACCTATTATACTTCATAGGAGAAAAACTCCCTATTATGAATTCATACTTAGGTGGGGGATCTGTTTTCACTTTAATTGGTGCTACTCTATTATCTTTCTTCCACATTGTTCCTTCAAATGTTATTGGAGCAGTTTCCAATTTTATGGGAGGAAAATTTGGATTTCTTGATTTTTATATAGCTGCACTTATCTGTGGATCTATTTTAGGAATGAACAGAAATCTTTTGGTTAAAGCTTCCAAGAAATTTATTCCGATTGCTTTAATCACTATGGTTATTGGTTTCTTCTCAGTAGGTCTTGTAGGAATGCTTATTGGTAATGGATTTGCTGATTCTGTAATGTATGTTTCTATGCCAATGATGTCAGGTGGTATGGGAGCCGGAATTACTCCACTCTCTCAAATCTATGCAGCCGGATTGGCTCATGGAAACCAAGCAGCTATCTTCTCTCAACTTGCCCCAGCAGTTACTTTTGGTAATATTCTTGCGATTATTGGTGCCTTATCTATCGCTAAAGTATTCAACAAATCTAAATATAATGGACATGGGACTCTTGTTGCAGCAACTAAAGAAGAGTTGGCTAAACCTAAAATAAAATTAGATGCTCAACAAATCGGAACAGGAATGCTCTTTGCCTTTGCTCTTTTGATGGCTGGTGACATCTTGAACAAATTCTTCCCTAATATTCATCAATATGCATTTATGATTATTATTGTATTTATCTTGAAAGCAACAAATACTGTTCCTAAAGATTTAGAAGAATCTGTAGTGATGTTTAACCAAGTGATTATGACAAACCTTACTCATGCTGTTTTGGCAGGTATTGGTCTTGCTTTGATTGACTTGAATACTCTTGCTTCAGCATTTACATGGCAATTTGTTGTACTTTGCTTGACAAGTGTTGTTGTAATGGGACTTGCTAGTTGGTTCTTGGCTCGCCTCTTTGGCCTTTATCCAGTCGAAACTGCCATTGGTGCAGGGATGATCAATAATTCTATGGGTGGAACAGGTAACATTGCTGTCTTGTCTGCATCAGATAGAATGGAAATGATTGCTTTTGCACAGATGGCTAATAGACTCTGTGGTGCAATTGTCCTTATCTTCGGTGGAATTCTTATCCGATTCTTTTATTAAAATAACCAAAAAAACATTTTATATAAAATGTTTTTTTTTACAAAATTAACTGATTAAGGAAATAAAATAGTTGGGACTATACCGCCTCTCGCATGAAGTAGTTCAAGTAAATATAAAATTTTGGAGCCATATTGATAGTAAAATAATGTAAAGATTTAACAAATTTTCTGCAAATCTTTAAGATACACACTCCTTGTTTGATAAAATATTAAGCTATTCTTTTAACTCCATTATGTCTTAAACTCACTAATAATCGAGAACGTAATATATAAAAATATAATGATGATTGAACCCTAATGAACCCTCTTGATGTATGGTATAATATAAAAATGAATGTAAAAAAACAAATTTTTAAAGGCACACTTTATGCAGTAGTTGCCGGCTGTATGTGGGGAATTTCTGGCATTTTTGGTCAGCTTTTTTTCCGTGATTATCATGGTAGCCCGCTTTGGATTACATCAACACGTTTAACGATTGCTGGTATTATTTTATTGGCCATGTCTTTTTCGCGAGACCATAAGCGTTTTTTTGATGTCTGGAAATCAAAAAAGAATATGCCAACCCTCTTTTTGTATGTTTTTGGTGGGGTATTTTCTGTTCAATATTTTTATTATGTGGCCATTCAACTTTCAAATAGTGCTACAGCGACAATTTTACAATATACAGCACCCGTTTTTATTATGCTTTATTTACTCATTTTTCAACGTCAAGTCCCAAAACCCAAATCGGTCTTATTCGTCATTTTAGCAATGATAGGTGTTTTTTTGTTGATTACGGACGGAAATATCAAACATTTATCAATCAGTCCCCTAGCTCTTGTAACAGGACTTCTCGCTGGTGTAGCTGTTGTTATTTACTCAATCATTCCTCGACCACTATTGGATAAATATGGCGCACTTAATATGACAGGGTGGGGAATGATGCTTGCGGGGATTGCCTGTAATATCTTCTATCCAGTTTGGCGTATTGATTTTCGAATTGAACCCTTGTCAATTTTTTATGTTTTAACAATCTCTATTGTTGGAACAGCACTGGCTTTTTTGTTGCTTTTAAGGGCCTTTCAATTGATTTCACCGCTTGTTGTTTCTGTTGCAACAGCGACTGAACCATTGACTTCTGTTTTTTTAAGTATTCCATTATTTGGCTTGAAATTAACCCCACTCGAATTACTAGGGATTGTTATGGTCATCGTGTCTGTTATTCTTTTATCAAAATCGGAACAAGCTTAAAAGAAACCCTGAGGTTTCTTTTTTTAAAACTATTTTATTAGAAAATTCTGATATAATGTTTTTATTAGGAGAAAATTTTTATGGAAGACTATTATTTACCATTGGAAATAAGAACTGACACTTGGACATTGGGAGGGTTATGGTCACTTTGTCTATTTTTACCTTCTATTGAGTATTTTTTGGTTTGGCAATCAATAGATTTCAATGTGCACCAATTTGTTTTATTGAGTCTGGTTATTGGAATACTATTTATTTATCTTTTCTTTTTTTTATTAAATCATTCACGTCGCAAATTAGCTGTCATTGATCAAGAAGGAATTTTATTACGATTATTATTTCGTAATGTTAAGATTGAATGGAGAAATATTCGGGGAATCTATGTTCGGTCAAATACCTTGTATATTTGCGAACAAAATTCTTTTGATTCTATTCATATTGAAAAAAAAGCTTGGTACAAACGTTTAAAATTTTATCAAAATTATTTTGAACCAGGTCACAATTTAAATATTAAATTGACGATTCACGGTTCTATAATTTCAATGGATATAAATGAGCTTTCTATTATTTGTGAAGAAGTGTGGTTTAAAAAAAGTGGCTTTGAACAAGATGACCTTTTTACAGAAAACCCTTTTGAAAAAATCGATAGATCTGTTCGAGCAAAAAAAGTGAATCCATGGAAAAAAGTTGTAATTTATATTGGGATTTTTGTATTCACCTTAGGAGGGTGGATATTCAAAGATAAAATTAAAGATACTTATAGCTTAGTAGATTCTCAAGTTTACTATGTTTTAGATTCAAAAACAAATAAAGTAGAATTTGCATTTGAAACATATGGGACCAAAAATAATCAAAAAGCAATTGTTGTGACTGATAGAGTAATGCATGAATCTAGCATTTACTCTAAAGATGATTTTAAGGATATTGAGAATAGATATTATGATAATCAATTATTAGCAGGAGAAGGTTATGCAATTGTAGATGGTAAACATCCGGCATGGTGGAAACAAACCTTTGATTTCAGTAGATATGTTAAGAAAAATCAACTTCAAAAAATTACATTAACGAGTATAAAAAAACCACTTTTAAAGAATTATTTAACAGCACAGATGGAACTAACTCAGAATCAATTTAAAGGTAAAAAATTTCCAGTTAAAATTTTGAAAGCAAACTAAAAATATCCATTTCTGACAAAATGTTAGCTACTAAAGTGTGTTATAATATTAACATGGACTACGAAAATTATATCTGGGATTTAGGCGGAACTTTATTGGACAATTATGAAAGTTCTAGTCATGCATTTGCTGCAACGCTTTGGTCAATGGCAGAGCGTGTTGTTTTGCGCACTGATGTATATGATGCGCTAAAAGTTTCAACGGCTTACGCTGTTGAAAAATATGCCAGTGATTTGCCAGGCTTTTTGGAAGAATACAAAAAGCTAGAAGCAGAAGAATTAGAAAAACCAATTCTCTTTTCCGGTGCTAAAAAGGTACTGACAGACCTATCAGTAAAAGGAAATAAGAATTTTATGATTTCACATCGCAATCATCAAGTTCTGACAATTTTGTCAGCAGCTGAAATTGATTCATATTTTACAGAAGTTGTCACGTCTGATAATGGCTTCAAACGAAAACCAGCACCAGAATCAATTAACTATTTGTTAAATAAATATAAACTCAATCCAAAGAAGACAGTGATGATTGGCGATCGTCCTTTAGATATTGAAGCAGGAAATGCTGCTGGGATATCAACAATTTATTTTGATAGCTCAACAGATTCAACTCTGTCAGGACAAGCGATTAACACTGTAAGTGATGGTTCGCTTAATAGCAAGCCAACTCACATTATTCATCAGCTGACAGAGATTATTTTGTAATCTTAAAAAAATGAATTAATGATAAGCAGATTTTTAGTCAAAATTGCTTATTTTTTTTACAAGTTTGAGTGACAAAATACCATGCACTAGAGCTAAAATCGCTGATTTATGGTATAATAGTAGTAAGTTTTTCATAGAAATGAGAGTTAACTTTGAACGAAGAAAATAAAAATTTAGAAATGCTTGCAGACGAATATGACGCCAGTCAAATTCAAGTACTTGAAGGTCTTGAAGCTGTACGTATGCGTCCAGGGATGTATATTGGTTCAACCTCAAAAGAAGGTTTGCACCATTTAGTCTGGGAAATTGTTGACAATTCAATTGATGAAGCACTTGCAGGATTTGCAAGCCATATTGAGGTTTTTATTGAGCCTGATAATTCAATTACTGTTGTTGATGATGGACGCGGAATTCCGGTTGATATTCAAGAAAAAACGGGTCGTCCAGCCGTGGAAACAGTCTTCACAGTGTTGCATGCTGGAGGTAAATTTGGCGGAGGCGGCTATAAAGTTTCTGGTGGATTACACGGTGTTGGTTCATCTGTTGTTAATGCTTTATCAACAGTACTAGATGTTACTGTTCATAAAGATGGCCAAAAATATTATCAAGAATATCATCGTGGTCTCGTTGGAGATGATTTAAAAATTATTGGTGAAACTGACCGTAGAGGGACAACTGTTCACTTTGTACCAGACCCAGAAATTTTTACAGAAACTGTTGAATTTGATTTTGATAAGCTTGCAACACGTGTTCGTGAGTTAGCCTTTTTGAATCGCGGTCTTCGTATTTCCTTAACAGATAAACGTGAAGGAAATGAAAAAAATGAAGTTCATTTCCATTACGAAGGTGGAATTCAGTCTTATGTTGAATATTTAAATGAAAATAAGACAGTCATTTTTGAACCAGCAATTTTTACTGAAGGTGAAATGGATGGAATTGCTGTTGAAGTAGCAATGCAATATACTGATACTTATCATTCAGTAGTGATGTCCTTTGCTAACAACATCAACACTCACGAAGGTGGAACACATGAGCAAGGTTTTAGAACAGCCCTTACTCGTGTTATTAATAACTACGCAAAACAAAATAAAATTCTTAAAGAAAACGAAGATAATTTAACTGGGGATGATGTGCGCGAAGGATTGACAGCAGTTATTTCGGTTAAGCATCCTAATCCACAATTTGAAGGGCAAACCAAAACAAAACTTGGGAACTCAGAAGTAACAGGAATTGTTAACAAACTCTTTGCGGAAGCTTTGACAACATTTATGTTAGAAAATCCACAAGTTGCTCGTAAAATCGTTGAAAAAGGGATTTTGGCAAGTAAAGCAAGGATTGCAGCAAAACGTGCGCGTGAAGTGACACGTAAAAAATCAGGGCTTGAAATTTCCAACCTTCCTGGTAAATTAGCTGACTGTTCATCAAATAATCCAGAACAAACAGAATTATTCATCGTCGAAGGAGATTCGGCTGGAGGTTCGGCTAAATCAGGACGTAATCGTGAATTCCAAGCAATTTTACCTATTCGTGGTAAGATTTTGAATGTGGAAAAAGCAACGATGGATAAAATTTTGGCCAATGAAGAAATTCGTTCTCTATTCACTGCAATGGGAACTGGTTTTGGAGCAGATTATGATTTGTCGAAAGCACGTTATCACAAACTTGTTATCATGACCGATGCCGATGTTGACGGCGCACACATCCGTACGCTTTTATTAACACTCTTCTACCGTTATATGCGTCCAGTTGTTGAAGCAGGATATGTTTATATTGCTCAGCCACCAATTTACGGTATCAAAGTTGGTTCAGAAACAAAAGAATACATTCAACCAGGTGAAAATCAAGAAAAAGATTTACAAGAAGCTTTAGCACGTTGGGCACAAGGAAGAACAAAGCCTACTGTACAACGTTATAAAGGTTTAGGGGAAATGGATGACCATCAACTTTGGGAGACAACAATGGATCCCGAACACCGTTTAATGGCACGTGTATCAGTTGAAGACGCAGCAGAAGCTGACAAAATCTTTGATATGCTCATGGGAGACAGAGTTGAACCTCGTCGTGAATTTATCGAAAATAATGCTCAGTACTCGACAATTGATGCATAATATAGTAAAAACAACTCATTTTTGTTTGAGTTGTTTTTTATTGAACGTAATGTTAGCGCTTTATCGAAAAGTGTAATATAATGAAGTCAAGAAGGAGGTGGATTATGCCTGAAATAAACCCCAAATTAAGCAATGAGCAAATGAAGGAACTTGAAGATGAAGCACTCCGAAATGCAACAGTTGGTACGCAAACAGGAATTCAAGATACCTTTGAAAAGACCACAAGTAAAGCTGAGGAGCTGTTTAGTGAGGCTTCAAAAGCGCTCAAAGAAGTTGAAGATAAAGAAAAGTAGGTTCTCCTACTTTTTATTATTAAGATGTATTTATTTATCTACTTAATGATTTTTTAAAGTGCTTATGATAGAATATGACTATGAAATACATAAAAAATATTTAATCCAATTATGAAAGAAAATAGAAGAACAAAGGAATTATTGCTCAAAAAATTGTGGTTTCCATGTAAATATTTATGAAATGATGAACTATATTTACATGGAGAATAAAAAATGAAACAAAATAAATATGATAATGAACGTTTTTTCAAAAATTATGCATCAATGTCAAGATCCCAAAAAGGATTGAAGGCCGCTGGTGAATGGTCTGAATTAGAAAAACTACTCCCAAATTTTCAGGATAAAAAAGTTTTGGATTTAGGGTGTGGATATGGATGGCACTGTAAATATGCAGTCAATCATGGAGCTAAAGAAGTAGTAGGAATAGACCTTTCACACAAGATGCTTGAAGTTGCTCTTGATATTAATAATGATAAAAAAATTACCTATCAACAATCCGCAATAGAGGATATTAACTTTCCTGCAGATACTTTTGATGTTGTGTTTAGTTCATTAGCTTTTCACTACATTTCAAATTTTGAAGACCTGGTCTGCAAAATTTCAAAGTGTCTTAAAAAGAATGGTGAATTTATTTTCTCTGTTGAACATCCTCTCTATACCTCATCAGGGAAACAGGATTGGTGCTATGATGCAGAGGGTAAAATTCTTCATTTTCCAGTTGATAATTATTATTATGAAGGAAAGCGTGAAGTCAATTTCTTAGGTGAGCCAATTATTAAGTATCATCGGACATTAACAGGATATATAAATTCTTTGTTAAGTTCTGGTTTTGAACTTACTAATTTAATTGAACCCAAACCTCCTATAGAAATGAGAGAGCTTGAAGAAATGAAAAATGAGATGAGACGTCCAATGATGTTGCTTATTTCTGCAAGAAATAAAAAATCATAGTCATAAAGTAACTATAATAAGAGTTCCTATTCGAATAAAGTATGGGACTCTTATTTTTTATTTAGTTCTTTTAATGATATTAGTAGTTTTTTAATTACTTTTGAAGTAAAATTGTAGTTAGGAGAAGAAAAGATGAAAAAAATATATCTTGTTGCAATTTTTTTAGTAGCAACACTTGGAATGTCAGCCTGTAGTTCAAAACAAAATTCTCAAACAACAAAAGAAAGTTCTAAAAGTAGCCAAAGCTCACGAAGCTCTTCAATAACTCAGAGCACTTCGAGTACTACCCAGTCATCAAGTATTACTAAAGAGTCCTCTTCATCAATAGAAAAATCAATTTCCCCCTCAACTTCTACACAAATAAGAAAATGGAACCCAGAGAAAAATCAACGTCTTGCAGAGTTTATGTCAGCGTGGGGGATAGAAATGGGACAATCTTACAGTCAGTATGATCCTAATCACAATCTTAATTTATATGGTCTCTCTATTCCTTGGTCAGTTATAGATAATAATTCGACATGGAAAGCAGCAATAAATAATCAGCCTATTGAATTAAAATGGTCAGAAACGGGAGAAGATTCCGGAGGATATCAATTAGTTGATGTTTATTCAGATATGAATGAGAAAAACTCTGGTGTTAATCATGTTTATCTCTTTGTTATTAAATCAGGAAATCCCATGGTGCTTTATACCGCACAAAATCAAGGAAATACAAATAATTATTTATATCTAAAAGAAACAGAGAATAATGAATTAAAACATGCCTTCGCACGAATTGTTGGATAATTTTAAAAATAAAAAAGCCTATTTTGGAATAGGTCTTTTTATTTTTAAAAAAAATTAAAAACTAAAATTTTTATTCTTGACAAAAGATAGTGAACGGATTATAATAGTTAACGTCGTTAGTAAATATTACCGTTAGGGAGGAGTGAAAATGGATTACAATAAGGCAGCGGAGGTTTTCCTCACAACTGTTATCAAAAGAGGAAAAGCAGAGATGATGCACCGCTTTAATACCTACTCCCAAGGGGAGCATTTGGTATTGGGCTATCTTTATAAGGAAGCTGGTAAGCAAATTGTTCCAAGTAAGATTGCAAAATTTACGCATACAAGTACTGCAAGAATTGCGACAATCTTGAATAATCTTGAGAGTAAAAATTTAGTTACCCGTGAGATTTCAAGAACAGACCGTCGAAAAATTTTAGTAGCCATTACTGATAAAGGACGTCATGTTGCGGAAGAAATTCGAGTAGAAGCTTGCTCAAATTTAGCACGCGTTTTTGAAGAAATGGGTGAAGAACGAACAGAAAGTTTCATTGAAAATTTCAAATTATTTTTAGAAATTGGAATGAAGCTAGCTAAAGAAGACAAAGAAAAAGAGGAGGAAAAAAATGCCTGATACATACGAAAAAGATTACCATTTAGATATACATGGTAAACATTATAGCCGAATCGGAATGCTTATTTTGATTCTGGTTGGTACATTTGGAGCCATGTTGATGCAAACATCACTCGGGACAGCAATTCCAACATTGATGAATGACTTCAACATCTCCATGTCAACAGCACAACAAGCAACAACATGGTTTTTATTAGCCAATGGGATTATGGTTCCTATTTCAGCATATTTAGCAACAAAATTCCCTACACGTTGGCTTTACGTAACAGCATACGCAATTTTATTTATCGGAATGTTTGTTGCTTACTCGGCTCCAACATCAAGCTGGTGGGTTTTCCTAGCAGGTCGGATTCTGCAAGCTATTGCAGTTGGGATTACAATGCCTTTGATGCAAGTTGCCCTTGTTAATATGTTTCCAGCTAAACAAATGGGAGCAATCATGGGGGTTGCCGGAGTTGTTCTTGTCCTTGCGCCAGCCTTAGGTCCAACATTTGCAGGTTGGTTAATTACTCATAAATTTAACCTTATCTTTTGGACATTTGCAGCAAGTTGGAGAACAATTTTCCTTATTCCAATGATTGTTGTCGGAGTTGTTTTCCTTATTTCAATCTTTGCAATGCGTGATGTTATTCCGAACCGTCCAATGAAATTAGACTTCTTGTCAGTTTTACTTTCAGTTGTTGGTTTTGGTGCTTTCCTTTGGGGATTCACTAATGTTGCAACTGACGGATGGGGTAAATTCAACACCGTTATCGCCCCAATTGTTGGAGGGTTGATTATTATCTTCCTCTTTGGTTTACGTCAACTTAAAATGGACGATCCATTCCTTGATATTCGCGTCTTTAAAATTAGACAGTTTACTTTGGTAACTCTTGCACTTGCTTTAAGTACAATGGCAATGATGGGTGTTGAAATGATGCTTCCTCTTTACCTTCAAGATGTTCATGGACTTTCTGCCTTTAATTCAGGTTTGGTTCTCTTACCTGGGTCATTAATGATGGCTGTTGTTGCCCCACTTGCTGGTGGAGTTTATGACCGAATTGGTTCAAAACGTCTTGCGGTGATTGGTTTCCTCGTTTTAGCACTGGGAACTATACCATTTATGTTTTTTACAGCTACGACTCCTGACCACTTTGTTACTCTTCTTTATGGATTACGTATGGTTGGTGTTGGTATGGTAATGATGCCATTAACAACTAGTGCCATGAATGCAGTTCCAGTTAATGAAGTCGCTCAAGCAACAGCTTCAAACAATACAGCGCGTCAAGTCGCGTCATCAGTTGTTGTTGCCCTCCTTTCTTCAGTCGCTCAAAATGTAATTACTAACAATATGCCTGCTTCATCATTAAAATCAACAAATCCATTGCAATTTGCAAATAAAGCAATCGAAGCAATGTTACAAGGTTACCACGCTTCATTCGCAATTGGACTCGTCTTTGCCATTATTGGTATCGGAGTTGCTCTCTTCTTGAAGAGTGGTCGAATGATTTCTGGTGTCCCTGTTGAAGAACAAGACTTGAAAGGAGAAAATAAATAATGCTAATTATATTATTATTGGTAGTGTTTATGATTGGAACTTTCTTTGGTTTCATGTTTATAAAAAACACAATCGCTCATTGGTTAGTTGGTGGAATTTCCTTTCTCTTATTAGCTGGTTCTGTGACCATGCTAACTATGCATATCAGAGATAACTGGGGAATGAAAGAAGTAACAACTTCAACTACGCACCAAATTTATACTGCTGGAGATAAATCAGCTCCTTATGGAATGATGATTAAAGCAGAAATTGGTAAAAACACTGATAATTATGTCTTTGTTTACCGAAATAATGAAAACTCGGAAAAAGCCGACACTAATTTTAAACCTGATGAAAAACACATTTCAGAAGCTGTTAAAAAATCAGCGACTTATAAATTAGTGGATGATACTAAAGCAACAGTTACAACTAAAACGATAAGACGCGTTTGGTCATCTGACTTTTATAAATTACTATTTAGTGTAGGTGGTGAACAAAATGAATTAGTTAAACAAAATTCAGTTGTTTCAGTACCTAAAGATACATGGTTAGTTTTGACTCAAGATCAAGTTAAAAAATTGAGTCAAGAAGCTCCAGCAATGCAAAAACAAATGGAAGCTCAACTTAAAGCTGACCCACAAAAAGCGGCTCAACTTGCTGCACTTCAAAAATCAAATCCAACAGAATATGCTAAGATGCAAGTAAAACAAATTAAGCAACTTCTTGGAATTACTGAATAAATAATAAAAAGACTTCAAAATTATTTGAGGTCTTTTTATTACATTAAAGTTAAGTAAATATAAATGGCGCAAAGAAAGTTACTTTGCTTTATTTTTCTTGACAATAAATGAAACTAATAATACAATTGATAAATAAACGCAACTTAAAATTCATGTGTAGTAAAAAAACCTTAAAAAAATAACGAATAATAAAATTATCGCTTGTAAGGTAATGCGTTTTTACATAATATTTTAAGTTTTTCTACATATCCTAATTTTAGGGTGATATACTATGAAAGGCTTAGTTCAGTTTTTGGAAAAATCTTATTTTGAGCAAGAAAGAGGTAGACATGATTAAGAAAAGTGTAGCAAAGAAAATAGTGATTATGTCGTTAATCTTTATTCTACTTATAGCACTTATTGGTTTCAGAAAATATTTTTATGATAAGGCAACTGATATTTCTTTTGTTAATACGAACACAACAGGACAGCTAGTTAAAAGAACGAGTGAACCTAATGGTTATTCATCTCAGCAATCAACAACAAAAAGCTCAAAAGAAATCTCTCAAGCAGTAGCTCCAGTGGAAAATACTGGAAATGCCAGTTGGCTTCAGATAGTTTCTCAAGGAACTGGTGAAAAATTTACGAATCTTTCAAGTGGAGACTTTAAAATTTATAAAGCGCATAGTCCACAAATTTTGAAAACTGCCACTTCAGCTGACAGTCCTGTAGTGAGCATGTCAGAAGTTATCAGTAAATATCCAAATAGTCTAATTATGAATGCCTCAGGGTTTAATATGACTACTGGAAAAATTACTGGTTTTCAAATTAATAATGGAAAATTATTTAAAGATTGGAATTCAGATAAAAGGGCTACAAATGCCTTTGTTTTTAATAAAAATGGTTCGTCAGATATTTATAATTCAACCACTCCAGCAAGTGAAATTTTAAAAAAGGGTGCCGAAATGAGTTTTAGCTTTGGATCAATTTTGATAAAGGACGGAAAAAGTTTACCGAGTGACGGGACAGTTAATTGGGAAATTCATTCTTTTATTGGAAACGATAAAGATAATAATATTTATCTCATTATTTCAGATACAAGTACAGGCTATCAGTCAATCATGGAAAAATTTCAAGAACTCCATTTAGAAAATGTCCAAGTAATGGATGGAGGAGGTTCAAGTCAGATGTCATTGAATGGACAAATTATCTATCCTAGTCAGGATAGTCGTTCAGTTAACGATTATATTGTCTTGAGATAGATAAGAAGGTTAGTTAAATCAGAAACTAGATAATGTAGATGGGAAATTCAGGGGAAATGATAAATAATGATTCTAAAAAACTTAAGGTTAAAGCGACTAATTTAACTAAAAAATTTGAGATGCTTGAGACAACAAGCAATAAAATGAAAACTTTATTTGGTTTAAATCGGGATAAAGGACAAGAGTTTTGGGCCTTAAGAAATGTAAGTTTTGAAGTTCATGATGGTGAAACAATCGGAATCATTGGTCTAAATGGATCTGGGAAATCTACTATTTCAACTCTAATTAGTGGAACAATGACTCCAACAACAGGTTCATTGAGTGTTAATGGAAATGTAAGTATTATTGCTTTAGGGACAGGACTTATTCCTAACCTTACAGGGAGAGAAAATATTCATGTGGTTGGTCTCATGATGGGAATGACTAAGAAAGAGATAGCAGAGAAACTTGATGATATTATCAACTTTTCAGAACTTGGACCATTTATTGACCAACCATTAAAAACTTATTCATCAGGGATGAAGGCTAAATTGAGTTTTTCAATTGCTGCTTATCAAAATCCAGATATTCTTATTATTGATGAAGTACTTTCTGTTGGAGATGGAACCTTTGGACAAAAGTCTGCAGATAAAATGTTTGAGTTTCGTAAACAAGGTAAAACAATATTACTTATTTCACACGATATGCTAGCAATCGAAAAATGGTGTGATAAAGTATTATGGTTACATTATGGAGAAGTTAAAGGATATGGACCTACAAATGAAATATTACCTCAGTATATTAATTTTGTTCAATGGTTTATTCACCTATCAGCTGAGCAGCAAGATGAATATAAAGACAGAGTCAGAGGAGAACAATTAACTTATTCCACAGAAATTTTAAAAGAGGAACTGGCTAACGAATATAATAAGAATCCAAAGAGTTATTCACGAAGAGGTCTTGAGGAACAGTTGGACTTTGTTAGAAACAATAAATTATCAATAGCTTCGAAATTATTTCTTGTTTTACTTGCTTTTATTTGTTTTATTGGTATAGCATTTTACACAAGTAGTGCTACTAGTATTAAGGCATTAGCTGACCCACGTGGTTTTTTAACTCAGAATCTTTTTAAAACCAGTCCCTCTTTTTCAGATAAACTTAATAATGAAATAATCAGTATGAGCATAAGTGCAAAGAAAAAAGAAGAGAAGAAAGCTGCTCAAAATATTCATAAATCAACGACAACTGAATCTTCTAAATTGTCAAGTGCTGAAAGTAAAGCAAAAAAAGGTTCACTTCCTTCAAATAGCAAGCAAAGCAGTACAGAGCAAATTTCTTCAAGTTCAGAAACTCAAACTTACACCGTTCAAGCAGGAGATACTTTGGGGGAAATTGCGGAAGCACACAATACAACTGTTGCGGAAATTCAAGCAATAAATCCTGGTATAGAGCTTAGCCTAATTAGTCCAGGACAAGTCATCAACCTCCCTAAAAATAAAAGCACAGAAAGTCAATAAGAGAACAGATGAAAGATTTATACCAGTATTTAAAAGAACAGATGAGTAATATGTCGTTAATCTATAATGTATCTAGGTATCAGACAAAAAGCACTCAGTTAGGAAAGTTTTTAGGAGCAACTTGGCAATATCTTGACCCTATTGTACAATTGTGCATCTATTATTTTGTGTTTATTATCATGTTTAAGAGAAAAATCTCTGGCGGTATTCCGCCAGCCCCATGGATGTTTGTTGGTCTAGGTAATTGGTTTTTTTATAGTATTTCTATCCAATCCGGTGCTGCTTCAGTCCAATCGCAACTTTCTTTATTTACACAAGTCAAATTTCCAATCAGTGTTTTACCAACCATAGAGATGTTTAAAAGATTTAATATCCTAATTTGGATGACTTTGCTAGGAATCCTCCTTGCAATAAAGCATGGGTATTATCCAAGCTTTGAGTATCTTCAATTATTTTATTATTTTTTAGCACTTTGCTTGCTTGTCATGGCTTTATCTTTATTATTTTCCACAATTGTAGTTGTATTTAGAGATTTTTTGCATATTATCAATTATATTTTTAGATTCTTACTTTATGTTTCGGGGGCAGCTCTTGATTTAACTCTAATGGATGCACTCCCGTTGCCTCTTAGACAGGGATTACGATTAGATCCTTTTATCTATGTAATGGAAGGTTTTCGAGATGCTATTTTCCATCGTGGCTGGTTCTGGCAAAAACCAGGGTATGCTTTAGTCTTTTGGTGCTTTACCTTGGGGGTATTAATCGTTGCAGCACATTTACATATGAAACTTCGTAATCAGTTTATGGATTATGTCTGAAAGAGCAGAATAATGGATAAAAATAAATTACAAAAAGAATTTGAAACCTATAATTATTTAGACAATCAAAAGTGGAAAGAAGAAATTCCCAGTTATAAAGTTTTTAAATCTGACACTATATTTGAAGAGATTAAAGTTTCAGTTGTCATCGCGAATTATAATAATGAACCTTATTTAGAAAAGATGATGAACGCGTTAGTAAATCAGACAATTGGAATTGAGACACTTCAGATTATTTTTGTAGATGATTGTTCGACGGATAATTCTAAGGAAGTTATAGAAGGCTATTTGGCTAAGTATCCTAATATTGAATTTTACCAATTTGACAGAAACACAGGCGGAGCTCATACCCCAAGAAATTTAGGTATTTTAAAAGCGCGTGGAAAATATTTGGCTATTTTAGATGCTGATGATTGGTATGAATTGGATGCCTTAAAATCGATGTCAGATTTATTGGATGAGTCTCAAGATAAGATGGTAGTTGGTGGAATTGTTCAGGTTAATGATCATCATGTTTCGGCAAAAAGTATTGCTTATTATGCAGAAGGTAAACAAATCAATCGAAACATTCAAGATTTACCATACGAATTTTATGAATTTCTAGGACCACAAGGAATTATGGTACTTACAAGTTTAGTATTAGAAAATCGACTTCATTTCGTCAATCAGCGGGTCGCTGATGATGTCTTGTTTTTCTACCAATGTTTGAGAATATCCAATAAAATTTCACAACTTCCCCAAAAAACAACTTATCTTAATCGGATTTCTGAAAATGACAGTCTTAGTAAAACAATCAATAAAGATTTTATGATTTCATGGTTAAGAGCTTTAGCATTTGTTAATCAAAATTTTCCTAATGATATTTCAAAAGAAAGATTTTTAGCTCGTCGCTTAGATTGGCTAGTTCTTGATTTTGCATTACGAAGAAATATAGGTTATAAATTTGGAATTGAAAGGTTGAAAGATTTCAAAAATTCTTTAGATAAATATTTGGGAGACCTAACATTTAATCCTCAAAAGTATTTTAAGGAGGAAGCAAGGAAAATTGCTTGGTCTGATTTGCGACAAAGACATTTTTTACATCTTTATTTATTTGTAAATTGGCATTCACATCGCGAAAGTTTAAAAATAAAGAAAAAAATAAATAATCTTTATTATTTTGTGTTTCCTGGGAATATATTACCTAAAATACCCATCAATGTAAGAGCTTCTGCTTATAAAATGCATATTGAAAATAATTTTAGTGTTTTTGAGATAGAAGTTTTGACTAATGAAGAAATCAATAACTTTGAATTTCATGCGGTGAATGACCCATTTAAATCTATAAAAGCACAAGAAGTCATAAAAAAGGATAATAAATTCATTGTAAAATTTGCTAGAAAAGAACTAGAAAACTTATCAGAAAACTACGGATTACACGTTATTTCAAATATTTATCATGACCATATTGTTGAGATATCTAAAGTAACTAATAAAAATACTAATGTCATTTAATTACTCAGAGAGGAGAAAAAGTGGAAGAAAAATTAAGGGAAGAGTTTAAAACTTATAACTTTTATTTAAATGATCATTCATGGAAAGAAAAATTACCTAGTGTCACTGTAGAAAAATCTGAAAGAATTGGGAATCGCCCTAAAATATCAGTTATTATAGCCAACTATAATAATTCTCCTTATCTTGAAAGAATGATGAACTCATTAGTTAATCAATCTATAGGAATTGAAAATTTACAAATTCTTTTTGTAGATGATCGTTCAACAGATGATTCAGTTGATAAAGTTCAAACATTCATGAAAAAATATCCAAATATTGAGCTGTATGTTCTTGATGAAAATACGGGAGGTGCTCACGGTCCACGTAATGTTGGGCTCCTTTATGCAAAAGGTGAGTATCTGGTTATTTTAGACGCGGATGATTGGTATGCTCAAAAGGGGCTTGAAATTTTTTATCATTCTTTAGAAAAATCTGGAGATGATCTGGTATTTGGAGGAGTTGTACGTAGTAAAAACGGACAGTTAGAATTAATGACAAGGGCTTATAATGCTCAAAAAAGTGAAAATTTGCCAATTTCTGAACTGCCTTATGATTTTTATAACTGGCTTGGACCTCAAGGAAACATGATTAGACATTCTTTGATTAAAGAGCATAACTTACATTTTATTGACCAACGTGTAGCAGATGATGTAAATTTTTTCTATCAAGCTCTCCTCTTTTCCAAAAAAATATCTCAAGTTCCAGAAATTACGACATATGTTAATCGAGATGACGATAATTTGTCGCTCAGTAGGAACATTAATGAAAATTTTTTAATTTCATGGCTTCGCGCCCTATCTTATTTGATAGAAACATATAACGATGTCGAGGATATTCAACGATTTATTACGAGACGTTTAGAATGGATATTAGTTGATTTTACACTTCGTTGGGATACCAATTTTGGACTTAATGTGAATTCTATTCAAAAATTACGAAGATTGATTGAGCTTTATTTATCAGATTTAGGTTTTGATCCCAATCTGTATTTTAGTTTAGATGTTTATCGATATATTTGGGAATATTTAAAAACAAAGAATGATGAGAAACTTTTAAGATTTGTGGGTTGGCACACGCTTCCTTCAATTGATAAATCTCTTAAAAAAGTTGGTAATTTATACTATTTTATTTCTGAGGAGAAGGACTTACCCTGGATAAATCAGCCCCTTGTAAAGGGTAGAGAAATAATTACTGATGAAACAGGAATATATTTGAGATTTGATTATTATGTTCCTGAATCTATAAATTATGTTGAATTACGAAATGACGACAATCTTAATCACGTTTTCCGTAAAAAAGTGATTCATCTATCGGGTGTAACTTATGAATTGCAAATTACACCCGAAGAATTTAATGGTTTGTCAGCTGGAATACATAGACTTTACATCATACTGAAAAGTCAAATTGAACATTTGGTAGCAATTGATAAATTACAAGTTTATTGTACTGACGGGGCTTTGCTGTCAGAGAAGTTTGGCGTTGTCAATTTATACAAGCCAGTTTCTGATCATCAGTTTGTACTAGCTTTTAAAGCTCTTCCAGAAAAATATCTTGGACAGTTTATTCAAATTCAATCAGTTTTGAATAATGAAGGAAGTTATGAATATAGCTTGCCAGATGGAGAAATTATTTCGCAAGAAAATTATCAAAATTCAATAATTCCATTTCCTGAAGATTTTAAAATATCAATGAAAGAATATGCTCTCAAAGCAGGAGTTTATAAACTTAAAAAAGAAATGCTTTTTTATAGCGATAAAAATGAACGTCAGCAATTTCTTAGCAAGGGTTATCTTGTTACAGTAACTCACATTTGGTTTACTGGTGAAAAAGAGATGATATTGAACACATCTGCAGGCCAGTTGGTTTTTGATAAAGAAGCATTGATTCTTGTTAAAGAACCTGTTGAGATTATTACACTAAAAAATATTTATTCATATATAGAACCTATATTTAATAAACAAAATAAGAAAAAGCATTATCTAAAAGGGACCAGAATAGTAGTAAAATCTCTTGTTTTTAATGAGCACTTTAGAGTGAGATTATTGACCAATGATGGAACTTATATTACAGAGAAGCCAGAATTTGTGGCTTTCTCAGAGAATATCGGTGATAAGGAAATTAAAAAAATGACGATTTTACAAGCGATTCGTCAAAGAAGGGGGAAGTCATGAAAAAAATATTTGATACTTTATATGTTAAAGATGTCAAAATATCTGAATCAAAACTCCAAATTGAATTAGAAAATATTGTGAAAATAGATGACTTGTTTTGGTCAAAAAATTCACTGACCCCGTCTTTTAAGGTTGCAGAAAATAGCTTTGAAATTTCAGGGAAAGTGATCACAATTTTTGTCAAAGATAATGAAATAGAACCATTTATTCGTTATTATCTAATTGCAAAAATAGATGGGGTTGTCTGGCGTTTTTATAAAAGAAACTATGAGCAATATCCACGGGCAGTTCGTTATTATGATTTAGGTATCGGTTCGCAGGGTGATCTACATAAAGTGATCTATATTAATGATTTTGGCAATATCGGTTTTAAAATAGTTCCACAAATTATTTTGGATACTTTTGATAGAAGGCTTCCAATTAATGTTGAACTTACTGACATCAGTACTGAGTTCTCCAGTATAGATATAAAAGTGAGTCTTGAGTGGCCAAATGAGTTATGGAAGGCAGAAGGAAAAGTCGTTCCTTTTATTACTGAACTCAATTCCTCAACAGATGATAAAATCTATGCCGTTGAATCTGTTTCTAAGATTAAGGAAAAAGAAGGTAAAATTAATGCTAAGTTTAGTGGATTATCAAGCCTCAGAAAAGATAAGGATTATGCTTTTGGTATTGAGATAGAGATAAAAAATTATCGATACAGTTTATTAACAACTCGGGTAAGTAAAAAGCTCTTTTATAATTTTTACCCTTTTTTTAGAGATATTAATCTTATACCAGAAGATACTATTGAGTTTAAATTTACAAGGAATACGGCAATTACTATATGTCGAAAAATATCATTTATTGAAACGGGCATGTCACCAACTTTTGCAAATGAATTCGAGAGTGTAAAGTTTTTGAGCAGAGTTGAAAAGGAATATCTTGATGAAGCTTATAAAACGTTAGAAAATGAATGGATTAAGCAGGCGGCATATCATAACTTTTTAGGAAGAGGAAATAAATGACTGAATACTTTGAAGTGGACGCTGAAAAAGATTTGAAGTCGATGGATACTTTTTTGGAGGATTGGAAATATTATGAGTTCCTAAAAAATTTAGCTTTAAATAACAAGTCAATTGTTGGTTACCGTGATCATAAATATACGGTTCAAAAAAATACTGAAATTGATTTGGGAATGGAGAAGTACAAAAATATTCATTATAATATTGAACTTCCTATAGAAAATGAACAATATCTTTCCAACAAACTGATTGTATTTTTTATGCCTGCTGATCGAATGATTTCAACACAAGCCAAACTTCGGATGTTTGGTAATTCACCTTGGGAATCATTAGCAAGTTCTATTGCTAAAAACACTTATATTTTAAGAATTGCGGATAGCAACTTAATTTCAGGCTCTTATTACCAAAATACGATTAATTTTCTAAATTATGAAACTAGCATTCAACAACTTATTCAAAATACTGCTTATAAATATAATATTTCATCTGGAAATATAGTAATGTATGGAAATTCAAGAGGCGGGACAGGAGCTCTTTATCATGGCTTGTTAGGCAACTATAAAGTTGTTGCAATCGATCCAGTTATCGATCGTAGAGCTTGGGTTGAGGTAAAGGATGTTCAACATATGTTTGACCTTGTTGATTATAATTTTGCACCAAAAATTAATAGGCTTTTAGAGAAAACAACTTTAAGTCCCGAAAAGATAAAAATTCTCTGTTCAGATACTGCGTTTATTACTTACCCTTTTGTGAAACAATTAAATCTTTCAAAAATAAATCTCTTAAATTTGAACTTAACTATTCCTCATGTGGTAGATCCATTTACAAGTCATGCAGCACTTATTGGGAAGACTGTACCTTTTCAACTTTCTTTAATTAATCAATTTCTTTATGAGGAAGATATAAGTATTGAAAAAAGTCTTATTTTATTTAATGTTGATGATTGGGATGTTCTGTTACCTTGGACTTCGCCCTATTTTACAATGCACTTTAAAGATTACGGAATAGAAGTCATTAGAAATTCAAAGCTTCTGGGTAAGGATAATATCTGGTTGAATTTTATGATTAAGTCAAGAATGATTTTCAATAAAAAATATACTATTGAAATAATAACTGATGAATCTACCTTATCGTTAGAAAATAGCTTATTTATTCATTCAGAAAATAAATATAAAAATATTGATTTAAAAAGAACAAATGAGAATGGTGAAGTTGTATGGAAGAGCAAATTTACTGCAGACTATTCTTTTGAATTTTTAGGCTTAAACGCGGAAGCAGTTGCTAGAAATAATTCAATAATTATACGGTCAATTAAAATATTTTGTGAAGATAGATAATTTTAAAGTTATAAATGATAGAAGGAAAACAATGAATAAAAAAATAGTCAATTGCATTATTCCAGTTTACAATGTTGGACGATATTTAGTGGATGCTGTTGATAGTATTACTCACCAAACGATTGGTTTTGATAATATCAATTTAGTGATTATAAATGATGGAAGCACTGATAACTCGCAAGAAGTGATAGAGAGTTTACGTTTTTTGTATCCAAGCATTGTTGTCATTACTCAAGAAAATCAGGGAGTATCTGCTGCACGAAATGCGGGTCTAGATTTTTGTTTTGAAAATTTTTCAGCACCCTATACTTGTTTTATTGATGGGGATGATAAATATGATCCGAATCATTTGGAAACTTTGATTGATTTTTTTAAACAGTATGAAAAAAAGGATGAAGAATCCGAAATACTGGACGAACAAGTTATTCCTGATGCGGTATTTATTCCAATTCGTACATTTGAAAAACAAGAAGGACTTCATTATTCTTACAGTGCTGTGGATAGAGGGAAAAGTGGAATTCTTGATATGAGCAAGTCTTTTGCTTTCTTTTCACACGTTAATTCTGGATTATTTGTCTCTCAAGCTTTGGAAGTGGTGCGATTTAATGAGGAGATGACCATCTCTGAAGATGCTGATTTTATTTTGAAAATCATTAATAAAAAACATATTGTAGGCTGGTATAATGATAATCTTTATTACTATCTTCGTAAAAGATTAGATGAATCAAGTACCATTGATAATGCAGAGAATAATTCTGATTTTTATGATCGAATCTCTTATTATAAGCAAGAATTTGAAGAATTTGTGCAGAAATTAGGGCAAGTTCCTCGAGAAAATCAAGTTAGTCGCTTATATGATTTACACTGGTTTAAATCAAATGTGCCAAGCAATAATGAAAATAATTTTGATTTAGATGTAGCCTTAGAAAATATTAGATATATTTTGCAACAAGTCGATGATGATTTGCTTGAACAAAAATATATTCCTTATTGGTATCAAATTTATTTTAAGTCTTTAAAATATGGACGGATATATTTGAGAAATGTGGTTAATGAGATAGAACCACGTTTTCAGATTGCTGATGAAGTGATTGAAAATCTTGATGGGAATACACAAATTAATTGGATAAATCAAAGAGAAAAGCAACTACAAATTAGAGGTTTTTATGTTCGACCAATGATTAATGAAGTGAAATTAGTTGCTAAATATAGAGGAGAGTTCATTGAAGGAGTTCTCAATAAATCTAAACATGATGACTTGAAATATTATTTAGGACGAGAAATATTTCCAGCTGTTGATTTTGAATTTAATATTAATTTGGCTGGGATGCTTAATCAGGAACTTCAAAGTATTGAGTTTTATTTTAAGTATCAAGATAAGTATGCGGCTGCTCATATAGTACATGGTTGGAACTCAAGATTTTATTGGAAGAATGATTTCTTTATTGGAGAAGAAGCTATCATTAAAAAATCATGGTCCAGTCACGCGCTTGTAGTTGAAAAATTGACCAAACATAGTTTAAACACTACCGTCCTTAGTCGAAAGAAAAACTATAAAGATGATTTTTTATTTGAACGTTATGTTGACTATTTTGAAAGTTATCGAAACAAAAGAATTTGGCTTTTTATAGACCGTCCAACAACAATTGGTGATAACGCAGAGGCTTTATTTAGATATTGTGCGAATAGAGAAGACGGTATTGAAAAATTTATGATTATTCCTGATGAAACTTATTATCATAATTTTGAAGGAGTAAGTGCTAATATCATCATTTATGGTTCTTTTGAATATAAATTTTTATTGATGTTTGCTGAAAAAGTTATTTCATCAACAACTTTTTGGGAATGGGTAAATATTGACACTAATATTCCTAAATATGAATTTAAATTGATTGTTCAGGCACTTTCAAATGCTCAAGAAGTCTTCTTGCAACATGGAATCATCAGAAAGACTTCATTTTCAGATTGGTATTTAAATAGTTCGAGTAAAAACTTTGATTTTATGGTCACTTCTACAGAAAAAGAGTATGAGCTAATGCGTTCAGAAAATACTGGATTTAAAGAAAAGCAAGTTCGATTGACAGGTTTACCAAGATTTGACTTGTTAAAAAATAATTCAGAAAGTATGATAACTTTTTTACCTACTTGGCGAATTCAATATTCCAAGGATGACGGGTCTTATGACAAACATTTTAGGGAGTCTGATTTCTTTAAATCAATCAATGAATTTTTAAATGATGAAAAGTTACTTGAATTACTTAGAAAAAATAATTATCGCTTTATTTTCAAGGCCCATCCAAAGTTCTTTGTACAAATAGAGGATTTTGATATTCCAGAAGAAATAGAGATTGTAAGTACAGAGCTTTCTTATAATGAAATTTACGAAAAATCAGCAATTCTAATTACGGATTACTCCTCTGCTGTCGTGGATTTTGCCTATTTGAAAAAACCTATTATTTATTATCATTCTATAAAAGAGGAAGCTGAGGAAAACCCAGAATATTTTTCATATGAAAGCGATGGTTTTGGTGAGATTTGTCTTTCTATAGAATCGGTTATTAATAAAGTTCAAAATTATATTGATAATGATTGCTTAATGGAAGAAGAATATGTGAAAAGGGTTGATAGTTTCTTTAAATATACAGATAAAAATAATTCCGAACGAGTCTATGAGGAAATTTTGAGACTTCCCATACCGAATAAGAATAAAATTATTTAAAACTTCGAGATAAGGAGATAAGATGAGTTATGAATTAACAAGCTGTAAGGTTTTTGCTGATAATTATGAAAGTTGGGCGGGAAGAAGTACTCACGATTGGTTTATCCAAGGTGAAACTAAAGTTCAAGTTTTAGAAAATGGTGTCATTTTACCGATAAAATCAGAGGCTAATTTTTCTGCTTGGTCTGGTGGTGTCACGGATAATTTAGGAAATTTTATTGCAGATCACATCAGGACTAGAAGGGAATCTGATGAAACTGGTCAAGTGGATAAGGGGTACAATTTATCAGATAAACCAAAAATTATAGAAGAAAAAGTCGTTTACTGTGGCGTGGCTCATCCACATTTTGGACATTTTCTTACAGAGTCGCTCGGAAGGTTGTGGTGGTTTTTAGAAAATCCTGATCCAAATATCAAATATGCTTTTATCGCTCCGAATGATGAAATTAAATATCTTGATTTCTTAATGATGTTAGGTTTGAAAAAAGAACAAATCACTTTAATTAAGGAACCAACGTGTTTTAGTGAAGTTATCATTCCAGAACAGTCAACGATTGCTTATGATGGCTTCAAAGATAAAGCGATGAAAATTTATGATGCAATCCGTGATAGTGTTGAACCAAAGACGTTTGACAAGGTCTATCTGACAAGGACAGCGCTACCTAAGAATTTTTCTGATGGAATCACGGTAAATGAGGATTATTTTGAAGCCTTTTATCGTTCTCAAGGCTATGAAATCATCTCGCCAGAAAAGTACTCAATTAGAGAGCAAGTGGCAATTATGGCAGGAGCAAAAGAAGTTGCTTGTGTTTACGGTACTGCTGGGCATCTTATTTTATTTAGCCATGATCATGTGAAAATCACAGTACTGAATCGTTTTTCAGAAGGTTTTGCTATTCAATTTTGGATGAATCAGGCTAGGCGAGCAAAATCTGTTTGGGTGGATATATCTATGAATTTCCTTCCGCATACTCACTTTCTTTCTTGCTATTTGTTGCTGCCAACGGTGCAATGGGAGGAATATTTGAAAGATGATGGTATTAAACTTCCTTGGGATAGTTCACTTAATTTGAAAGAATCGGTCTTTGAATATATTGAGGAATGGACAAGGTTAGTTGCCTTATTTGCCAAAAAACATCCTAAATTTTTAGAAACAAGGTATCGTTCATTTACTTTTTCAAATTTTGTAGAGGTATTTTCTAAACTCATTAGAGAGCCGATAAATAGTGAAACTAAAAACTCATTAGAAAATATATTTAAGAAAAATAAATGAATTGAGTTGAGTTAGAAAGGGATAGAGCATGAAAAATCGAGTGGCGATTATTGGTTCAGACTTATCAAGAGAACTTTTTGATAAAAGTAAATCTAATTTTGAAGTTGTACTTTATCGAAAAAATCTTTCACTTATTTCACTTATGGCAAAAGCAGTTGATTACAATTTTAATCAAATAGATAAGGAAATAAGCTTTGAAAAAGCTGAACAAATATTGGATGAATTAGACAAAGAAACTTTAAGCAGTTTAATTGTTGCGCAGCCAGACCTATTATTATTGGATTTTTATAGTGATGTCTTTCATGGGGTGGTGGAGACACAAGACCAAAGTTTCTTGACAAGTTCCTCTGAAAATATGGCAGAAGTTTATTCTTTTTCTCATATTAAAATAAAAAGGATTTTGAATTCCAATCATTCGGTTCAAGAATTTATCAACTATTCTTCGCTTTGGTGTAAGGCTTTTAATCTTTTTATTGAATTTGTTCAAAAATATTTACCAAATACAGTTATTTTGATTAATAGCATTGAATTTTTCAAAGAGATAGGGTTTAACAGCAATATGAGTCAAGTTTGGCAGAGGTTTAATGAATATGCACACAAAAAGGGACTTCCAGTAATCCATGATTCAACAGAAATTTCTCAATATCTAAGAAAAGAGGAAACTGAAATTTCAGAAGCTTCTCTCAAGTACAATCTAATCAGAAATGCAAGTTTTAGTGAGGGGAAGAAGTATTGGCGAGATGATTCTAATGAATATTTTGTAGAAAATGGCATATTAGAAATCGAAAGAACAAGTATGGATGGATTTTCTATTTTACATAGTTCTCCTATTCAGATTTCAAATAGTGATCAAAAAGCTCAAAAATTAGAAATTTCGGTGGAGGTTTGGGTTGAAAACTTATTTAGCCTTCATTTAAATGATGCCTTTTTCTATGTTTGGACTTATGATGATAAGGTGAGTAGAGAACTTCAAGAAGTTAAGATTTATTCTTCAAAGTTAGAAAATCTTAGTTCAGGGAAGTGGAAGCATATAAAAATTGAATTATATTGTAAAGGTAGATATTTGGAATTAGGCCCACATATGGTGGGAGCGGGACATTTTCGATATCGAAATTTATCATTAACACTGAAAAAGTAAATATAAAAAAAGAGAACTTTAAATGGATAAAGAAAAAGTAATTTTAGTTGCTGGAACATTTGATATCTTGCATGAGAGTCATGTTAATATGCTAAGAAATGCTAAAAATCTTGGAAGTAAGTTAATTGTAATGCTATCAACAGATGAATTTAATGCTGCCAAAGGAAAGAAATCTTTTCAAGAATATGATACGAGAAAATATGTTTTAGAATCTATTCGTTATGTGGATTTGGTTGTACCAGAGCAGTCTTGGAATGATAAAAGTCTTTATATTGATATGTTCGATGTTGATATTTTTGCCATGGGGGATGATTGGAAAGGAAAATTTGATTTTCTTAAAGAAGAATTCCCTAATTTAAAAATTATGTATTTTCCTCGAGGAAAAGTTTCTTCTTCAAATATTAAGCAAGAGATTGGGAGACTTTATTCAAGCGATGATGTAGGCCTCTCAAAAGAAAAGGAAAGTGAACACTAGTATAAATTTAATGAATGATATAACTCTCATTTTTTCTAAGCTTGGTTTTTTATTGAGTCCACTAAACTTACTTAAAATATTCCGGCAATTTGAAAAAATAATGAAAAAACCGAAAGTTGATTATCCTAAATCAAAAAAGGGTGAAGATTTATTTTTGAAAATGGATGAAGATGTTTTTAAATTTGATAAAAATAAGTTTACTAAATTTACAGCTTTACCTAGAGAAGCAAACCTAGTCATAATTTCAACAACTGCTTATCTTAATTGTCTTAAACTTTTTGGAACTTCAATAGATACAGAAATTAACCAATTTTTAAAAATAGTCGGTAAAGAGAAAGACTTGAATAAATTATCAAGAATGATTGAAGAGATATCAGGTTCTTTCTCAACAAATCTATCGATGAAAGAATTAAGAGTAATTATTCGAAAGAAAATCATGTGAAAAGAAAGGAGAAAAAATGATTAGTTTAGTATTGAAAATCAGATTAATATTATTTAGAAAGTTCCTTTCTATTTTACTTTTTCTTTTAGCTAAAATTGTGAAAGTGGATGATAAGCTAATTATTTTTTCATCTTTTAATGGGAAAGCTTATTCGGATAATCCACGCTATCTTTTTGAATATTTGATAGAGAATGGAGCATTTGCTGATTTTCAATTTGTTTGGGCTTTTAAAAGTAAACAAAAGATTGTAGGCGCCAGAGTCGTTAAGTTTAATTCTTTGGCCTATTATTATTTGCTTTCAAAATCAAAATATTGGGTCTTTAATTCCAAAATGGCTCCTTATTATTATAAAAGGAGGAAACAAATTTATTTACAAACTTGGCATGGAACCCCACTAAAGCGTTTGGGACATGATATTTTTGACAATGGTAAGGCTTATTATCGGAGTCGTTTATCTTATCAACAAATGCTGAAAAGTTATGATGATGATGCTCGACATTGGGATTATTTAATTTCTCCAAGTGAATTTTCTAGTCAAGCATTTGCGACTGCTTTTAAGATAAAGGAAGAACAAATATTAGAAATGGGTTACCCTCGAGTTGATTATTTGGTAAATTTTAATCCTGAGGAAATTTTAAAATTGAAAAAAGCTTATGGTTTACCTTTGGATAAGAAAATTATTTTATATGCTCCTACTTGGCGAGATAATAGATTTGGAATAAGGGGTTATCAATTCGAGATGGTGGTTGATTTTCATAAATGGAAGAAAATTTTAGGTCAGAATACAATAATATTATTTAAACCTCATTACTTAATTTCAAATATTTATCAGGTTCCGAAGGATTTGACTGATTTTGTTTATTTGATGGAGGCAAATGCGGATATTAATGATGCTTATTTGATGAGTGATTCTTTAATTACGGATTATTCTTCTGTGTTTTTTGATTATGCTAATTTATATCGACCAATCTATTTTTATATGTATGATTTTGAAGAATATGAGCAAGAATTAAGAGGATTTTATTTAAATATTCCAAATGACTTACCTAATGATGTCATTACAAGGGAAGATGATTTATTAGTGAAAATTAATAATGAGGATTTTGATTATGAACGCTTGAGAAAGTTTAATCAAAAATTTAACTTATGGAATGATGGAAAAGCTTGTTCTAAAGTTGTTAAGAGGATTTTTAATGAAAACTAAATCAATTATTTTAACAATTATTCTTGGTATTTTTTATCCTTTTTCCTTGATTCCTGAGGTTAGGAGAAATCGAATTACTTTTATTTCATTAGAACATGATAATTTATCAAAGGATTTTAAGTTGATTTATGAGCGGCTATCTGAGGGAAAAAAATATGAATTAAGAACTGTTCTCTTTAAATTTGATTCTTCTTTTTGGGGAAATATAAAATATGGTTATGCTTGTATTCGTCAATTATTTTTAATTCAAAGTTCACATTTAGTGATTATTGATTACAATAATTTCGTAGTTTCCAAATTTCCGCATCGCAAGAGGGTTAAGGTTTTGCAACTTTGGCATGCAACTGGTGCTTTGAAAAAATTTGGGAATGATGTGGAGCGAGATTATAAGGTGAAAAATTATGATTATACAATAGTCAATTCAGATTTTTTAAAACCGATTTTTGCGCGTGCTTTTAATCTTTTGGAGTCACAAGTGATGGTGACTGGTATTCCTAATAATGATAAAATTTTTGATTCAATTTTTGTAGAAGAAACAAAACAAAGACTCTCAGCGAAATATCCGATTCTGAAAAATAAAAAGATTATAACTTACGCCCCAACTTTTAGAGGAAGAATTAGTACGCATTTTCGAGAAGCTATGATTGATTTGGAAAAAGTTCATCAAAAACTCGGGGAAGATTACTTAATTATTTATAAAAGTCATCCATTGATTTCAGATTCAAAATATGAAAATAATGAACGAGTTTTATTTATTCAGGATGAGTTGATTTCGTCACTCTTTTGCATTACGGATATTTTGGTGACGGATTATTCGGCGATTGCGATTGATTGGATGGTTTTTGACAAGCCAATTATTGCTTACAGTCCTGATTTGATTAATTATTCACGTAAACCTGGTTTTACTTTTGATTACCAAGCGGAGTTTCCTGGTCCTGTCAGTAAAAATGAGGAGGAGTTAGTTGAGGCAATCAAAGCTGTCAGTAAAAACGTTGCTGATAATAGTCTGAAACGAAAAAAATTTACTGACAAAATGTATAAATTTAATGACGGAAAATCAACTGAACGGGTCTTAGATTTGATTGAATCAATTATGGGCAGTTTTTAGTGATTGGAAAGGAGAAAAGGATGACAAAATCAGAAACGTCTTATGATGAACCATTTAAAAGAGGTCATAAAAAGAAAAAAAGAAAATTTTTACGAATTTTCCTCATTGTGCTTTTTGTATTGATAATACTTTTAGGGGCAGTTGGTGGTAAAGTTTATTTTGATTTGAAGTCAGCGATAAATAAAGCTTATGTTAGTCCTCCGACCGAAATGACGAGCGTTTCACTAAAAAACAAAGAAGCTTTTACGACAGCTGTCCTTGGAATAAGCGAAATTAAGGGAAAAGAAGTTTTAGTTTCGGCGGATATGGCAACAACGAATCCTCGCTTGCAACAAACAACAGTTATCAATATTTCAACAAGTGCTTTACTTCCAAATCATCAATCTTTAGGAACTCTTTATAATTCTGGAGGAGCAGCAGCGGTCATTAAAGAAATGGAAGAGCTATTGCAAGTCAAAACGAATAAGTTTGTAAAAATTGATTTTGACGAGATTGGCAAATTGGTTGAGGGAATCGGGGGACTTTCACTTCAAAATGCAAGGGCCTTTAATGCTCAAGGTTACAATTTTCCTCAAGGGACAATTAGTTTAAAAAATTCAACAGAGGTAAAGGCTTATCTTACTTTATTAAATGAGTCAGATAGTAAAAAACTCTTTGCAAGACAACAAGAACTTGTGATGGCGACAATGACGAAGCTTAAAAATCCACAGGTTATTATCGGACATTTTTCTCAAATTTTGGCTGCTTTTCCTCAAGTTTTTAGAATGAGTTTTAGTTTTGGAAATTTCAAAGCTTTGGTAGTGAATTATCATGGGGCTACAAGGATTAGTAAAATCAATATCCATAGCGATAAAGTGGAGGGACAGTCAGGAGTGGCAACAATTTCACAAGCTAATCTTGATTTGGCGAAAATACAATTTCAAGAAAGTTTAAAATAAAAGAATAAAAAATCATTAGATAAAATTTCTAATGATTTTTTTAGTACAATTATTTCTCATAAAAAGTAGATTTTAGAAAGAAAATTGTATTTTTTTAACAGCTTTGACTGCCCTTTTTGGAAGAGTTTATGTATAATAGAATTAGTTAGTTTTGCTATTGATATAGCAGCAGAAATGGAGAGATATAATGCCTAAAAAATTTGGTCGTATTCATCTTGTTGTAATGGACTCTGTCGGAATTGGTGCTGCACCAGATGCTGACAAATTCTTTAATCATGACGTTGAAACGCATGAAGCAATTAATGATGTGAACTCAGACACGATTGGTCATATTTCAGAAATTCGTGGGCTTGATGTGCCTAACCTTCAAAAATTGGGTTGGGGAAATATCCCGCGTGAAAGTCCGCTCAAAACGGTTCCAAAAGCGGATAAACCAGCAGCATATGTCACTAAACTAGAAGAAATTTCAAAAGGTAAGGATACAATGACTGGGCACTGGGAAATTATGGGCTTGAATATTCAAACGCCTTTCCCAACTTATCCAGAAGGTTATCCAGAGGATTTACTTGAAAAAATTGAAGAATTTTCTGGCCGTAAAATCATTCGTGAAGCAAATAAACCTTATTCTGGAACAGCAGTCATTGAAGATTTTGGTCCTCGTCAATTGGAAACTGGTGAGTTGATTATTTATACTTCAGCAGACCCTGTTTTGCAAATTGCGGCACATGAAGATGTCATTTCTCGTGAAGAACTTTATAAAATTTGTGAATATGTTCGTTCAATTACCCTTGAAGGGTCTGGAATCATGATTGGCCGTATCATCGCTCGTCCTTATGTTGGAGAAGCTGGAAACTTTGAACGGACTGATGGACGTCGTGACTATGCTTTGTCACCATTTGCTGAAACAGTTTTGGAAAAACTTTATAAGGCTGGAATTGATACTTATTCAGTTGGGAAAATTTCAGATATTTTCAACACAGTAGGTGTGAAATATGATATGGGGCATAATCATAACGATATGGACGGGGTTGACCGTCTGCTTAAAGCAATGACAAAAGCTGAGTTTACTGAAGGATTTTCTTTCACAAACTTAGTTGACTTCGATGCTAAATATGGACATCGTCGCGATGTTGAAGGTTACGGAAAAGCAATTGAAGACTTTGACGGTCGTTTGCCAGAAATCATTGATGCAATGAAAGAAGATGATTTGTTGATGATTACTGCTGACCACGGAAATGACCCTTCATACGTAGGAACTGACCATACTCGTGAATATATTCCACTCGTGATTTTCTCTAAATCATTGAAAGACCCTAAAGTTTTACCAGTGGGACATTTTGCTGATATTTCAGCAACTGTTGCCGAAAACTTCTCTGTTAAGAAGGCTCAAACTGGTGAATCATTCTTGGATGCTTTGGTTTAATAGGAAAAAATTTCTGTCAGTAAATTTTACTGACAGAGTTTAGAAAGAAATATTTATTAATGGCTAAGAAAGCATTTTGTCAATCTTGTGGAATGCCAATTGCTGATGATTCTTATAAGGGAACGCAAGCAAATGGAGAAGTTTCAACAGACTATTGTATCTATTGCTATATGCAAGGACGATTTGTCCAACCAGAACTTACTTTTGATGAAATGGTCGAAATTGGGCGAAAAGGTTTAGATAATAATTCAATGCCCAAAATGCAAAAATGGCTTTTCAAAAGGCTTTATCCAATGCAACTCAAAGGTTTGAAACGCTGGAAAAATTAAGTTCTTAACTTACTGATGGAAACTCTGTCAGTAAATTTGATAATTATATTAAAAGAAAAGGAAATTAAAAATGCCAACACCACATATCGAAGCTCAAAAAGGCGAAATCGCAGATAAAATTCTCTTACCAGGAGATCCACTTCGCGCAAAATTCATCGCAGAAAACTTCCTTGAAGATGCTGTGCAATTTAACCAAGTTCGCGGAATGCTTGGCTTTACTGGAACTTACAAGGGCCATCGTGTTTCTGTTATGGGAACAGGAATGGGAATTCCTTCAATCTCAATCTATGCTAATGAATTAATTACAGAATACGGTGTAAAAAGATTAATTCGTGTTGGGACTGCTGGTTCTGTAAATGAAGATGTTCATATTCGTGACCTTGTCATTGGACAAGCAGCTGCGACAACTTCAGCGATTATCCGTAATGATTTCCCTGATTTTGATTTCCCACAAATTGCTGATTTTGATTTGCTTGATAAAGCTTATCATATTGCAAAAGACCTTGGAATTACAACTCACGTTGGAAATATTCTCAGCTCTGATTTGTTCTACGGTGGACCAGATGCAGTTAAAGTTGGAAAACTTGGTGTGAAGGCTGTTGAAATGGAAGCTGCTGGCCTTTATTACCTTGGGGCAAAATATAAAGTTCAAACTTTGGGAATTATGACAATCTCTGACCATATTTTGACTGGAGAATCAACAACTTCTGAAGAGCGTCAATTGACTTTCACAGATATGATGAAAGTTGGTTTGGAAACTTTGATTTCTGAATAATTAGTTAAAGTTCTGTCTTAATGACAGGACTTTTTTATTTATGATCAATAAAAATGCATTTAATCATCTGTGCTTAAAAAATTTTGATATGATGGAATAAACTAGGAAATTAAATTTTCCTTCAAACAAAGGAGAAAAGATGACTTACGAAGATTTTATCAAAGAAGCAGGATTGGCAAGAGAAAATTTTAGGTGGGCTTGGGCGTTTTGTAATGAGGTTGATGGTCCAATAACTGAGCCAGAATTGGCTGATAAACTTTTAGATTTAGTATTAGAAGGAAAGAAAAGTGCGACGGCTAGCGCTGTAGCTGAGTATGGTGAAGATGAACCATTCCCTTCAGTTGATGGAAAATTTGATATTTTACTAGATGGAAAAGGTCAACCAAGAGCTGCTATTACAACTTCTAAAGTTTATGTGCGAAATTTTTTTGATGTCAGCGCTGAGCATGCTTTTAAAGAAGGAGAAGGGGATCAAAGTTTAGACTACTGGCGGAAAGTGCATCAAGACTTTTGGAGTGACTTAAAAGTATATAGTCCTAATATGGAAGTTCTTTGCGAAGAATTTGAAGTTCTTTACCAAAACTAAAAGTAGTAAATAAAAATTGTTGACTATTTTTTTAGTCATGCTATAATTATTTTAAAATTATGCTTTATGAAAAGAGGAATAAAATGGAAGAAATACTTATTGTGACTACAAATGAAGTGGCTGGTTATCGAATTACTGAAGTATATGGTGAAGTTTTCGGATTAACAACGCGTTCAAGAAATTTATTTTCAAGTGCCGGTCAACAGATGAAAACTGTTGTAGGTGGCGAAATAAATGGTTATACAAAACTTCAACATGAAACCCGTGAAACTTCGATTGATCGTATGAGAGAGGAAGCTAAAGCCAAAGGAGCAAATGCAATTGTTGCGATGCGTTTTGACTCATCAACTTTCCAAAATATTGATTCTGTCGCTGCTTATGGAACAGCTGTTAAAATTGAAAAAATCTAAAGGCTAGCGAAAGCTAGTTTTTTTTATTTCCGAACAATTTTTAGCTAAGCCTGCCAAAAGAAATACTATTAAGGGAAAATTCCTTCATTTTTTGTTAGAATAATATTAAAATTAGTATAATTAAACTCAAATATGAGAAGCCTTTAGAGGAGAATTATGAAAACGGATATTGAAATTGCTCAAGCTGCTGACATTCAACCTATTACCAAAATTGCTGAAAAGATTGGACTATCATTTGATGATATCGAACTTTATGGTAAATACAAAGCTAAAATTCCTTTAGAGGTTTTAGATAAATTTGACCAACAGTCTGAAGGAAAACTTGTTTTGGTGACATCAATTAATCCCACACCTGCTGGAGAAGGAAAATCGACAGTTACTGTCGGTTTGGCTGATGCATTTGCAAGACAAGGTGAAAATGTAATGGTGGCCTTGCGTGAACCTTCTTTAGGGCCTGTTATGGGAATTAAGGGTGGAGCTGCTGGTGGTGGTTTTGCACAGGTATTGCCAATGGAAGATATTAATCTTCATTTTACAGGGGATATTCATGCGATTACAACTGCCAATAATGCTATTTCGGCATTTCTTGATAATTCGCTTCATCAAGGAAATCCGTTAAATATCGACCCAAGAAGAATCATTTGGAAACGTGTTGTTGATTTGAATGACCGTGCCCTTCGTCATGTCACTGTTGGACTTGGTGGCCCTTTAAATGGTGTGCCCCGTGAAGATGGTTTTGATATTACAGTAGCCAGTGAAATTATGGCGGTTTTATGTTTGGCAACTTCAATCAGCGATTTGAAAGAACGTTTAGGAAAAATTGTTCTGGCTCAGTCTTATGACCGTAAACCCGTAACCCTTGGTGATTTAGGGGTTCAAGGGGCTATTGCGATGCTCCTGAAAGATGCACTGAAACCAAACCTTGTTCAGACAATTGAGGGAACGCCAGCTTTGATTCACGGTGGGCCTTTTGCCAATATTGCGCATGGTTGTAATTCTGTTTTGGCAACAAAAACGGCCTTAAAACTATCGGATATTGTCATTACAGAAGCTGGGTTTGGAGCTGACCTTGGTGGTGAGAAATTTTTAGATATCAAAACTCGTCAGCTCGGAAAACAACCTGATGCGGTAGTAATTGTGGCTACACTTCGTGCACTTAAAATGCATGGTGGCCTTGATAAAAAAGAATTGACTAAGGAAAACGTAGAGGCCGTTAAAAAGGGCTTTGCTAATTTAGAACGTCATATTAAAAATATGCAGAGTTACGGTTTGCCAGTAATTGTGGCAATTAATGAGTTTGCATCAGATACTAAATCTGAAATTTCAGCATTAAAAGAGCTGACAGAAGCATTGGGAGTTCCAGTTTCATTGACCCAAGTCTTTGCTAAGGGGGGGGAAGGTGGTTTAGATTTGGCCGAAAAACTGTCAGGAATGTTACAAGAAAAATCTGATTTTAGCTATCTTTATGACCTAAAAGAGCCATTAACAGCTAAAATTGACAAAATTGTGACAGAAATTTATGGCGGTTCCAAAGTCAATTATTCACCAAAGGCTAAGCGTCAGATGAGAGAAATTGAAGAAAATGGTTGGAATGATTTGCCAGTATGCATGGCTAAAACTCAATATTCATTTTCAGACCAACCAAATCTTTTAGCGGCGCCAGAAGGCTTTGAAGTTACAGTTCGTGAGCTACTTCCAAAAATTGGAGCTGGATTTATCGTTGCTCTTTTGGGGGATGTGATGACAATGCCCGGGCTTCCTAAAAATCCAGCAGCTTTAAAAATGGATGTCACTGATAATGGAAAAATCTCAGGATTATTTTAGAAATGAGTTTAAGTGGTTTTGTTACGTAAAGATTAAATGTAAATTTTTTCGGTAACAAATTTACAAAAAATTAAAAGCTTGTAAAACCGCTTGTCAGGCGGTTTTTTTGTGTTATACTTGCTAACAATGTTGAAAAAAATAATTATTTCTGCAGCACTTCTTACAAGTTTTAGTGCTGTCCTGATTGCGAATCCTGCAAAAGCAGATTCAGTATTTGATGATAATAAGGCACAAAGTTCACTGACAGATTTGTCAGCAGCAACAAATTCACTTGATGTTTTAACAAAAACAATGAATGATACTGTCAGTGCCGTTTCAAAAGTAGAAAAAACACAAAGTGCGGCTAAAGAAGTTCAGTCACGAGCTGACAAACTTGTCAGTACAGCCAAAAAATATTTAGGTGTTCCCTATGTTTGGGGTGGAACTACACCAGCTGGCTTTGACTGTTCAGGATTCACAAGTTACGTCTATAGAGAAGTTTTAGGTAAAGAAATTGGTCGTACAACTTGGGACCAAATTGCAAGCGGAAAAAAAGTCGGACTTGACCAAGCCAAAGTTGGAGATTTGATTATCTTTTATGGTGGAGACCATGTGGGAATTTATCTTGGAAATGGCCAAGTGATTCATGCACCACAACCTGGTGAGTCAGTTAAAATCAGTTCAGTTACTGATATGTCGGCTGATTTTGCATTAGAGTATTAAATATAATAGAAGGAAATAGCATTTATTGCTATTTTTTTGTTATTCTTATAGCTAAATCTGGCTATAAGTTTTTTTTATGGCAAAGGTCTTAAGTTCGTGTTAAGATAGGTCTATCAAATTTTTAAAGGGGAACTTTTATGAGAACATCACTAAAGGTCACATTTGCCGCTCTTTCACTTATCGCTGCTGGAACTTTGGTTGCATGCTCATCAGGTTCAAAAGATTCATCAGATAAAGCAACATCTGTTGTGATTGCGACAGATGGGGCAACAAAGCCATTTACTTATTCAGATAGTCAAGGAAATTTAACGGGTTACGATATTGAGGTTGCTCGTGCGGTTTTCAAGAAATTGCCACAGTATAAAGTGAAATTTCAAGTGACAGATTTTTCTGGGATTTCACCAGGGATTGATTCTGGCCGTTACCAAATGGGTGCTAATGATTTTGGTTGGGAAAAAAGTAGAGCTGAAAAATATTATTTCTCATCACCACTTTCAAAATCAAACAATGCAGTTCTTGTGAAATCTGGGACTTACAAAACTTTGGCAGATTTGGCTGGGAAATCGACAATTGGTAATCCAGCATCAAATTATACAAAGTCAATTCAAGATTGGAACAAAGCCAATCCAGATAAAGAAATCAAAATTAGTTACTCAGCAGATTCTACTTCAATTAACACAAGATTCACGCAAGTTGAATCAGGAAAAATTGATTTCATGCTTTATGATAAGATTTCTTTAGAGTCTGCAGTTAAAGAACAAGGTTTTGACAATCTAAAAATTGAAGATATCAGTATGGATACTGGTGATGCTGAACATGACGGTTATGAATATTTCCTCTTTGGCAAAGATTCGCAAGGTAAAAAACTTCAAAAAGATGTGAATGGAGTTTTGGCAAAAATGCAGGCTGATGGTAGTTTGGCGAAAATTTCCAAGAAATATCTTGGTGGGGATTTCGTGCCAAAAGCAGAAATGTTTAAGTAAATTTTACTGACAAGAAATTTAACCTAAAATCGAAGAGCTGTCAGTAAAATATTTGTCTCTTGACCAATCAAAATTTACTGACAGTTCAGTTCGTAAAAAATAGGAGAAAAAAAGACCAAAATTTTGTATAATAGTAGAAGTGATGGTCAGGTAAAAAATCGAACTTATAAGTAAATGTAAAAATATTAAATAATAAGTTCAATAAATCCGAATAAACTCTGTCACTTTTTTACTGACAGAGTTTTCCCTATTAGAAAAATAAAAAATATGAAAAAAAATAAAAAAATAATTCTTGGGATTGTCTTGCTTTTGGCTTTAATTATCTTGCCAGCTCTTCCCTTTCTCTTAATCAAAGGTCAGTATAATTTTCATGACTTTTGGACCATGTTTTTCACAAAGATTTTTAGTTGGTCAGCATTTGTAGATGCCTTTTTACCAATTATAAAAATGATTCCGTCGTCTCTTGAAATGACAATAATTGCCATGGTCTTTGGGTTACTTTTAGGACTCATTCTTGCTTTGGTTCGTATTAATAAAATTCCAATTTTGAATCAATTGCGTGCTTTGTTTGTTAGTTTCATTCGTGGAACCCCTATTTTGGTACAATTATACCTTTCATATACGGGGATTCCGTTGATTTTAAAAGCAATCAATATGAATTATGGAACGAATTTTAATGTCAATACAATTCCAGCTATGCTTTTTGTCATTGTTGCTTTCGCACTCAATGAAGGAGCTTATAACTCGGAAACAATTCGTGCTGCAATTCAATCCGTTGATAAAGGACAAATCGAAGCAGCCAAATCACTCGGAATGACAAACTTCCAAGTTTTTATGCGTGTGACTTTACCTGAAGCAGCAACCGTTGCAACGGCTCCTTTAGGAAACGCTCTGATTGGACTTTTGAAATCAACTTCACTTGCCTTCGTTGCAGGTGTGGTAGAAATGACAGCTCGTGCTCAAATTATTGGGGGCTCAACCTTCCGTTTATTTGAAACTTATTTAGCCTTAGCTTTAGTTTACTGGCCAATTTGTATTATTTTTGAACTCTTAATTCGTGGATTAGAGCGTAAATTAGACGTAAGAATGCCAAATGACAAACGTAAAAATCGTGCACAAATTTCATTGAGCAAGAACCCATTTAACCAAGCCTAAGGAGGACGATAATGATTAAAATTACAAATATAAGTAAAACATTTTCGGGTAATCAAGTTCTCAATGACATTAGCTTGGAAATTGAAGAAGGAGATGTTGTTGCCCTTATTGGCGCTTCTGGTGCTGGTAAATCAACCTTTCTCCGGGCTTTAAATGATCTTGAAAGACCAGATAGTGGTCAAATTGAAATTGATGACTTAAAGATTGATTATTCGACAATCACAAAGCAAGAAGTACTTGAACTTCGCAGAAAGACTGGAATGGTTTTTCAACAATTTAATCTTTTTGAACGTCGGACTGCCCTTGAAAATGTAATGGAAGGGTTGATTCAGGTTAAAAAATTATCTAAGGCGCAAGCAAAAGAGATTGCCGAAGCTGAATTAGATAAGGTTGGTCTAACTGACCGGAAAGATTACTATCCAAAATTTTTATCAGGTGGTCAAAAACAAAGGGTTGGAATCGCTCGTGCTTTAGCGATGCAACCAAAACTTTTACTTTTAGATGAACCGACATCTGCCCTTGACCCTGAATTAGTTGGTGAAGTTCAAGAAGTAATTTTAAATGCAGCTCAAAATAAACAAACAATGGTTCTTGTCAGTCATGAAATGGACTTTGTTTATAATGTAGCAACAAAAGTGCTTTTTCTTGAACAAGGGAAAATCATTGAAGCGGGGACTCCTCAAGAAGTTTTCTACTCACCCAAAAATCCTCGTACACGAGAGTTTTTATCACGTCATGTCAAGAATTTAGAGGTTAATAACTAAAATGATGATTTTACAGTTTTATTTAAAAGGTCTATTAATTTCAGCTATCTTTGTTTTATTGGTAGGTGGATTATATGCTTTCACTTACCTTGTGCGAAATACGAAAAAACCGTGGACTGAAAGAAGAAACCGAATTTTTGATTTAATTTTAGTTGGTATTTTAACGACGCCTATCCTGAGTTTTGCTGTTTTAGGAGTACTTGTAATACTAAGAATTCGTGGACTTTGATTTTTATTTATGCTTTAAATAAATCTAATTAATGGAAAAATATCATTTGACAATGTAAAATGGTGCTATAAGATTTTAGATATTAGAAAAAAGAGTTTTTAGAACTAATAAAAAAGGGCTCAAGTTTGCTGAAATGCTAGCTTGAGTTTATGAATTTAAGGGGAGTTCTTTAGCTCTTAGAAAAGGGATTAAAAATGACAGAAAAGAAATATGATGTTGTCATCATTGGTTCAGGCCCTGCGGGAATGACTGCAGCGATGTATACTGCACGTTCTGAAATGAAAACTTTGCTTTTAGAACGTGGTGTTCCTGGTGGTCAAATGAATAACACAGCTGAGATTGAAAATTATCCTGGCTATGAAACAATCATGGGTCCTGAACTTTCAATGAAAATGGCTGAACCATTGGAAGGTTTAGGTGTAGAAAATGCTTATGGTTTTGTGACGGCTATTGAAGACCATGGGGATTACAAAAAAATTATCACAGAAGATGATGAGTTTGTCACTAAATCAATCATTATTGCGACAGGGGCTAATCACCGTAAGCTTGAAATTCCCGGTGAGGAAGAATATGGAGCTCGCGGAGTTTCCTACTGTGCCGTTTGTGATGGTGCTTTCTTTAGAAACCAAGAAATTTTAGTTATTGGTGGTGGTGACTCTGCTGTTGAAGAAGCTCTCTACTTGACTCGTTTTGGTCAATCCGTAACAATTATGCATCGCCGTGATAAATTGCGTGCACAAGAAATTATCCAACAAAGAGCTTTCAAAGAAGAAAAAATCAACTTTATTTGGGATTCTGTTCCTATGGAAATTAAAGGGGATGACAAAAAAGTTCAATCCGTTGTTTATAAAAACGTTAAAACGGGTGAAGTAACTGAAAAAGCTTTTGGTGGAATCTTCATTTATGTGGGACTTGACCCAGTTGCTGAATTTGCTGGTAATCTTGGAATTACTGATGAAGCCGGTTGGATTATTACCGATGACCATATGAGAACAAGTCTACCTGGTATTTTTGCCGTAGGTGATGTTCGTCAAAAAGATTTCCGTCAAATCACTACAGCTATTGGTGATGGAGCGCAAGCAGCTCAAGAAGCTTATAAATTTGTAGCTGAACTTGATTAAAATAAAAAATTACTGACAAAATCGTCAGTAATTTTTTATTAAAGGATTCGGAATGACTTTTAATCGAAAATATGGTAAAATGTAAGTAACGCAATTTTGAAAAAGGAGATTAGGTTTATCGCCTAAGTAATTTATAAGACTATGGAAAAAGTAATTTATGACATTTTGCTTGTTGCAATGCTTGTAGTTTCAGCATTTATTATTGTAGCGATTTTCATGCAACCTTCAAAACAAGATGGAGCAGCAGATGCTTTTTCGGGTGGAACAGGTGAATTGTTTGAACGTCGTAAAGCGCGCGGTTTTGAGGCAGTGATGCAGCGTTTTACAGCAATCATGATTGGCTTATGGCTAGTTATTGGATTTGCTCTTGTTGTTTTATCAACACGTTAAAATTGCGGGCTGAAAACAGTCCGTATTTTATTTTCTTATAAATGTTTTTCTAATTGCGTCAAATGTTTAATTGTCCAAATTGTCAGTGGTAGAATTGATTCTATCAGTCAAAAATGTCTGATAAAATGATTAATACCACTGATAATCTCTTAAAATATTAGCTAAAAAATCAAGTTAATATTTGAAATAAAAAAAAGAAAGGGGCTTTTTGTCCAATTTTTGTGGTCAAAAAGTTCATTGAGAGAATATAATGAGTATTAGAGAAGTAATCATGGACTATCTTGAGAATAGTTCAAAAAAAGCACTGTCAGTAGAAGAATTGTCAGTTGCGTTACATATGAATAAGGCTAAAGATTACAAAGTATTTGTCAAAACTTTAGCTTCACTAGAAGCCGAGCATTTGCTTAATTTTACTGCAAAAGGTAAAGTTGAACTAGCCGAAAAAGAAGAGGCAAAAGTTGTCATCAGCGGAATTTTCCGGGCCAATGCAGCTGGCTTTGGTTTTGTCAGCATTGATGCTGAAGAACCAGACGTTTTTGTCGCAAGAGGCCAAACGGCTTTCGCCCTTGATGGTGACGAAGTTTTTATTGAAATTGATAAAAATGCCAATGCGCTCAAAGGAACTTCTGCTGAAGGGCATGTTGTCGAAATCATTCGCCATGACGTCCATCAGGTTGTTGGAACTTTTGTAGCTTTGAATGATGATGAAAAAGAGCAAACAGGACTGATTGGTTTTGTTAAATCTCGGAATAAAAAAATCCCTTATCGTGTTTATTTAGGAAATGAAGGTTTAATTCCTGAAAATAAAGCGATTGTTCGTGTTGAAATCACTCATTATCCAGATAAGGAATTTCCACAGACAATGCAAGGATTAGTCACTGAAATTATTGGTCAAGCAGATGACCAAGGAATTGACGTTTTGGAAGTTTTGGCTTCAATGGATATTGTTTCTGAATTTCCAAAAGAAGTTTTAGACCAAGCTGAAGCTGTTCCAGAAGAAGTTCCAGAAAATGAAATTGTGGGACGAGTCGATTATCGTAATGAAATCACTTTTACAATTGATGGAGCAGACGCAAAAGACCTTGATGATGCTGTGCATGCTAAACGTTTGGAAAATGGAAACTATGAATTAGGAGTACATATTGCGGACGTTTCACACTACGTCACTGAAAATTCTCCATTAGATAAAGAGGCTTACGAACGTGGAACATCTGTTTATGTGACGGATCGTGTAGTTCCAATGCTGCCCGAACGTCTCTCTAATGGAATTTGTTCATTGAATCCTCGAATCAATCGTCTAACACAGTCTTGTGTCATGGAAATTAGTCCTGAAGGTCGAGTGATCAACTATCAAATTTCTCAATCAATTATTAAAACGACAGAAAGAATGACTTATGATGCCGTTAATCAAATGATTGCAGGAGATGAGGCAGCACTTGAAAAATATGCTAAAATTGCAGATTCTGTAAAAATAATGGTTGAACTTCACCATATTTTAGAAGCCATGCGTAAAAGACGCGGGGCCATTGATTTTGATACAGTAGAAGCTAAAATCATTGTCAATGAAAAAGGATTGCCAATTGAAATTAGAAAACGAACACGTGGCATTGCTGAGCGAATGATTGAATCATTCATGCTTGAAGCGAATGAAACAGTTGCGACACATTTTGAAGCGTATGGTCTGCCTTTTATCTATCGGATTCATGAACAACCAAAAGCTGATAGATTGCAACGTTTTATTGATTTTGCGGCAACTTTTGGAATGCAGATTGAAGGAACTTCAAAAGGCATTGATCAGAAGGTTTTACAAGCTTTCATGAAGAAAATTAAAGGTCAGCCTGGCGAAATGGTCTTGTCAACTATGTTGTTACGGAGTATGCAACAAGCGCGTTATTCAGAAAACAATGAGGGTCACTTTGGTTTAGCTGCGGAAAATTATACGCACTTTACTTCACCAATTCGTCGATATCCCGATTTGTTGGTTCATCGATTGATTCGTGAAATTGGTGAGGGGAAAACACCAGCTAATATTTTACAAAAATGGGAAGATAAAATTCCTGAAATTGCAGAACATTCTAGTCATCGTGAACGCCGAGCGGTTGATGCTGAACGTGAAGTTGAAAAAATGAAAAAAGCCGAATTCATGGAAGAACATGTGGGTGAAGAGTTTGAAGGGATTATTGCTTCAGTTACTCGTTTTGGAATGTTTATTGAACTTGAAAATACGATTGAAGGTTTAGTTCATATTTCAACGCTTAAAGGTGATTATTTTAATTATCAAGAACGAATGTTGGCGCTTATTGGCGAACGAAGTGGACTTACCTTTAAAATTGGTCAGCCTATTAAAATAAAAGTTGTCAAAGCTGATAGAATGACTGGGGAGATTGATTTTGAATATCTACCTTCAGAATTAGATTTGATTGATAAAGCAGCGAAAGCGAAGAAAAAACCTGATCATAAAGGTCGCAAAAAATCAAATCAATCTCTTAAGGTTAAATCAGTAGCGCCAAAATCTACTGACAAATCTGCTAATAAATCAAAAAATGGCAGAAGAGCTGACGAGAAATCTGAATTTGATAAAAAGAAAAAGAAATCAGCCAAGAAACCATTTTACAGTAAAGCTGCTAAGGGCAAATTTACTGACAAAAAAGGTAATGGCAAAAAATTTACTGACGGAAGAAAAAAGCCACATAAAAGAGGCTAAAATTTGAGAGAAAAAAATATGACAACTTTGAATTTAGAAAAAACAGCCTTGGTTATTATTGACCTACAAAAAGGAATTGCAGGGCGTGAGGGATTTGCTCCTTATTCTGCCCAAGAGGTTTTAGCTAAAAATAAAGAACTTGTAACAAGTTTAAAAAATACAGGCGCTTTAATTGTTTTTGTTCACGTCAAAAACTACGGTGGCGAAACTTTAAAACCAAAAACTGACAATCCAGCTGTTGCACAAGGACGAATTCCGGCAGATTTTGCTGATTTTGTCATGCCTGAAGCTTATGATAAAGAATATAATAATGTCATTCATGTCGCTAAACATAACTGGGGCGCATTTTACGGCACGGATTTAGATGTCCAATTACGTCGTCGTGGAATTGATGAAATTCTCTTGACTGGAATTGCTACAACGATCGGTTGTGATACTACGGCCCGTGAAGCTTTCCAGCATGGTTATCAAGTTATTGCTATTGAAGATGCAATGACAGATTTTAATGGGCAACTCCATCAAGGAATTGTTGAGGGAATTTTCCCACGCCTTGGACGAGTTCGCTCAACACAAGAAGTTTTAAAAATGATTGAAGAAAGTAAATAAGTTTGGGATAAATATTTTACTGACAGACTGTTTAGGAGTGGCTGTCAGTAAATTTTCCTAGAATTATTTAGTGAATAATATGAAAAATCGCTTAAAGTTAATTGGAAAAATCCTTGTCAGCATTATTTTAGTATTTGCTCTGATTATTGGGTCTTATGTCATCTATGTTTATGCACAATATCATCGCCTTCCTAATGATATGAAGCAGACAATTAAAAATCCTCAAACTCAGCAAGTTGAGCTGGGGCAAACCTATAAAATGATGACTTTTAATATCGGTTATGGTTCTTACCCTCCTTCTTTCAATTTTTTCATGGATGGTGGGGATGATGTGCGAGCTTATAGTAAATCTGCTGTCAAATCTGCAATTCAAGAAGATATCAGACTTATTAATAAAGAGAAGCCAGACTTTGGAAATATTCAAGAAATTGATTGGCAAGGCGATCGCAGCCAACAAGTAAATGAACCTCAAATGGTTCGTGCTGGCCTTCCCGATTATACCAGTGTTCTGACACAGAATTACGATTCAGCCTATCTTTTTTATCCGGTGACCAAGCCAATTGGAAAAGCTAAATCTGGAATTATGACTTATTCTAAATATGAAATTGAAAGTTCAACAAGATATAAGTTGCCTATCGAAACTAATTTTAATAAATTTTTTGATTTAGACCGAGCTTTTTCTGTCAGTATTTTGCCAATTAAGAATTCAGATAAAAAATTCGTCATCTTTAATACACATCTGTCAGCATTTATCACTGACCAAAAAATTCAAAAACAACAATTATTGACTTTATTTGATGAGATGAAAAAGTATGTTTCTAAAGGAGATTATGTCATTTGTGGGGCTGATTATAACCATGCCCTAGCTGGTAAAGCTCATCCAGAATTAACATGGATGAAGGAATTTCCCACGGAAAATTTGACAAAAGGAATGCGAGTGGTCGCACCAACCAATGCCCCAACTGTTCGTTCACTTGATTATGCCTATGATAAGAAAAATCCAAAAAATACATTTGGAATTATTGACGGATTTCTTGTTTCAAATAATATAAAAGACTTAAAAATACAAACCATTGATAATCAGTTCAAATCATCGGACCACCAGCCGGTCGTCATGGATTTCTCTTTGGAAAAGTAAAAAAAGCGCTAAGCGCTTTTTTATTTTACTTAAAAATAATTCCCAGTAACAACGTAAGGGCAAGAGAAGCATTAAATAACATCAGATTGTCAATTTGAAGGTGGAAAGTCTCTGATTTACTTTGTTTGGCTCTAAACTTTTTAATATTAGGAATAACTTTCAGGGCAATGATGCTCATTAATAATGACCAAATTGGTAAAATTCCCAAAGCAACGGCAATTAAAATACAAAGTCCAGCAAATAAATATAGTCCAGTAAATACTTTTAAACTGAGTGGAATCTTTAGATAATAAGGTAAAGTATAACGCTCATTGCGAATGTCCTGTTCTAAATCGCAAATATTATCAGAAAACATAATATTAAAATTTTGAACAAAACACATTAGACCGACTAGAAGGATTGGTAAAAGAATTTTAAAGTCCCAAGTCCATGTCATGAACCAATTCCTGTCAAAATTAATGAAAAAATAGCCTTTATCATAAGAATTAATATAGACAGCAAGGAAAAAACCAAAGAACCCTTCGCAAAGACCCGCTAAAATTTCGCCCAAAGGAAAACGAGAAAAAGCAAAAGGACCATAAGTATAGAAAATAGCAATTAAGAAACAAAGTCCACCAATTGGTAAAATCGCAAGATTAGTTAAGAAAAGAACAATTAGTCCAACGACTACATCAATCGCTAAAAGTGCCAAACAAATGTTTAAAGCAAGTTTAGGATTAATCGATTTAGCAACGATAATATTCCATTTCTTATACTCAGGATCAAGTGCTTTTTGATAATCCATCAGATTATTCCAAGCCGAAACAAAAAGATTAATGCTTGCTAAACCAATAAAAAATAGAAGCGTAGGCCAAAAATGAAAACTTCCAAAGTACCAAAAGGCAAAAAGACAGCCAGCAATCGGTGATAATAATGCAGCGGGCAAGGTTTGAATACGTGTAAAATTAAAAAAAGTTTTTAAAGTCATGATAAGCTGATTATAGCAAAAACTAGCCAATAAATCATGGATGATTTTGACTGACAGAGCTGTCAGCAAAAGTTTATTTTACTGACAAGAAAATTGACTGAAAATTTAAATAAAAATGTTATAATAGGATAAAAATTTGAATGGAGAAACAAAATGCGCGCAGTTGTAACAGTAGTAGGAGCAGATAAAATTGGGATTGTTGCTGGAGTCACAGCAACATTGGCAGAACTTGAAGCAAATATCATTGAAATTTCACAAACCTTGATGAGTGGAGCTTTTACTATGATGATGGTAGTTGAAACACAAAATAGTGATTTTTCAGCCTTTCAAGCAGAACTTTCAAGAAAAGGTGAAGCCTTGGGTGTCAATATTCATGTTCAAAATGAAGCAATTTTTAACGCCATGCACAAATTATAATTTACTGACAGAAAAAAATTAGCCAATAAATGACTTTTATTTAAAAGTATTTTTACTGACAGCACGAAAAAAATTTCTGTCAGTAAAATTTTAATCAAAACTAAGGAAATTAAATAATGGATATTCAAAATATCAAAGAAACAATTGCGATGATTGAAGAACAAAATTTCGACATTCGCACAATAACAATGGGAATCAGTCTTCTTGATTGTATCGATGCTGATATTGATAAAGCAGCTGAAAAAATCTATCAAAAAATTGTCAAAAAAGCAGGAAAACTTGTTGAAGTAGGTAACGAGATTGGACATGAACTCGGTATTAAAATTGTTAATAAACGTGTTTCTGTAACACCCATTGCAATTATTGGAGCAGCAACAGCTGCTGATGATTACACACCACTTGCTCTTGCGATGGATCGTGCAGCAAAAGAGATTGGCATTGACTTTATTGGTGGCTATTCTGCTCTTGTGCAAAAAGGCTATCAAAAAGGTGATGAAATTTTGATTAAATCAATGCCTAAAGCACTAGCAGCAACTGAGCGCGTATGTGCTTCGGTAAATGTTGGTTCAACTAAAACAGGTATTAATATGACAGCAGTTCGAGATATGGGTGAAACCATCAAAATCATGTCTAAAGGTGATAAATGGCTCAATGCCAAACTTGTTGTCTTTGCTAATGCCGTTGAAGACAATCCATTTATGGCAGGAGCTTTTCATGGAGTTGGGGAAGCAGATACGATTATCAACGTCGGAGTTTCAGGACCTGGTGTAGTTAAACGTGCTCTTGAAAAAGTCCGCGGAGAATCTTTTGATATTTTAGCCGAAACCATTAAAAAGACAGCTTTTAAAATTACAAGAATTGGTCAACTTGTTGGTCAAATGGCTTCAGAAAGACTTAATGTTGAATTTGGAATAGTTGATTTATCACTTGCACCTACACCAGCAATTGGCGATTCGGTTGCACGCGTTTTGGAAGAAATGGGACTTGAAACTGTTGGGACTCATGGAACAACAGCCGCCCTAGCCATGCTTAATGACGCTGTGAAAAAAGGCGGAGTTATGGCAGCTGAACGTGTTGGTGGACTTTCAGGCGCCTTTATCCCAGTTTCAGAAGATGAAGGAATGATTGCCGCTGTCAATTCTGGGGCATTGAATATTGAAAAATTAGAAGCCATGACTTGTGTTTGTTCAGTTGGCTTGGATATGATTGCAATTCCTGAAGAAACACCGGCATCTACCATTGCAGCAATGATTGCTGACGAAGCCGCCATCGGGGTCATTAATCAAAAAACGACAGCAGTACGGATTATTCCAATGGGCAAAGAAGGCGAACAAATTGAATTTGGTGGACTTTTCGGTGTAGCACCAGTTATGAGAGTAAACAAAGCATCATCAGCAGATTTTATTGCTCGTGGCGGTCAAATTCCAGCACCAATTCATTCATTTAAAAACTAAAAATACTTTTAAAATTCAGCTCCTAAATATTTCTAAAAAATGATGAGCGCTTCCAAAAATGATATAATAGAAGAAGTGAAAAAATACGGAGGTTATTTTATGGCTTACAAAGTGAATTTTAAAGATGTAGAAACAGTTGGCTTGGAAACTTCGCCGGTAGCTGATGCTTTAGCAGGTTTACGAGCTAATGAAGCACGTTATTTTTGGAATAAGTATAAATTTGAGTATTTCACATATCCAGCTCATGAAAAAGCCGACGAAGTCGCTTTGTTTGAGAAAATTTTACTTGAAGAACGTAATTTAAAATTTTCAGCAAAAATACTCGAAGTTGCTATCTATGAAAATGATGAACTCTATTGGCCTGAATTCTATTACGAAGATGGTATGGTTTTAAATCTACTCTATGAAAAAGTTGGACAAGCGGGCAAGAAACCAAAACGGGCAGTTGGAATAAAGTTGTCAGTGGGTATGGAAATCCCCAAAGAACTTGAGGGAAAATTCAAATTTGCACGCCAACGTTCAAAACTCGCAGGTGAGATAAGAGGTTCCTACTTTACAATTAAACAGGAATGGCTGTAATTTTCTATATAGATAGAAATATCCTATCGTAATTTTTTTGTTAGAATCATTAAAAAGGGGAGTAGAAATGGTAAATATTTATTTAGTTCGACATGGAAAGACAATGTTTAATACAATTGGTAGAGCGCAAGGTTGGTCTGATACACCTTTAACTGCGGCAGGAGAACAAGGAATTATTGAACTTGGTCTAGGCTTCAAAGAAAAAGGTATTAAATTTGACCGAGCTTATTCATCTGATTCTGGACGTACAATCCAGACAATGGGTTTTATCTTGGCTAATTCTGATAATGAAGGAATTCCATACACTTATGATAAAAGAATCCGTGAGTGGTGTTTTGGTTCATTTGATGGTGGCTATGACGGAGAACTTTTTGATGGCGTTCTACCAAGAATATTTACTGAAACTGGAAATCATCATACCGACGAATTTCCTCCAGATGAAGTAATTGCTAATGCGATTTTTGAAGTTGATACGGCTGGCTGGGCTGAACCATGGGAAAAACTTTCAGGACGTATCATGGACGGTTTTACAGATATTGCCAAGGAATCTGAAGCAAAAGGGGCTAAAAATATTGTTATTGTCAGCCATGGAATGACCATTGGAACTTTTGTAAAACTCGCTCACCCAGAACTCCCTCGTCCACATGGTCTTGATAATGGTTCTGTCACTCATTTAAGTTTTGAGGATGGAAAATTTACCATTGGAAAAGTCGGAGACATGTCTTATCGAGAAATAGGGAGTGAAAAGTTAGCTAAAAAATGAAAAAAAGAATAACATTTAGTTTAACCGTGCTTGTTCTTTTGATCATTGGCGCTTTGGGATTTATTTTATTTACCAATGATAAGTCAAATTCAACAAACGAATCATCTAAAAAAACAAGTATTTCGTCTTCTAAAGAGGCGGCAAAGAAAAAAGATTTACCTGACGCTAAACAATCAGATTGGGATTTAGTATTGGTGAGTCGAAAATCACCTAAAGATGAAATGAACCCAACACTGGCAACCGTAAATGGGATTCAAGTTGATCAAAGGATAGCATCAGCGGTTCAACAATTTTTAGCAGCAGCCCAACAAATATCACCAGCTGAACATTTAATCTCAGGTTATCGGTCAGTCTCATATCAAGAAGGGCTTTATCAATCTTATGTCCAAGCAGAAATGAATGGTCAAGGAACAGTAAATTCTAGTGGAAATCCAATTTCAGAAGAAGAAGCGATAAAAAATGTACAAACTTATTCTCAGCCGCCAAGAAGTTCAGAACATCAAACAGGATTAGCGATTGATATGAGTAATATTGATAGCCTAAATGAGAGTCAATATGCAAAACAAGTTGCAGCAATTGCTCCCAAATATGGATTTGTTCTTCGTTTTCCAGAAGGGAAAAAGGCAGAGACAGGAATTGGTTATGAAGACTGGCATTTTAGATATGTTGGTTTAGAAAATGCTAAATATATGACCGAACACAATCTTACTTTAGAAGAATATCTAAAACTATTACCAGCATAAAGGAAATGAAATCATGCTAAACCGAACCAGACTTCTACTCTATGTTAATGTTGCTCTATTTATTTACAGTGTCTCGGAAATGATTAAAGTTCTCCTTGTTCATAATAATTTCTTTAGTCAATTTTTTAATAACTTATCGACAAATATAAAAACATTAACGACTAAAATTTCGTCAACAATTACGAGTTGGCAAAGTTTAATCTATTTATTGATTTTTGCTTTATTAATCTTTCTATTATTGAAATTTTGGCGTTTTACTTTTATACTTTTAGAAATTATTTCGGCACTTTTGATTATAGATTATGCCATACTTTTCATTCAACATGAAGTAAAGTATGAAAGCCTCTTTGTCATTGCTGTAATGGTAATTACAGTCATGAATATTTGGCAAACATCCAAAGATTCCAATCTTTTATAAATGAAATTAGCACTCTAATAAAAAGAGTGCTAATTTTTATGTCTTTTTGCTTGACAAGGTATAAACAAAGGGTTATAATAAATTTGTTAGCACTTAGAGATGAAGAGTGCTAAAACAGAAAAAAGCTTGTAGATACTAAACAGAAGTCAAAGGCTCAAGAAATTTTTGAGCTTGCGAAAGAAGTTTTGCCGAACTTCTTATCTGTGGAGAAAGGAGTAGTCATGATTACAGAACGTCAAAGACAAATTTTAAATTTGATTGTTTCTCTTTATGCCAAAGAGCATACGCCAATCGGTTCAAAGTCGCTCCTTGATAGTATTCAAGCTTCTAGCGCTACAATCCGAAACGACATGAAAGTTTTGGAAAAACTAGGCTTGATTCAAAAAGAACACACCTCAAGTGGACGTGTTCCAAGTGTTTCAGGTTATAAGTATTTTGTAGAAAATGTCATCCAGTTAGATGAATTTAGTCAAAATGACTTATTTAAAGTGATGAAAGCTTTTGATGGTGATTTTTATCGCCTATCTGACCTGTTTAAAACAGCAGCTAAAAGTTTATCAGGACTCACTGGTTTGACAAGCTTTGTTCTTAATGCTCCCCAACGTGACCAACAATTAGTTTCATTTGAAATGGTCATGCTGGATAGTCATTCAGTACTTTCAGTTATAACATTAGGGACTGGTGAAGTAAGAACAAATCAATTTATTCTTCCAAAATCGATGACCGAAGCTGATTTAGCAGTCTTTAGTAATCTAGTTAAAGAACGTCTGGTTGGTAAAAAAGTGATTGATATTCACTATACTTTACGAACAGAGATTCCACAGATTGTTCAGCGTTATTTCAAAGTTACGAGTGAAGTTCTCCAACTCTTTGAATCAATTTTTGATGATTTGTTCAAAGAACGGCTGACCGTCGCTGGGCGTAAAAATATCTTTGATTATGCAACTGACAATCTTGCAGAATTATATAAACTCTTTAGCGATGATGAACGGATGCTTCATGAAATTCGCGAAATCACTAATAACGATGAAATGCGTGCCGTTAAATTTGACAATGACGAAAAATACATGAAAAATTTAACGATTATTTCGCAAAAATTTGTTATCCCATATCGCGGTTTTGGTACTCTAACAGTCGTTGGACCTGTAGAAATGGATTATCAAAGGACGTTATCAGTTCTTGACTTAGTTGCTAAAGTTTTAACTATGAAGCTGAGTGACTATTATCGTTATCTTGATGGTAACCATTATGAAATTAGTAAATGATAAAAAAGTTATTTAAAAAAGGAGGGCCTATGTCCGAAGAAACTAAAGAAGAAATCAAAAATGAAAAAGTTGATGAAGAAGTGACTGAGGAGTTAACAGAGGAAGCACTTGAGGATATTGTTGAAGAAGAAATCAATGAACTTGATGAAGCACAAAAGTTAGCGACTGAGTGGGAAAATAAATTCCTTCGCGTTTCTGCAGAAATGCAAAACGTACAACGTCGTGGAAATGAAGAACGTTTGCAACTTATCAAATATCGTTCACAAGATTTAGCAAAAAAAATCTTATCTTCACTAGATAATCTTGAACGTGCACTTGCTGTTGAAGGATTAACGGATGATGTTAAAAAAGGCCTTGAAATGGTCCAAGAAAGCTTGATTTCAGCACTTAAAGAAGAAGGCGTTGAAGAAGTTTCTTATGACAGTTTCGACCATAATCTTCACATGGCTGTTCAAACTGTCCCAGCTGATGATGAACATCCAGCTGACAGCATCGTGCAAGTTTTCCAAAAAGGTTACCAACTTCACGAACGTTTACTTCGTCCAGCAATGGTTGTCGTAGCACAGTAAATTAAAAAATAAATTGACCGCAAAGTCTTTAAACTATTCATAAGTAATAAGAAATAAAGGAGATTTAATAATATGTCTAAAATTATCGGTATTGACCTTGGTACAACAAACTCAGCAGTAGCAGTTCTTGAAGGAACTGAATCAAAAATTATTCCAAATCCAGAAGGAAATCGTACAACACCTTCAGTTGTAGCTTTCAAAAATGGTGAAATCATTGTCGGTGACGCTGCAAAACGTCAAGCGGTAACTAACCCAGAAACAATTATTTCTATTAAATCAAAAATGGGAACATCTGAAAAAGTTTCTGCAAATGGTAAAGAATATACACCACAAGAAATTTCAGCAATGATTCTTCAAAACTTGAAAGCTACAGCAGAAGCTTATCTTGGAGAAAAAGTAGAAAAAGCAGTTATCACTGTACCTGCATACTTCAATGACGCTCAACGTCAAGCAACTAAAGATGCTGGTAAAATTGCTGGTCTTGAAGTAGAACGTATCGTTAACGAACCAACAGCAGCAGCTCTTGCATATGGTCTTGATAAAACAGATAAAGATGAAAAGATTCTTGTATTTGACCTTGGTGGTGGTACATTCGACGTTTCAATTCTTGAACTTGGTGATGGTGTCTTTGATGTTCTTGCAACTGCTGGTAACAACAAGCTCGGTGGTGATGATTTTGACCAAAAAATCATTGACTGGATGGTTGCCGAATTCAAGAAAGAAAACGGAATTGACCTTGCCCAAGATAAAATGGCTTTGCAACGTTTGAAAGATGCTGCTGAAAAAGCGAAAAAAGACCTTTCAGGTGTAACAACTACTCAAATCAGCTTGCCGTTCATCACAGCCGGTGCTGCTGGCCCTCTTCACTTGGAAATGGCTTTGACTCGTGCTAAATTTGATGAATTGACACATGATCTTGTTGAAGCGACACGTCAACCAGTTCGCCAAGCCCTTTCTGATGCTGGCTTGTCAACTTCTGATATTGACGAAGTTCTCTTGGTTGGTGGTTCAACTCGTATCCCTGCTGTTGTTGAACTTGTTCGTCACGAAACAAACAAAGAACCAAATAAATCAGTAAACCCTGATGAAGTTGTTGCTATGGGTGCAGCAATTCAAGGTGGTGTGATTACTGGTGACGTTAAAGATGTTGTTCTCCTTGACGTTACTCCACTTTCACTTGGTATTGAAACAATGGGTGGTGTCTTCACAAAATTGATTGACCGTAACACAACTATCCCAACTTCTAAATCACAAGTCTTCTCAACTGCTGCTGATAATCAACCCGCTGTAGATATTCATGTCCTTCAAGGTGAACGTCCAATGGCAGCTGATAACAAAACTTTGGGTCGTTTCCAATTAACAGATATCCCTGCAGCACCACGTGGTATTCCACAAATCGAAGTAACATTTGATATTGATAAAAATGGTATTGTTTCTGTTAAAGCTAAAGACCTTGGTACACAAAAAGAACAAACAATCGTTATCAAATCAAACTCAGGTCTTTCTGATGAAGAAATTGATAAAATGATGAAAGATGCTGAAGCAAATGCTGACGCTGATGCAAAACGTAAAGAAGAAGTTGATACACGTAATGAAGCTGATGCTTTAGTTTTCCAAACTGAAAAAACTTTGAAAGACCTTGAAGGAAAAGTAGAAGAAGCTGAAGTTAAAAAAGCTGAAGACGCTAAAGAAGAACTCAAAAAAGCGCTTGAAGGTGAAGATATTGATGATATCAAAGCTAAATCAGAAGCACTTTCTGAAATCGCTCAAAACCTCGCTGTAAAACTTTATGAACAAGCAAATGCAGCTCAAGGTGAAGCTGGACAAGCAACTGATGCTCAAGAAGCTCCAAAAGATGATAATACATTTGATGGTGACTTTGAAGAAAGCAAATAATAATTTATAAAAGCACTGATTCTTTTTTCAGTGCTTTTTTTTATAAAAATTGGACAAAATAGACATGTTGTCTAAAAACTATTTCAGATTCTTGCAATCATTTTCTTCTTGTACTATGATGAAATTAGTAAGAGATTGGAGGAGAATTAGAAGTAAAGAGACTAAAAAATTTAGTCAAACTGATGTTGTTTAGATTAGAGGAGGTTAATTATTATGCGTTATACAAATGGAAATTATGAAGCTTTCGTTCACCCAAGAAAACCAGAAAATGTTGATCAAAAATCAGCTTATATTATTGGGGCAGGCCTTGCAGGGCTTGCAACAGCAGTATTTTTAATTCGTGACGGTCAAATGTCAGGGGACCGTATTCATATTTTAGAAGAGTTACCATTGTCAGGAGGTTCTCTTGACGGTTCCTTTATTCCACATGATGGTTTCGTTGTTCGTGGTGGACGTGAAATGGAAAACCATTTTGAATGTCTTTGGGATTTATTCCGAACAATTCCGTCATTAGAAGTGGACAATGCATCTGTTTTAGATGAATTTTATCGAATTGACCGGGATGACCCAAATTCATCTAACTGTCGTATTATCCATAATCGTGGTGAACGGGTTGATGATGATGGAAAATTTACCCTAAGTCCAAAAGCTCAAGAAGAAATAATCAAATTATTCATGACTAAAGAAGAACTACTTGTAGGTAAAACAATAGAAGATTGCTTTACTGATGAGTTCTTCGAATCAAATTTTTGGCTTTATTGGTGTTCAATGTTTGCTTTTGAAAAATGGCATTCAGCTATTGAAATGCGTCGTTACATTATGCGTTTCATCCACCATATTGAGGGGTTACCTGATTTTTCTGCCCTAAAATTTACAAAATATAATCAATATGAATCGCTAGTAAAACCATTAATTTCATACTTAAAAGATTATGGAGTTGATTTTAAATATGGAGCACAGGTTGAAAATGTTGAAGTTGACTTTTCAAATGGCAAAAAGGTAGCAAAAGCTATTGTATTTGCTGACAAAAAAATAAAAGAACTGACAGAAAATGACTTAGTTTTTGTCACAAATGGTTCAATTACAGAAAGTTCAACTCAAGGTTCACCAACACAAGCTGCTCCGAAAACTAGTGAACTTGGTGGCTCTTGGAAACTTTGGCAAAATTTAGCTAAACAATCAGAAGAATTTGGACATCCAGATGTTTTTTGTAAGGACATTCCAAAAGAAGCTTGGGTTGTATCAGCAACTGTCACTTGGAAAAATTTAAAGATTCAACCTTATTTTGAAAAATTAACACATCGTCAATTGCGTTCAGGAAAAGTTGTCACAGGCGGAATTATTACTGTTAAAGATTCAAATTGGCTCCTTTCATTTACAACTCACCGCCAACCTCATTTTAAAGAACAAAATGACCAAGAAACAGTAACTTGGGTTTATGGTCTTCTTTCAAATACACCTGGGAACTATATCAAAAAACCAATTGAAGATTGTACAGGTGAAGAAATTACTCAAGAATTACTTTATCATTTAGGAATGCCAGAAGAAAAAATTGAAGCATTTGTTAAAGAAAATACTAATACAATTCCAGTATATATGCCTTTCATTACTTCTTATTTCATGCTTCGTGAACCAGGGGATCGCCCTCTTGTAGTACCTGAACAATCAGTAAATTTAGCGTTTTTAGGAAATTTTGCGGAAACTGAGCGTGATACAGTCTTTACAACAGAGTATTCAGTCAGAACTGCGATGGAAGCTGTTTATCAATTATTAAATGTTGATCGCGGTGTTCCGGAAGTCTATGCTTCGGCTTATGATTTGCGAACTTTAGCAAGTTCAGCCTACTATCTATCAGATAAGCAAAAATTAGAAGATTTAGAGCTCTCATTTATTAAAAAACAAGCGCTCAAAGTTGGACTTAAGAAAATCAAAGGAACATATATTGAAGAACTTCTAGAAGATGCGGGTCTGATTTAAAAATTAAATGAAGTCACAAGAAATAGCGAAGGAGCAACCTTCGCTATTTTTGATACAATTATTCTTATGATTGAAGAAAATTTATACCAAGAGCTTGTTAAAATTAGACATTATCTTCATGCCCATCCCGAAATATCAGAAAAAGAAGTTGAAACGACAAAATTTATTCGTCAAAAATTAGCAGATTGGCAAATTGAAATAATGGATAGTCAGCTTAAAACAGGACTTGTTGCAAAAATTGGCTCAGGAAAACCGATTATTGCGCTAAGAGCAGATATTGACGCCTTACCTATTCTAGAAGAAACAGGATTAGAATTTTCCTCTGTAAACAAAGGAGCAATGCATGCTTGTGGTCATGACTTACATATGACAAGTCTTTTAGGAGCTGCTAAAATTCTAAAAGAGAAGGAAAGTCAGTTTAGTGGGACAATCAAACTTATATTTCAACCTGCCGAAGAAATTGGCGAGGGAGCCAAAGAAGTTCTAAAAACAGGATTAGTTTCAGATGTTCAAGCTTTTATTGGCTACCATAATATGCCTACTTTGTCAGCTGGAGTAATTGGCTTACGTGAGGGTGGAGTAATGGCAGCCGTTGAACGTTTTGAAATTTTAATAAGAGGTCAAGGAAGTCATGCGGCATATCCGCAAGAAGGTCAAGATTTGATTTTAGCTAGTGCTGCGATTGTTCAAAATCTACAACAAATTGTTTCTAGAAATATTTCACCACTGAGAGCTGCTGTTGTATCTGTCACACACATTGAAGCCGGAAATACTTGGAATGTTTTACCAAACAATGCTCGTTTAGAAGGGACAATAAGAACTTTTGACAATGAAGTACGTTCCTTAACAAAGAGAAGATTCAGTCAAATTATCGAGGCCACTGCAAAAGCTTATGATGTTGAACTAGAGATTAAATGGTTAATGGAAGCGGACCTTACGTTCAACGATTTCGAGTTGACAGATGTTATCAGGAAAAGAACCGAGCAATGGCATGATAAGGTAGTATATCCAGAGCCATCAAGTGCGGGGGAAGACTTCGCTAATTATCAAAAGCAAGCTCCAAGTGTCTTTGCTTTTATTGGTTCAAATGAACAAGGGGCCTCTGGACTTCATTTTGCTGATATGGTCGTTCAAGATGAAACTCTAAAAGTTGCTGTTGACTACTATTTGGAAAGCGCTCATCAATTACTCGAACACTTTAAATAAAAACTATTATTAGATAGTTTTTTATTTTTGAGTTTTTTTGGAAGAAAATGATAGTTAATGATTGATTTTGAAAGGTAAAGGTGTTATAATGATTTTTGTAAACGAATTCAGGAGATGGAAATGTTAGCAAATGAAAGAAAAAGACGGATTGTTGACTATCTAAAATTAAAAAGAAGAGCAACGATTGAAGAACTTCTTACGTTAATGGATTGCTCTATATCGACGCTTAGGCGAGATTTGAATGAATTGGAAAAAGAAAAATCTTTAAGACGAGTTCATGGTGGTGCAGAACTTACACAAGACTTATCGGAAGAATTAAGTATTTCCGAAAAAACTTCCAAAAACATTCAAGAAAAAGAAGAAATCGCTCAAAAAGCATTATCGAAAATTAAAGATGGGGATATTATTTTTTTAGATGCTGGGACTACAACTGGTATCTTAGCTGAACTTATCAATCAATCTCATCTTTATTTAACGATTGTAACCAACTCTGTCAGTCATTTGGCGAAATTAACAGATGACCGATTAATCGTTTATCTGCTCGGTGGACGAGTGAAAAAGGTAACAGATGCAATAATTGGGAGTCAGGCTTTAGAACAACTTTCTGCTTATCAATTCAATAGTGCTTTTGTTGGAGCTAACGGCTTTGACAATGAACACGGAGCAATGACGCCAGACCATGAAGAAGCAGCAATAAAAGGACTAGCAGTCAAACAAAGCCAGAATGCTTTCATATTAGCCGACTCTTCTAAATTAGGACAAATGAGTTTTGTCAAATTTGCTAATTCTGAAGAAGTTGAATTAATTACCGAGAACAATTAGCGTTTGTTTTTAAATGAATCGTGTGAAAAAAATTTCACTAAAAGTTAGTATTTGCAAACCTACGTCTTACATAAAGGAGAATTATGATTTATACAGTAACACTCAACCCAGCACTTGACTACTTCATGAATTATGAAGAGTTAGCACTTGGTGAGGTGAACCGAACAGGGAAAACACAGATTTCAGCAGGTGGTAAAGGAATTATGGAAAGTCGCATGCTAAGTCTTGTAGGTGCCAAAAGCAAGGCACTAGGCTTTCTAGGTGGATTTTCTGGTCAATATATTAAAGATTTCTTAAATGAGAATCAGATTGATTCGGATTTCACAGAAATAGAAGATTTGACAAGAATTAATGTCAAGCTGAAAAGTCAGGAAAACGAAACAAGTCTTGATGCGGCTGGACCAAAACTTCAAGAAAGTGAAATTAATCATTTTCTTGAAAAATTTGATCATTTGAAAGAAGATGATATCGTTGTCTTTGCAGGTACAATCCCTAAAAGTCTTGGTGAAGATTTCTATGAGCGTTTGATTGATAAAGTCCAAAAGCAAAAAGCAACTTTTGTCATGGATGTTGATGGTCAAAAATTACTTGATTCGCTTCCTGCTCATCCCCTACTCATTAAACCAAACCGAGAAGAACTAGAAGCAATCTTTGAAACAAGCTTCAAAAATAATGAGCAAATCATTCCTTATGGTCAAAAACTTTTAGAAATGGGTGCTCAAAATGTTATCGTATCAATGGCTGGTGATGGAGCACTCCTCTTTACAAATGAGAAAGTTTATTTTGCTCAAGGGATTAAAGGAGAGTTAAAAAATTCTATTGGTGCTGGTGATTCGACCGTTGCAGGATTTTTAGCTGAATATAGCCAGTCTAAAGACCCGCTATTAGCATTTAGACAAGCAATCGCTTGTGGAACTTCAAAGGCATTCTCAGATGATATGCCAAGCCGAGCATTTTTGGAAGAAATTTATAAAAAAGTTAATATTTCAGAGGTGAAATGATGGAAATAAAAGATTTACTTAAAACAGAGGTTATGATTCTTGACCTCCAAGCAACTAGCAAAGAAGCCGTTATTGATGAAATGGTCAATAAATTAGTTTCTGAAGGTTATGTCAATGATTTCGCAACTTTTAAAGCAGGAATTATGGCCCGTGAGGCACAGACTTCAACCGGACTTGGCGACGGAATTGCAATGCCTCACAGTAAAAATACAGCGGTCAATGAGCCAGTCGTTCTCTTTGCAAAATCAAAAGTTGGTGTTGACTACGCCGCATTAGATGGACAACCTGTCAATCTTTTCTTCATGATAGCAGCACCAGACGGTGCTAATGATACTCACTTGGAAGCTTTAGCACAACTTTCAACTTATCTTCTTAAAGACGGTTTCCAAGATCGTTTGAGAAAAGTTGAGTATCCAAGAGAGGTCATTCAGCTTTTTTCTGAAAAACAAGAAGAAATTAAGACTGTTGAAAATGCTGAACATTATATTGTAGCTGTAACGGCTTGTACAACGGGTATTGCTCATACTTATATGGCTGAAGAAGCGCTTAAAAAACAAGCCTTGGAAATGGGCGTTGGAATTAAAGTTGAAACCAATGGTGCGCGTGGAATTGATAATAAATTAAGTGCAGCTGATATCCAAAAAGCAGATGCTGTTATTGTGGCTGCGGATAAGAAAGTTGAAATGAATCGTTTTGCTGGTAAAGAAATGGTTCAAGTTCCAGTTGCGCATGCCATCCGAGATACGGAAGAATTAATTAATCGTGCACTGTCAGGTAAAGCGCCAATTTATGAAGCAGACGGATCTGATGAAGTAAAAGAAGAAGCATCTGGTGGATTAGGAAAAGCATTCTATAAACACTTAATGGGTGGGGTTTCTGCAATGCTTCCATTCGTTGTTGGTGGTGGGATACTTATTGCTCTTGCTTTCTTGATTGACCAAGCAATGGGAGTTCCTCAAAGTCAATTGGCTAATCTAGGAGTTTATCATCCTTTAGCAGCTTACTTTAAAAATGTTGGTGGTGCAGCTTTTGCCTTTATGTTACCCGTTCTAGCTGGTTTCATTGCCAACTCTATTGCTGATAAACCTGGTTTAGTTGCTGGTTTTGTCGCTGGTTCTATGGCATCTTCTGGTCTTGCATTTGGTCATTTAGATCCTGCTAAAATGATTCCGTCTGGTTTCTTAGGAGCCCTAGTTGGTGGTTTCCTTGCCGGTGGTGTCATTATCCTTTTACGTAAAGCTTTTGCAAAACTTCCTCGTTCACTTGATGGAATTAAAGCTATCTTGATTTATCCATTAGTTGGAACATTTATTACAGGTTTCCTAATGCTCTTTGTCAATATCCCAATGGCAGCAATTAATACCGGTCTCTCTAACTTCTTAGCGAGTCTATCAGGAGCATCTGCCCTTGTACTTGGTTTAGTTGTTGGTGGAATGATGGCTATTGACCTTGGGGGTCCAATTAACAAAGCTGCTTATATCTTTGCAACTGGTACTTTAGCAGCAACAGTTTCAACTGGTGGTTCAGTAACAATGGCTGCCGTTATGGCTGGTGGGATGGTTCCACCACTCGCAACTACAGTCGCTGTTATCTTGTTTAAAAATAAATTTACTAAAGAAGAACGCAATGCTGGTTTGACAAATATCGTTATGGGGCTTTCATTCATCACTGAAGGGTCAATTCCGTTTGGTGCATCTGACCCCGCACGCGCAATTCCATCATTTATGATTGGAGCAGCAGTAGCCGGTGGTTTGACTGGTATGGCAAACATTAAATTGATGGCACCACATGGTGGAGTCTTCGTTCTCGCTTTGACAAACAATCCTTTACTTTATCTCTTGTTCATCTTGATTGGCGCAATTGTTTCAGGCCTATTATTTGGTGCATTGAAAAAAGCAAAATAAAAATGAATGAGAATAATAAGAGCGGTTTAATACCGCTTTTTTTGATATAATAGAGGAAGTAAACTGGGGGATTGGGAGAGATTATTTTGAGTTTTATTGCACTTTTTGAGCTGGCGCTTTTTTTCCTTAATGTTATATTATCCTTTGTCATTATTTTTAGGGAAAGAAAATCAACAGCGGCAACTTGGTCATGGCTCTTTGTAGTTAATTTACTGCCTATCATAGGCTTTATTTTATATTTACTCATTGGACGTGGCATTTCGCATTATCGTATTTTTAAAGACCGAAAAAGGTTTCAGTTGGGTTTTGAAAAACAATTAGAACATGCTGAAAAATCTTACACAGATCGATTATTTATTAAAAAAATGAGACAAAATCATGTAATTGGTCAGTTGATTCATATGCTTTATGTTGAAGAAAAATCAATTATTTCAACAAATACTGGTGTGAAAATCTTCAATGATGGACGTCAGAAATTTAATGCTCTGATTGATGATATTAATAAAGCAAAACATCACGTTCATATGGAATATTATATTTTTCGGATGGATCGAATGGGTCATGAAATCTATGATGCTTTACTTGCAGCTGCAAAACGAGGAGTCGAAGTTAAACTTTTAATTGACGCTTGGGGTTCAAATAAAACAAAAATGTCTAATTTTAAAGAACTTCAGGAGGCTGGTGGGCATGTAGCGCAATTTTTTCCATTAATTATGCCTTTAGTTAATCCACGAACAAACTATCGTTTACACCGTAAAATTGTAGTTATTGATGGAATTATTGGATACACGGGTGGATTTAATGTTGGTGATGAATATGCTTCAATTACAAAGAAATTTGGCTATTGGCGTGACAATCATTTACGTTTGACTGGTGATATTGTTTATAGTCTACAACATCGTTTTATTTTAGACTGGAATTCTCAACATCATTTTGAAGTGACCGAGGGAGAGCCTTATTTCCCAGATTCGATTGTTGAAGGTCATGTAGCGACTCAACTTGTGACTTCGGGACCAGATGAGGACAAGGAGCAAATCAAATTAACTTACATGAAGATGATTTCGGGTGCAGAGCGAGAAATTATCATTCAAACCCCTTATTATATTCCGTCTGATGCTTTACATGAATCTATAAAATTAGCATTGTTATCGGGTGTACAGGTTAAATTATTGATTCCAAATAAGCCGGACCATCCACTGGTTTATTGGGCGACTTATTTCCATGCTGCTGATTTAGTTAAATATGGCGCGAAAGTTTATACTTACGAAAATGGATTTGTTCACTCTAAAACATTAATTATTGATGGAGAGTATGCCTCAGTTGGGTCAGCTAATTTAGATTATCGAAGTTTGCAATTATGTTTTGAAGCTAATGTTGTTATCTATGATTATGACATTTCTCAAAAATTACGAAATGATTTTATGAAGGATTTGAAATTGAGCCGTCCATTAACTTTAGAGCGTTATGAAGAACGTTCTAAGTTAGTTCGTTTTAAAGAAGGTTTAGCTCGTTTAATTGCACCAATGCTTTGATACCTATTATTAAAAATTGAAGTAGTAAGATTTATTGAAGAAAAAATTTAAAAGAGTAAGATGAAAATGGAGGAGAGAAATGGAGAATAAACTCAATATTGTTATTATTACAGGGATGTCTGGGGCAGGTAAAACGGTTGCCATTCAATCCTTTGAGGACATGGGTTATTTCACGGTAGATAATATGCCACCAAATTTAATTGAAAAATTTGTGGGCCTTTTGAATACACCAGATAATAAGATTGATAAAGTTGCCTTGGTTGTCGATATGCGTTCACGCGCTTTCTTTGAAGATATTCAAAGTATTGTGACTGAATTGACTGATAACGGGTCTGTTAATTTCAAACTTTTATTTTTAGATGCAAATGATACTGAATTGGTTTCAAGATATAAGGAAACTAGAAGAAGTCATCCTCTTGCTATTGATGGTAGAACGCTTGATGGAATTACTAAAGAACGTGAAATTTTAGCTGATTTAAAAAATCTTTCAGAAGTGGTTATTGATACAAGCGAATTGACTCCAAGAAATCTCCGAGCAAGAATTTTACAAAAATTTGCTTCTAGTACGGAATCTACATTTAGAATTGAAGTTATGTCATTTGGATTTAAGTATGGCTTGCCTTTAGATGCCGATTTAGTCTTTGACGTCCGTTTCTTGCCAAATCCGCATTATATTGCTGAATTACGTGATAAAAACGGAACAGATAAAGAAGTTTATGACTATGTTATGGAACATCCACAGTCGGAAGAATTTTATGAAAATTTGATGAAAATGTTAGTTCCAATTCTTCCAGCTTATAAAAAAGAAGGTAAATCAGTTTTAACAATCGCTTTTGGTTGTACGGGTGGTCAACACCGGTCGGTTGCCTTTGCTGAAAGAGTCTCTGCGGCTTTGAAGGATAAATGGCATCTCAATGTCAGTCATAGAGATAAAGACCGTAGAAAGGAAACGGTAAATCGTTCATGAGCAATCCAAAAGTTGTAGTTATTGGTGGAGGAACTGGAATTCCAGTTGTCTTAAAAGCACTTCGTAAAGAAAAAATTGATTTAACGGCTATTGTAACTGTGGCAGACGATGGTGGGTCTTCTGGGCGAATTCGTTCAGCGGTGAATATTGCACCGCCAGGTGATTTGCGTAATGTATTGATTGCCATGTCAGATATGCCCAAGTTTTATGCTGATATTTTACAATATCGTTTTGATAAATCTGATGGTGAATTAGCTGGTCATCCTCTGGGTAATCTAATTATTGCAGCAGTTTCTGAAATGCAGGGTTCAACTTATCGTGCAATTCAAACATTAGCTCAATTTTTTCATGTGGAAGGGAAAATTTATCCTTCGTCTGATGCCGCGTTGACCTTACATGCTGTTTTTAAGGATGGTCATGAGGTCTTAGGTGAAAGTCATATTGCTAGCTATAAGGGATTGATTGACCATGTTTATTTAACTCAAACAGCTAGTGGTGATAGTCCAGTTGCGTCCAAAAATGTAGTGAAATCAATTATGGAAGCAGATACCATTGTCTTGGGACCTGGCTCACTTTTTACTTCGATTTTACCTAATATCGTTATTCCAGAAATCTGCGAGGCTCTTTGGAAAACCTCGGCTAAAATTGTCTATGTTTGTAATATCATGACTCAGCGTGGGGAAACAGAACGTTTTTCAGATGCTGACCATGTTCGAGTATTAAATGAACATATTGGGACAAAAGTGATTGATACTGTCTTGGTGAATATTCAAGAAGTTCCTGAAGAATACATGAATACGAATAAATTTGATGAATATCTGGTTCAAGTTGACCATGATTTTGAGGCATTAAAAGCAGAAGAGGTCAACGTTATCTCTAATAACTTCCTTGAACTTCGTGACGGCGGAGCCTTTCATAATGGTGAAGCTGTTGCTAAAGAAATTGTCGCAATTTCACAAAGGCAAGAGTTTAGACATTAAAAAATTTACTGACAGAGTGTTTGTCAGTAAATTTTTATAAGAAAAAAGTCTGACAGAAAGAATAGAGCAGGGAAAAAATATCCTGTCCTGTATAGAAAGAATTATGAGTTTCACAAGTGATGTAAAAAAAGAATTAACAAGTAATTTAGCAACAACTGGAGCACTTTTGGCACTTGTCAGAATGAATGGCTCTGTGGGTATTTTTAATGGATTAACTTTATCAATTACGACTGAAAATGCTGGAACTGCTAAATATATTTATCAAATGTTAAGAGAACTCTACGATGTTCATGCTGAAATTCGTGTTCATCAAAAGACTACGCTCTCTAAAAATCGGGTTTATACGGTTTTTATAACTGAGGGTGCGAGTGAATTATTAGATGAATTAAGTTTAGCAGATTCGTTGATGTTGGATAATGGTGTGCCAGAATTTGTTAAAAATGATGAATTTATCAAAAAGGACTATTTACGAGGTGCTTTTTTATCGGCAGGCTCTCTCCATAATCCTGAAAAAGGTGAGTATCAGTTATCAATTGCTAGTGTATATCAGGAACATGCGGAAGATTTACAAGAAATTTTTCGAGATTTTGGTTTAAATGCGCGCGTTATTGAAAGGAAAAATCGCTGGATACTCTATTTATCAAAAGCTGAAGAAATAATGGATTTCTTGACTTTAATTGGAGCGATGAAAGCAAGATTGAAATTTGAAGAGGCGAAGATTATGCGTGAAATGCGTGGTTTAGCTAATCGGCAGTCCAATTTTGAAAATGCTAATATTGCTAAATCAGTTATGGCGGCTCAAGAAGCAATTAATGCTATTAAATTTCTTAATGAGAGAAAAGAATTAGAACAACTTCCAGAGAATTTAAAGGAAATTGCTCGTGTACGTCTAGAAAATCCTGAAGCAACAATTAAAGAGTTGGGAGAGTTGCTTGAACCCCCTTTAGGGAAGTCTGGAGTAAATCACCGACTTAGAAAACTTGTTGAACAAGCTAATGAGTTAAGAAAAATTGAGAATTAAAAAAACTAGCTAGATATTCTTGCTAGTTTTTTTATACTTTGTCTTATTTCCACCCATTGAGGAAAAAACGAGAAACGATTTCAGCTTTTTCTATAAGTAAATTCATTGATAAACCTTTCATTCCTGAATTGAAAATACTTAAAATCAGAAGAAAATCTTCTTGGCTATAATCACTAGAAATTTTTCCTTCCGCCTGGCCTTTTTGAAAAAGAAATAGATAAATCTGCTTCTGTAAAGAAAGGGCATCATCATCTAGTAATTCAGGACTATTTGTATATTGAGTCATCATGTTTTCTGAAAAAATCGGCTGATAATGTTCAAGTTGCTGAATTTTTAATTGAAGAATTGCTTGATAAGTCTGATTAAAATCTAAATTACTTTCAATAAGAGTTTTAATTTCCATAGACAATTGATTGAGATTTTGCCTAATAACCTGGTTAATCAATTGATTTTTGCTATGAAAATATTTAAAGAGTGTCACTTTTGAAACGTCTGCTTTGTGGGCAATTTCGTCAACGGTAATTTCTCTAATTGTTTTTTGGTTTAATAAGTGAAAAGTGGTTTCTAGAATCGCTTTTTTCTTTTTTTCTGTTTGATTCATAAAAGTTCCTTTCAACTTGATTGGATTGGGTATTTACTATCAAAAATTATAGCTTTTTTCTTGAACTATTTCAAATGTAAGCGTACAATATGAACTATAAGTAATGATTCAGTACATTTTATGATAATAGAGGATAAAATTCAGGAGGAAGAAAGATGGATAAGCTAGTTGAGGTAAAAGGACTTCAAAAAAACTTTGGTCAATTTCAAGCCTTAAAAGATGTTTCTTTTGAGGTAAATGCTGGAGAAGTTCTTGGCTATATTGGCCCTAATGGTGCTGGGAAATCAACAACAATTAGAATTTTGCTTGGAATCATTCGAGCGACCCAAGGAAAAGTTCAAATTTTTGGTAAGGATGTCTGGCAAGATTCAATTGAGATTCATAAAAAAATTGCTTATGTTCCAGGGGATGTTTACCTTTGGCCAAATTTATCTGGCGGAGAAACGATTGATTTATTTTTAAAACTTCATGGAGCAATCAATCAAGAAAAACGAGACCGATTAATTAAAAAGTTTGATTTAAATCCTAAGAAAAAAGTTCGCTCTTATTCTAAAGGAAATCGACAAAAGATTGCGCTCATTGCTGCTTTAGCAACTGAGGCTGAGCTCTATATTTTTGATGAGCCAACGAGTGGTTTGGATCCACTTATGGAAGCAGTTTTTCAAGAAGAAGTAAAAGCACTAAAAGCTGCTGGCAAAGCAATTATTTTATCAAGTCATATTTTATCAGAAGTTGAAAAATTAGCTGATAGGGTAGCGGTGATCCGAAAAGGAGAGATTGTTGAAACAGGCACACTTGATGACTTGCGACATTTGACCAGATATCAGTATAAAGTTGAAACGGAACAAGAAGCTGTTGGCTTAAAAGAATTATCTTCTGTTCATGATTTACAAATTAAAGAGAATGAAGCGACATTTCAAGCCGATTCAGATGCAATAGATGAAATTTTAAAAACACTCTTACTTTATGGGGTAAAGAAGCTGGAAGCCACACCACCAACACTTGAAGATCTGTTTATGCGACATTATCAATAGGGGGATTACTATGAAACAACCACTTTATAATACAGGAGTTTTATTTAAGACTTTAATAAAAAGGGATTGGTTTAAGTTAGCTTTCTGGATTTTAGGAATGCTTGCTTTTGCTGCTTCAGGGGCAGGGAAAATGGAAGTTGCCTCGAATCCGGAGACGGCTAGTACTCTTTATACAATGTTTGTCAAAAATCCAGCAATGGTCGGATTATTTGGACCAACTCCAATAAATAATCCAACTAATTATAGTCTGGGGCCGATTTTTGGTCAAACCATGACTTTAATTACGGGGCTGACTTTCGCTATTATTTCGATTATTTATGTTGTTAATCGAAGCAGAAAAGAAGAAGATGATGGGATTACAGAACTTTTTCGGTCTTACTCTATTGGAAAATTGGCAAATACGACTGCTTTAGTCATGGAACTTTTGCTCTTACATTTAATAATGGCTATCTTATTAGCTCTTTCAATAGAGGCCCAAAACGTGGCTGGCTTGGATCATTTAGAAAGTAATTTTCTATTTGCTTTCACAACAAGTGCTCAGGGTTTCCTTTGGGGAATGTTTGCTTTACTTTTCGGTCAAATTTTCTCTGAAGCAAGTACAACTAAAGGGATGACATTCGGTTTACTGGGTTTGTTATATATTGTTCGAATGCTAACAGATGTAATAAATCTTTCCATAGGTTGGTTCAATCCTCTGTCTTGGTCTTATCTAGCTTTTCCTTATGTTAAAGGTCATGAAAATTGGTTAGCTGTCTTTTTGACTTTTCTCTTAGCTTTTCTACTTTTAGGAATATCCTATATCCTAGAGCTTAAAAGAGATGTGGGAGTGGGGTATTTTCCCGAAAGAAAGGCGCGACTTCATGGGAAAAAGGGACATTTCGGATTTCCTGGTCTCGTTTTGAATCTTGAAAAAAAGATGATTATCGGTTGGCTTTTGGCAAGTTTTGTTCTGGGCTTAGTTTATGGTTCAATGTTTGGACAAATGGACCAATTTATTTCAAGTAATAAAACCGTTAAGGAGCTTTTTGTTGGGAATGAAACGGCAGCGAGTGCGATTAGAGGAAACTTCATGGTCACTCTGTTTTCGATATTGTCAATCTTAATCGCAGCGTTTGGTGTAATTTTACTGACAAAAATGGTGAGCGAGGAAAGAAAAAATCGTCTGGAAGCTCTTTATGCTTTACCACTTTCACGACTAAAAGTGTATTCCACTTATTTACTGACAGCTATTCTGTCAGTAATTTTAGCTCAGTTTTTAGCGCTTTTTGGAATATTTATTGAACAGTTGGGTAATAAAAATGCTTTGAGCTTCTTAGAAATTATGAAATCTGGCATGATTTGGCTTGTTGCTGTCATATTTGTTTTAGCAATACTTAGTCTGTTACTTGGGCTTGTGCCTCGTTTGGCAGAATTAATTTGGGTATATCTTGCTTTCTTACTTTTTATGACTTATCTTGGAAAATTATTATCTTTGCCAAAATGGCTTGAAAATTTAAGTATTTATAACTATATTCCTAAATTGCCAGTTGAGAAAATGAATCTTTCTAACGTTTTATTCATATTGATTTTATCTGTTTTATTAATTTTACTTGGCTTTGGAGCTTATAGAAGACGCGATTTAATCACTGGGTAAAATAAATAAAAAAGCTATCATAATTGATAGTTTTTTTTATGAAAATTGATATTTTATAGATTACTTTCAAAAGTGTAAGAATAGTACTTACTAAGTATAGTAAAATAAATATATATAAATTAAGATTTAGGGGAGAATTATGAAAAAAATTATTATTTTTGCTGGTCTTGCAAGTGTATTGACATTTGGCGCTTTTAATTATCTAAAAAAACCGGGGAGTGAGCTGGGAGTCTTGGCCACTAAAGCAGTCACACCTAAAATATTGAATCCTAAAAACAATGAAGTAAATGAGAAAAGTTTAGATAATTTTGCGAAGAATACCCATATAATTATATCGTCACCTGATAAAGAGAAGGCGATTGATGAGGTGGTAGAAGAAGAGTTAAATAAGAAAGATAATAAACTGAATAAGGGTGAATTATACGCTCTATATAATAATTCAACTGAAGCATTGGAAAATACTAGCCGTTCAGTTGCAGATTTTATGAATGATATATTAGGAAGTAAATAGCGAATAGCTTGACTTTTAAATTGTAAAATGAACAACAAAATGTCGTATAAGCCTGATTTTACAGTATTTCTTAGCATTAATAAGAAATTTATGATAGAATGAATGAGTTATTTTATAAATACGCTTTCAGGAGAAAAATTATCATGATGAATCCGGCAGAAATTTTATCTGCGACCATTCACCACGGTCAGGAAAAAATTAAACGTCCATTTTTAGAAAAAGCTGTGCTTGGTTTTATTGGCGGAGCAATGATTTCCTTTGGTTATTTACTTTATATTAGAGTAGTAGCTTCCGTTGCTGAGGAATTAGGAAGTCTTGCGAGCTTAATCGGAGCAAGTGTCTTTCCAATTGGCTTAATTGTTATCTTATTGGGAGGTGGTGAGTTAATCACTTCAAATATGACAGCTGTATCAACTTCATTATTTGCTAAAAAGGTAAGTTTGAGTGATTTGCTTAAAAATTGGTTGATTATTACTTTGTTTAATGTGATTGGAGCAATTTTTGTCGCTTTCGTCTTTGGACATCTCGTAGGATTGACTGGTACAGGAGATTATAAGACGGAACTTTTGAGTTTGGCTCAAGCAAAGATTAATGCGAGTTGGTCACAAGAATTTCTATCAGGGATTGGTTGTAATTGGTTCGTTGGTTTAGCTATGTGGATGTGTTACGGAGCAAAGGATGCGGCAGGGAAAATATTGGCCGTTTGGTTTCCAGTGATGGCTTTTGTTGCGATTGGTTTTCAACATAGTATTGCAAATGCTTTTGTTATTCCTGCAGCAATTTTTGAAAATGGAGCGAGCTGGCTAGATTTTGCTCATAATTTCTTGTTTGTTTATCTTGGAAATCTCTTAGGTGGATCAATTTTTGTAGCTGGTTTTTACAGTTTAGGGTATCGTAGACAGGCTAGATAACAAGAAGAACTTAAAAATCAAGAATAAATAAAAAAAGTTACTGACAGAAAGTCAGTAACTATTTTTTTAACTGATGATAACGATTGTACCAAATCTCGACGTACTCTTTAGAAAAAGGTCCTTTTTCATTGTTAATCCAGTCAACAAGAATTTTGACATTTTCTTTTAGAATATGATCAATTTCTTTTGGATAGTGCATTTTGCGGCGGTGGCGTTCATATTCTTCAACATCGAGTAATTTTTTTTCTCCATCTTTGAAGACCTTCACGTCAAGGTCGTAATCAATATATTTCAGCGCTTCGTTATCGAGGACGAAGGGGCTCGCTAGATTGCAGTAGTAGCTAACGCCTTCCTCACGAATCATAGCAATGATGTTAAACCAAAACTTTTTGTGGAAGTAAACAATGGCAGGTTCGCGTGTCACCCAACGACGGTCGTCAGATTCTGTCACTAATGTGTGATCGTTTACTCCAATAATTGAATTTTCATTTGTTTTTAGAACCATCGTATCGCGCCAAGTGCGATGAAGATTCCCATCATGTTTATAGCTTTGAATCGTGATGAAGTCGCCTTCTTTCGGAATTTTCAAGGCTATTCTCTCTTTCTCAATTCAAAGTTCTCATCTATTAATATACCATTTTTTAAATGAAATTTACAGTAAAAATGTTTAGTTTAAGCAATAAATTACTAATAATTGTTCGGATTTTTTTATTTTTATGTAGTAGAACTGTGTTTTTATACTATCAAGAAATATTAGTCATCCAAGTCAAAAATTGTCAAGGCAGACTGAAATTCTTCCCGCAAATGGGCTTTACGAAATTTTAACCAATCGGAACTTTTGCGAATCGCATTGTATCTTTTGCGCAAATGCCAGTTTTCGGCAATTTGATACTGTGGATATTCTTCTAAAAAGTGATTAATCATCTGCCATTCATAAGGATAGCCTAGTGGATGAGCGTGATAGAGGACTTTATCAAAAGTTAATGGCAAGCGTCTTTGATGAAGATGACCAAAAATAACATCACTGATTTTGGGAAATTTCTTAAAGGTTTCATGAAAATGTTGCGAACCTAAGTAGGCATTAAATCGGGCAAATTTTTCATAACGAGTATTAATGATAAATTGCTGATGAGGAACGAAATGGGTACTGACAATAATTTTATCAATCTTAGGATTTGCTGATAGTTCTGTCAGTAACTTTTCTAATTTCTGTAATTCAAGATTTGTTATCTTGATATCATCAAATTGACGATGAATTTTTCTATCAAAATAAAATGAATTTTTAAAAGCTATGATTTTTTTTATATCAATTTTTCCAGTCATGAAAGAATAATCATACCAACCGTGGAAACTGACAAAAGCAGTAGAAGCAAAAGTTTTTACTTGAAAATTACTGACAGAAATTTCTTCTTCAGAAAGACCAACCATATCGTGATTTCCAAGATTGTAAGTGACTGACAGCTCTGTCAGTAATTCTATTTGCTTGAAAAATGGTTCGGAAATTCCGTGAAAATCATTTGAAATATCACCAGCAAAATGTAAATCTGTAATCTTTAAATCCTTTAAAAGAGACAGAAAAATATCAATTTCTTCTTGAGAAAAATGATTAGAATCCATATGAAAATCAGAAATCACAGCCAAGCGTCTTTTTTTAGTCATAATGAAATTATAGCATGTGATAGAAGTTCTATCTAATAAATAAATTTTTGATGAATCCTTATCTATTGAATAGCTTACTTTAGGCTTATAAGTGGTGAATATGGTATAATGCTACTATGGAATTATCAGAAATTAGAAATTTACTTGAAGGATATGCTGAGAAGATTAATGGCTTTCGGGAATCATTAGATCTTGAGCGTTTGGAAGAAGAAATAGCTCTTTTAGAAAACGATATGGCACAACCTGAATTTTGGAATGATCAAGCAGCGGCTCAAAAAGTGATTGATGAATCAAATGCTTTGAAAGCCAAGTATGACAATTATCAAGCGATGAATAATATGCTTGAGGAAGCGCAAACGATGCTTGAGATGCTTCAAGAAGAAGCTGACGAAGAGATGCAAGCTGAGTTAGAGGAAATGACAATTGCGCTCGGTCAAAAAATTGAATCTTATGAGCTTGAAATTATGCTCAATCAACCTTATGACCATATGAATGCTGTTCTTGAAATTCACCCAGGTTCTGGGGGAACAGAGTCGCAGGACTGGGGCTCAATGTTGATGCGGATGTACACTCGTTGGGGCGAAGCACATGGATTTAAGGTTGAAATTCTCGACTATCAAGACGGAGATGTTGCCGGATTGAAATCAGTTGCCCTTCGATTTGTTGGACGAAATGCTTATGGTTTTTTGCGAGGAGAAAAAGGAGTACATCGTTTAGTACGTATTTCACCTTTTGATTCAGCCAATCGTCGTCATACTTCATTTACCTCAGTTGATGTGATGCCTGAGTTGGACGATTCTATTGAAGTAGATGTTCGTGATGCCGATGTTAAAATGGATACTTTCCGTTCGGGTGGAGCTGGTGGACAAAATGTCAATAAAGTCTCTACTGGTGTGCGTTTGACTCACATCCCAACGGGAATTGTTGTGCAATCTACAATGGATAGAACGCAATATGGTAACCGGGATAAAGCGATGGCTATGCTGAAATCGAAACTCTATCAATTAGAAATGGATAAAAAGCAAGCTGAAGTTGATGAACTTCGTGGCGACCAATCAGAAATTTCTTGGGGAAGTCAAATTCGTTCATACGTATTCATGCCTTATCAATTAGTTAAAGATACGCGTACTGGTTATGAAACTGGACAAATTTCAAATGTGATGGACGGAGAATTGGACGGGTTTATAAATGCCTATCTCCGTTGGAACTTGTAGATTATAAATTAAAGTTTCGTATGTTTGAAATGTTTACGAAACATTAAAGTTATTAATGAAAAGGTTATAAAATAAAAGTGCCACCTAAAGCACTTTTATTTTGATATAATTATAAGAGTTCAATTGATGGATTCATTCTATGAAGCTGTCAGTAGGGCTAAAAGTTCTGTTATTTTAGAAAAAAAAGAAAAGGTACGTGTGTGCCCGTTTTCTTGTTTTTTGAGAGCAGAATTTAAAAACATCCATAGTGATTAAAAAAATGGATTTTACGGATGAGTCCTAACGTTTGTTAGGACTTGGAAGAAAAATCTAGCATAGGAAAGGTACTATGAGTATTATAAAATTAAGCAACGTTTCCAAGAAATATTCTAATGGAACAACGGCTTTGCGTAATATCTCGCTTGAAATTGAGCCGGGAGAATTTACCTATATCGTTGGTCCATCAGGAGCCGGGAAATCGACCTTTATCAAACTACTTTATCGTGAATTAAAGATTGACCGTGGTTCTGGAACAGTTGCGCAATATGATTTATCTAAATTAAAACGTCGTGATGTGCCAATGCTTCGTCGCTCTGTTGGAGTTGTTTTCCAAGACTATAAACTTTTGCCAAAGAAAACTGTTTTTGAAAATATCTCCTACGCCATGGAAGTTATTGGGAAAAGTCCTCGTGAAATTAAAAAACGAGTGAATGAAGTGCTTGACCTTGTTGGTCTGAAACACAAAATTCGTTCATTTCCAAATGAACTCTCAGGTGGGGAACAGCAGCGTGTAGCAATTGCTCGTTCAATTGCCAATGCACCAAAAGTATTGATTGCTGATGAACCTACAGGGAACTTAGACCCTGAAAACTCTTGGGAAATCATGAATCTGCTTGAAAAAATTAATCTTCAAGGGACAACCATTTTGATGGCAACCCACAATAGCCAAATCGTTAACACTTTAAAACACCGTGTTATCGCAATTGAAAACGGACGAATTGTCCGCGACCAAGAGGAAGGAGTTTACGGCTACGATGATTAGAAATTTCTTCAAACACCTTTTGGAGTCGCTCAAAAACTTAAAACGTAATGGTTGGATGACAGTTGCGGCTGTTTCATCAGTAACAATTACTTTAGTTTTAGTTGGACTTTTCCTTTCAGTTATCTTGAATACTTCAAAAATATCTAATGGGATTGAAAACAATGTTCGGATTGTTGCCTACATGAAATTAGATGTTCATGATCAAGAGACAAAAATTCAAGATCCAAAAGATAATAAAAAAACAATCAATAATCCTGACCACCTGAAGATTTACGATTCAATCAAAAAAGTTCCTAATGTAAAAACTGTTACTTTTTCAAGTAAAGAAGCTCAGTTGAAAGAACTAACAAAGGCCTTAGGAAATAACTGGAATCTCTTTAAAGGTGATGCCAATCCACTTTACGATGCTTATATTGTTGAAGCTGATAAACCAGCAAATGTAAAATCAGTCACTTCAAAAATATCAAAACTTTCAGGAATTGAAAAAGCTACTTATGGTGGTGCAAATACTGCAAAACTTTTCCAAATTGCTCAGGGAATTCGAACTTGGGGAACTGCAGCGGCTATTCTGTTAATTTTCGTTGCTGTCTTCTTGATTTCTAACACCATTCGAATTACTATTCTATCAAGACAACGTGAAATTCAAATTATGCGTCTGGTTGGGGCTAAAAATGGTTATATCCGTTGGCCTTTCTTCTTGGAAGGCGCTTGGGTTGGACTTTTAGGTTCAATTATTCCAGGACTTATTGTTGCTTGGGCTTACCGCCTTGCTTTTGTTAGCTTGACACCAAGTCTTCAATCACAAAAGCTTGAAATGTATGCGACAAATCAATTCATTCCTGCAATAGTTGGATTGATGGCCGTGATTGGTATTTTGATTGGTTCATTTGGAGCCCTCTTATCAATGCGTCGTTTCCTTAAAATTTAATAAAATTAAAAGAGAAGTTAAATCTTCTCTTTTTTTTGCTAAAAAAAGCTGTCAGTAAATAAGTTTTTACTTATTTACTGACAGACTCTTAAATTTGTTTAATTAGATATCATAATCTTCATCAGACATGGCTTCCACTTCACCAAGAAGGTATGAATTACCAACTTGTGAGAAGAAGTCGTGGTTTGATGACGAAGTTGAAATTCCATTCATAACCACTGGGTTAACGTCTGCTGCGGTATCAGGGAAAAGTGGATCTTGTCCAAGATTCATCAAAGCTTTATTGGCATTATAACGCAAGAAAGTTAAAACTTCATCAGTCCAACCAACTTTGTCATAAAGTAAATGAGAATATTTTTCTTCATTTTCATAAAGTTGATAAAGCAATTCATACATCCAATCACGGAATTCACCTTGCTCATCTTCAGATAACTCATTAAAACCAAGTTGGAATTTGTAACCAATATAAGTACCGTGAACTGACTCATCACGAATAATTAATTTAATAATTTCCGCTGAGTTAATCATTTTGTTATTTCCAAGATAGCGCAAAGGGGTATAGAAACCAGAGTAGAAGAGGCAAGTTTCAAGGAAAACAGAAGCCACTTTCTTTTGCAAAGGAGTACCAGATTCATAAATTTTATTGATGATTTCGGCTTTTGTTTGCATATAAACATTGGTATCTACCCAATTAAAAAGTTCTTCAATTTCTTTTTTTGTGTTTAGAGTTGAAAAAATTGTTGAATAAGACTTTGCATGAACAGATTCCATAAATTGGATATTGTTGAAACAGGCAATTTCTTGAGGTGTTCTTGCATCATGTTTGAGCACTTCAGCACCATCAACAGATTGCAAAGTATCAAGCAATGTCAAACCAGCAAAGGCCTTAGCAAAGGTATCACGTTCCAATTGAGGAAGTTTACGCCAATCATCTAAATCGTTAGATACAGGAACACGAGTATCTAACCAAAATTGACTTGTTAATTTTTCCCAAGTATATTTGTCAATAGAATCCTCAATAGAATTCCAATCAATGGCACTGTAATAAGTGGGTACAGTAAGATTTTCAGTTTCAGACATATTTTAAGATATGAGCCTGCTTTAAAAAGGGCAAACTCAATTCCTTTCTCTCATTTATTTACTGACAGAAAATACTGTCAGTATTTTTAGCTTAGTCATGAATTCTGTCAGTAAATTTTCACTTACCAACGAAGCTGTCAGTAAAAATAGGGACTCATTAGACCAAAAACTTTCGATAATTTATCAAAAGTTAATGTCAATAATCGTTTTAGAACATTTCGCAAATGCTTACCCCATTTTCATTCATTGATGATACTTTAATGAATGAAAACAAGTAAGAAAATAGAAAGTCCGTCTTAGCGGCTTCCGTAGAAGCAATAGATGCTTTAGCACCAATGCTTCTGTTGTATTAAATAACGCAACTTTCACATTGGTTAGCACCGACTTCTTCTTGGTCGTCAGTAAATGTACGAATGTAGTAAATTGTTTTGATTCCTTTTTTGTAAGCATAGTTACGCAAAATAGACAAGTCACGAGTTGTCATTTTATTATTTGCCACTTTCCATTCATAGAGACCTTCAGGTAAAGTTGAACGCATAAATAAAGTGAGTGACAAACCTTGGTCAACATGTTCTGTAGCAGCTGCATAAACGTCAATTACTGCACGCATATCTGTATCATAAGCTGATTTGTAATAAGGAATTGTTTCAGTGGCAAGTCCAGCAGCTGGATAATAAATTTTCCCAACTTTCTTTTCTTGACGTTCTTCGATGCGATTGACAATTGGGTGAATAGAAGAAGAACAGTCATTGATATAAGAAATAGAACCATTTGGAGCCACAGCCATACGATATGAATTATAGAGTCCAGAAGTTCTTACTGTCTCACGTAAAGCAGTCCAATCCTCAATTGTTGGAACAGCAATCCCTTTGAAAAGTTCTTGAACTTTAGGAGAAACAGCTGCAAAATAATCATGTGTTAAATATTTATCAAAATAAGAACCATCAGCATAGGCAGATTTTTCAAAATTCTTGAAGCTAGATCCTTTTTCAACAGCTAATTTATTTGAAGCCACTAAAGTATAATAGTTCAACAACATGAAATAAACACTAGTAAATTCAACGGCTTCTTTGCTGTCATAATGAATTTGATTTTGTGCTAAGAAAGAATGTAAGCCCATTGCTCCAAGCCCAATCGCATGCATTTCATCATTACCTTTACGAACAGTTGGAACAGTATCGAGGTTTGAAGTTTCGGAGATGAAAGTTAAAGCGCGAACCATTGCTTCAATAGAAGTTCCAAATTCATTGCTAGAAGTCATCATATTCAAAACATTAGTTGAACCCAAGTTACAAGCGACGTCAGTTCCAACAACCTTATAAGTTTGGTCATCGTTCAAAACAGAAGGCGTTTGGACTTGCAAAATTTCAGAACAAAGGTTAGACATTGAAATTACACCATCAACAGGGTTAGCTTGATTGACTGTGTCAACATTTACGATGTAAGGATAACCAGATTCTTGTTGAAGTTTTGAAAGTTCTTGTTCAAGTTCACGGGCATTAATCGGTGTTTTACGAATTTCTGGATTGGCTACCATTTTGTCATATTCAGCTGTGATATCCACTTCGGCAAAAGGTTTGCCATAATATTTTTCAACAAAATATGGTTCAAAGAGATACATTGTTTCTCCCTTTTTGACCAATTCATAGAATTTATCAGGAACAGTAACCCCAAGAGAGAGTGTTTTAACACGAATTTTTTCATCCGCATTTTCTTTTTTAGTGGACAAGAATTCCATAATATCTGGATGGAATAGTGATAAATAAACAACACCAGCACCTTGACGTTGCCCCAATTGATTGGCATAAGAAAAGGCGTCTTCAAAAAGTTTCATGACAGGAACGACACCAGCTGCCACTCCATCGTAACCTTTGATAGGTGCACCAGCAGCACGTAAATTAGTCAAGTTTAGACCAACACCACCACCATTTTTAGAAAGTTGCAAGGCAGAGTTAATTGTTCGTCCAATTGAATTCATATCATCAGTTAATTGTAGAAGAAAACAAGAAACAAATTCACCACGACGCTTACGTCCAGCATTTAGAAAAGTCGGAGTCGCAGGTTGATAACGACGATTAATCATTGCAAAAGCAAGATTATTAGCTAATTTTTCATCGCCGTCAGCCATGTATAAAGCATTCATTAACACACGGTCTTCAAAATCTTCAAGATAGAGAGAACCGTCATTGTTTTTCATGGCATATTGATTATAAAATTTGTAAGCAGCCATAAATGAATCAAAATGAAATTCAAATTTACTCAATTCTTTACGAAGATTGGTAATGAATTCGGGTTTATATTTTTCAAGAAACTCAGCTTCTAGATATTCTTCTTTAACGAGCCAATTGAGTTTATCGATATATGTATCGGCTTCATAACGATTAGGTTCGACATTTTCTTTAAAAAAAGCAGTAATTGCTTCTTTATCTTTAGCAAGAGGAATGCTACCATTAACGGGAATATTAATCTCGTTATTAAGCTTGAAATAAGTTACATCTTTAAGTTGTTTTAGAGACATAAGTGACCTTTCTTAAAGCGTTCAACCATAAAGAACAGAGGGATGAACTCTAATATTATAATAAGTTCAAACTAATTAATAGAAATAAAAAGTTAAAAATAAAGAGGCTTCACTCAATAGGGTGAAGCCATAAAATCACAGCGGATTTTTGAAGGTGACTTTCGCTCCTTTGTCAAGCTGTGTAGCGAGTTTTTCGACAGCAGCAACATCGGCTGGTGTACCATTAAACTCAAAATCATATAAAAGCGGAATTTGGTATTTTGCAGAAAGTTCTTTAGCAGTAAAAATATAAATACCTGCGAAATTACGATTTCCTGTACCAATAATTCCTAGACAATGTTTATAATTATCATTATAAGCCATAAAGTCAAAAACAGGGTCCATAACATCTATTGATTTAGAAACAGTTGGAGATTCTTCGGCATAACTTGGCGTTATCAAAAGAAAAGGTTCATTCATTTCTATATCATCGTCAGGACTGATTTCGACATTTGGTAAGTTTGTTTTGGAAACAAAGCGACGTGTTTGCCCAGTCACACTGAAATAAGCAAGTTTCATATTAAGCCAACTTTGCTAATTCGCTAGGACGGAAACCAGAGAAGGCAAAGTCATCTTTAGTAATGACAGGTGCAGCACGAAATCCCATTTCAATCACTTTTTCAACAAATTCAGGTTGTTCATCGATATTGATTTCATCGAAGGCAATTTCATGTTCTGAGAGCCATTTTTTGACCATTTTGCATTGCATACAATTGTTTTTAGAATAGACTGTAACCATTTTAAATCTCCTTTGAGGACAAACGTATTTTATTAGTGAGAGTAAAAAGTCTTTGACTTTTTCTCGACTTTTTATAGTCTTATTTTATCGTAAAAAAAATATCTAGTCAAATTAAAGATACTAGATATTGTGTTGAATTATGTAAAATTATAAAAATAACACAACATATTGTGCTATTTTTCTTTTTGTTTTGATAAGTTTAAACCAAATGGGACAAGGGATTCGCAATGATTTTTGATTCTTTTGAGATTTGTTCTATGTCGTAAAATAATAATAATTGCTAAAACAAAAATAATAATTGAGAATAAAAGGTCGTAGGAAGTAAGAATAAATCCGATGCTAGGGAAAATAAGAATTCCCAATAAAGCAAATACAGCACCTATCACACTAGAGAGACTAATCATGCTAAAAAGCCATAGGACAATGATAAAGACAACAAGAAGGTAAATTAAGAAGAGCGGACTAAATCCAAGAATCACACCAGCAGAAGTTGCAACAGCTTTACCACCTTTAAAGCGGTCGAATATTGAAAAAGTATGTCCAATGACAGCAAGAAGACCGAAAATTAGAGGTGAAACACCATTGATATGGAAGAAAAGGGGTAAAAGAGTAGCAAGTGTCCCCTTTAGTAAGTCAAAAGCAAAAACTGAAATTCCTGCCTTTACACCTAGAATTCTAAAAGTATTGGTTGTTCCAGTATTTCCTGAGCCATAGTCATGGAGATTTTTTTTGAAAAAAATCTTGCCAATCCATAAGCCGAATGGAATTGCCCCTAAAAGATAGCTGGCAATGAGAAGAAGAATAATAGTAAGCATAAGTTCTCCGAAGTTTATTTCGTTTAAAATCGATAATCTCTTTTAACTGTACAATTATATCATATTTTTAATAAAGATTACTGACAATATTGAAACATCTTCACTTACTTTTGGAAAAATTCTTACTATTAGATGAAAAAATTGTCAGCAGTCCTTTGACAAAGCTTTCTGAACAAGGTACAATAATCAAGATGAATATTTTTTATTAGCTCATTGTGGATAAAAAAATAATGATTTAGATAGAAGATATAGGCTTTCGATGAGAGGGAAATAAATGGTAATAGATATTAATAACTATGATGACAGTGCGATTCAGGTTCTTGAAGGATTGGATGCTGTCAGAAAACGTCCAGGAATGTATATTGGATCAACTGACGGAACTGGTTTGCACCATTTGGTTTGGGAAATTGTAGATAATGCGGTTGATGAAGCTTTATCTGGCTTTGGTAACAGAATTTCGGTGACCATTAATGCTGATGGTTCTTTATCAGTAGAAGATGAAGGACGGGGAATGCCAGTTGGGAAACACGCCATGGGTATTCCAACTGTTGAAGTAATTTTTACTATTTTGCACGCAGGTGGTAAATTTGGTCAAGGGGGTTATAAAACTTCTGGTGGACTCCATGGTGTTGGATCTTCAGTCGTAAATGCCCTCTCGACTTGGTTAGAAGTTGAAATTACTCGTGACGGGACTGTTTATCGTCAACGTTTTGAAAATGGTGGACATCCAGCGACAACTTTAGAAAAAATTGGGAAAGCACCAAAGTCTAAAACAGGAACTAAAGTTACCTTCATGCCGGATTCTAGCATTTTTTCGACAACAGAATTTAAATATAATATCATTTCAGAACGACTAAATGAGTCTGCTTTTCTTTTAAAAGAAGTGACGATTAGTCTTGAAGATAAACGAACAGATGAAAAAGAAGAATTTCATTATGAAAATGGGGTTCAAGATTTCGTTTCTTATCTTAATGAAGATAAAGACAGTTTGACTCCAGTTCTTTATTTTGAAGGAAAACAAGATGGTTTTGAAGTTGAAGTTGCCCTTCAATATAATGATGGCTATTCAGAAAACATTCTTTCATTCGTCAATAATGTCCGAACAAAAGATGGCGGAACGCACGAAGCAGGTTTGAAGACGGCAATTACGAAAGCAATGAATGAATATGCTCGTAAAGTAAATTTACTCAAAGAGAAAGATAAAAATCTCGAAGGTTCGGATTATCGTGAAGGTTTGACAGCCGTCTTGTCAGTTTTAATTCCTGAGGAACATCTCCAATTTGAAGGACAAACCAAAGATAAATTGGGTTCTCCTTTAGCTCGTCCAGTTGTTGATTCTTTGGTTTCTGAGAAACTAAGTTTCTATTTGATGGAAAATGGCGAATTAGCGCAAAATTTGATTCGTAAAGCAATCAAAGCCCGTGAAGCTCGTGAAGCGGCTCGTAAAGCGCGTGAAGATTCACGAAATGGAAAGAAATCTAAAAAAGACAAAGGACTTTTGTCTGGTAAATTAACCCCTGCTCAAACAAAAAATCCAAATAAAAATGAACTTTATTTGGTCGAAGGAGATTCTGCCGGAGGGTCCGCTAAACAAGGACGAGATCGTAAATTCCAAGCCATTTTGCCTTTGCGTGGTAAAGTCATTAACACCGAAAAAGCTAAGATGCAAGATATTCTCAAAAATGAGGAAATCAATACAATGATTTATACCATTGGTGCAGGCGTTGGGGCAGATTTTACCTTGGCCGACCGTAATTATGACAAAATCATTATTATGACCGATGCCGATACTGATGGAGCACACATTCAAACGCTCTTATTGACTTTCTTCTATCGCTATATGAAACCATTGGTTGAAGCGGGTCATGTCTATATTGCCCTTCCACCACTTTATAAAATGAGTGAAGGAAAAGGCAAAAAAGAAAAAATTGAGTATGCTTGGACAGATGGTGAGTTAGCAGAACTTCGCAAGCAATTTGGTAAAAATGCTAATTTGCAACGTTATAAAGGACTTGGAGAAATGAATGCTGATCAACTTTGGGAAACAACAATGGACCCAGAAACTCGGACATTGATACAAGTGACCATTGATGATGCAGCTCAAGCAGAGAAACGTGTTTCAGTACTGATGGGGGATAAAGTTGAACCTCGTCGTAAATGGATTGAAAATAATGTGAAATTTACAATGGAAGAAGAAACAGTATTCTAAGTTACTTTCTTTAATAATTAACCTCGATTTTTCGAGGTTTTTTACTTTAATTTATGATGTAAGTATCACTATTGCTCACTTTAGATGTAACAACAAGCCTATTCGTAAGCCAGCAAAGCTAGCAAGAGAAACTTTGTTTCATTTTGTTAGCTATGATATAATGGAAGAAATTCTAAAAGAAGATAAAAAACGAAAAGAGAAAAAATGCAAAAATCAGCTTTAATTATTATTGATTTGCAAGCATTCATTAAAAAATTAGCGAAAGATGCTGTTCCTTATGGCTGGGATAAAATTATTGAAAATAATCAAGCTTTAATTTCTGCATTTGACCAAAAAAATCAGCCAGTTTATATTGTGACTGTTGAACCAAAAATACTTTGGCAATCAGCTAAAAAAGCTTTTTCTCGGATGATTTTGCAAGATGAATTGGATAAAAATCCAAGATTACATCAATTAGTAAAATATGGGCCATCAGCATTTAAACAATCTGATTATGGCTTAGCTGACGAGTTGAAAAATAATTCTGTCAGTAAAATTTATGTTTCTGGTGTGTCTATGAGTAATGGAGTATTAAAAACAGCCAGAGATGGGGCGGATTTGGGATTTGAAGCGATGATAATTGAAGACGCCTGTGCTGACAGAAAGTTAAAAAACTTCCAGAAAACAAAAACTGACGAAATACCAAAATTTGGGAAATTAATTAAAACAAGAGAAATTATCGAGGAACTGAATAAAAATGTCTGAGAAATATGTCGTATTTGACTTTGAAACTACAGGATTTTCTGCACAAAAAAATGAAATTATTCAAATTGGAGCGGTAAAATATGATGAGAATAATCAAGAGCAAGCTAGATTTAATCAGTTAGTAAAAAATCAACGCTCTTATGTCTCAACTGAAATCACACAATTGACTGGCATAAAACCAGCTGATTTGTTAAATCAACCAACGATTGAAGAAATTTTACCTGAATTTTTAGACTTCATCAAAGGCCATTTATTAGTGGCTCATAATGCTCCTTTTGATATTTCTTTTCTTTATCAGGCCATTATTGATTGTGCCATTACTGATGTTGAGGCTTTTCGTGTCTATGATACTTTGGCAGAAAGTAAAAAGTTATTAACTATGTCTTCTTATGCTCTAGAAAATTTTAAAGACCTACTAGAAATGAATGATTTACGTTCGCATGACGCGCTCAACGACTGCTTAATCACGGCAAAACTTTATCAATATTTACAGAAAATTGAAGAAGTTGAGCTGTCAGTAGAATCAGAAGTTACTGACGAACTCGGTCAGTTAGATTTATTTGGTGACAGCTCTGATGAAATTACTGACAGCCTTCGCAGAAAGTTAAATTTACCAATCACCAAAGCTTTAGTCTATTATCAGCAAAATCTTGAGCGAAAATGGGAACGTTTTGAAGTTCTTGGAATTTCGATTGAACGAGAGTACTCCGTAGGTTCGAGTTTAAATATTCGTTTACATAATTCAGAGAAAGTGAAAATTCATTCTGATTTTCTAAAAGAAATGCAAAAAACCAATTTCGTGACGATTATGGAGGAAGAAAAATGACAGCAATTTGGAAAGAAAAAAGTTTTAATCAACTTACATTAGATGAAATGTATCAAATTTTAAGCCTGCGTACTGCTGTCTTTGTTGTGGAGCAAAACTGCCCTTATCAAGAGCTTGATGGCAAAGACCAAGTAGCCAAACACCTCTGGTTAGAAAATGAAAATGGTCAACTGATGGCCCTTTGTCGCCTACTTCCCAAAGGGATTTCATTTGCAGAGGCTTCAATTGGGCGTGTCCTTGTCAATCCTGAATTTCGTGGACAAAATTTGGGAAGAGGACTCATTGAAAAAGCCTTAGAAGTCCTTAAAGAAGATGGGGAAGAAGCAGTAACAATTGAAGCGCAATATTATTTGCGTGATTTTTATGCTTCATTTGGTTTTGTTGAAAATTCTGAACCCTTTTACGAAGATGATATTAAACATGTCAATATGATTTTGAAATTCTAAGATGAAATAATTTACTGACAGCTTTGTCAGTAATTTTTTCACTTCAAATTAAGCTGTCAGTAGATTTTAAAGAGATAAACAATCTTATCAATTTTGACCAATAAATAATTTGTAAGTTTTTTTCGTTTTGATTTTGTGGTAGAATAGAAAAAGTGATTTTATATTGTAGAATGCCAAAAGCAGAGAACTGTCAGTAAAAATCAAAGATTTATTTATAAATTAGCAAATAATTAATTAAAAAAGTAAACAAATTTTCTAAAAAGAAAGTTAAAATATGTCAAACATTCAAACCTTACCATTAGAAGATATAATGGGTGACCGATTTGGTCGATATTCAAAATATATCATTCAGGAGCGGGCCCTTCCCGATATCCGTGATGGTTTAAAACCGGTACAACGCCGTATTCTTTATTCAATGAATAAAGACGGAAACACATTTGATAAGTCTTATCGTAAATCAGCGAAATCAGTCGGAAATGTCATGGGTAATTTCCACCCACATGGAGATAGCTCAATTTATGAAGCAATGATTCGGATGAGTCAAGACTGGAAGATGGGCGAACCTTTAATCGAAATGCATGGTAATAATGGTTCAATGGATGGTGACCCACCAGCCGCTATGCGTTATACTGAAGCCCGTCTTTCAGAAATTTCAGGCTATCTTTTAGCAGATATTGAGAAAGATACAGTAAGTCAAGCTTGGAACTTTGATGATACTGAGAAAGAACCAACAGTTTTACCAGCAGCTTTCCCAAATCTTTTAGTCAATGGCTCAACCGGGATTTCAGCTGGTTATGCGACAGATATTCCACCTCACAATTTGGGGGAAGTCATTGATGCAACCATTCATATGATTGACCATCCTAAAGCTGATGTAGAAAAAATCATGGAATTCTTACCAGGACCAGATTTTCCTACTGGTGGGATTATTCAAGGAAAAGGCGAAATCAGAAAAGCTTACGAAAAAGGAAAAGGCCGCATCGTTGTTCGTTCAAAAGTCGATATTGAACCAATGAAAGGCGGTCGTGAGCAACTTATTGTTACTGAAATTCCTTTTGAGCTCAATAAAGCAAACTTAGTCAAGAAAATTGATGATGTTCGTGTCAATGCTAAAGTGCCCGGAATTGCAGAAGTCAGAGATGAGTCAGACCGTGAAGGGCTTCGGATTGCAATTGAATTAAAGAAAGAAGCTGATAGCCAGCTTGTTTTGAATTACTTGTTTAAAAATACTGATTTACAAGTGAATTATAACTTCAACATGGTTGCAATTGATAATATGACTCCTGTTCAAACCGGTGTCTTACAAATGCTCCGTTCTTATGTCAAACACCGTGAAGATGTTATCGTTAAACGTTCACAATTTGATTTAAATAAAGCAGAAAAAAGACTTCATATTGTTGAAGGTCTGATTCGCATGGTTTCTATTTTAGACGAAGTGGTCGCAACGATTCGTGCATCAGAAAATAAAGCAGATGCCAAAGAAAATATCAAAGTTTCATTTGGATTTACCGAAGAGCAAGCCGAAGCCATTGTCACTTTACAACTTTATCGTTTGACCAACACCGATATTGTCACTCTACAAAATGAACAAGCTGAATTAGAGCAAAAAATTCTCGAACTTAAAGCGATTATTAACGATGAACGTACCTTGTTTAATTTAATGAAACGCGAACTTCGTGAAGTTAAGAAAAAATTTGCCAAACCACGCCGTAGCGAATTACAAGATGAAGTTCAAACCATTGAAATTGAAGCGAGCGAATTGATTGTGGCAGAGGATACTGTAGTTTCAGTAACGCGTTCAGGTTACATCAAACGTACTTCACCACGTTCATTTGCTTCCTCAGCACTTGAAGAAATTGGTAAACGTGATGATGACGAGCTTCTTTATTATGCCAATGCTAAAACAACTCAACATCTCTTACTTTTCACAAATCTTGGCAATGTCATTTATCGCCCAATCCATGAACTTTCTGATATTCGTTGGAAAGATATTGGTGAGCATCTATCTCAAAGTCTCTCTAATTTCTCAGCTGATGAGAAAGTAATTTTTGTTCAGATTGTGGATGAATTTGCTGGTGAAAATCTAGTTGTTGTCACAAGAAATGGACAAATAAAACAAATTGAACGTGAAAGTTTCTCCCCTTGGCGGACCTATCGTTCAAAATCTACTCCATGTGCTAAACTTAAAGGAGAAGATGATGAAATTGTTCTAATCACTCCAGTTCAATTTGCAGACCTCATGCTTATTTCTGAAAATGGTTATGCCCTTCGCTTTAATCTTGATGACGTTCCGGTTTTGGGTGCTAGAGCTGCAGGAGTCAAGGCCATGAATCTTAAAAATGGCGATAAAATTAAGTCCGCCTTCTTTGTTAACTCAAATAGTTGGTACCTTTTGACTCAACGGGCATTTATCAAACGTGTTAAGACGGATGATATTCCGGCCACCTCACGTGCTAACCGTGGCCTTCAAGTACTACGAACCTTGAAGACAAATAATCATACTGTCTTTGCAGCCGGTTTAATCAATTCGACTGCTGATTTATCAGCATTGACCGAAGAATTAGATTTGTTCAGTCAAGCTAAAGCACCAGCGACAAAAGAAACTGATGAACAAGTATTAGAAGTTATCAGTGAGACTGGCAAGAAATACGATATCAATTTGTGCGATTTATCATTATCAGATCGAACAAGCAATGGACATCCAATTGCTGATGATCTTGAAAAAATTGCAAGCGTAAAAATAAAATAAAAAAAATCAGCTTTGGCTGATTTTTTTATTGTCTTCGACCAATAATATAACGAAAAAGTGCCGCATAAAGTAGCCAAAGAATAATACAAGCTCCAATAATCCAAACCCAAGCATCTTTTTGGTTAGTAAGTGGAAGTGGTACATTCATTCCAAAAAAACCGGTGATGACTGCTAATCCTGCCAAAAGTACAGAAACAATTGTCAAAGTCGTCATATTATCATTCAAATTATTATTAAGGACATTATTATAAGTCCCTGCTAATTGTTCAAGAATTTGAGCATTAAGGTGTGTCATACTGGCAAGCTGCTGTGCTTCGATAATTGCATCTTCAAGCTGCTCTTTTTCAGTTTCATTGAACTGTCTGTAAATACTTTTAGTTTTAAGTTGTTCAAGTAGTAGAGTATTTTGGTTGGCACTAGATACAATATACAGCATTCCCGTTTCAATATCAGAAAGGGCCAACAAATTTTTCTTTGTTGTTTTTTCACGCAACTTTTGATTAATTTCTTCTTTTGATTTATCAATTTGTTCTAAGTAAGGAAAGAAAGCCTCTGAAATCAAAAATAAACTGATGAAAAGAAGATGATAAACTGTTTCTGGTTCATTTTGAAAACAATATTTTTTAATTTGATTAATTAAATATTCATTTTCTGGATGATAAAGAGTAATTAATCGATTTTTTTGTGCTACAAAAGTAATGGGAACCGTCTTATAATGAACTTCTGAATTGAGTAAATCCAGACTATTGAAAATCAGTACAAAGTCTTGACTATCAGGGATGAACTCCGTGTGAGGACGTTCATTTTTATCTTCGGCATATTGAAGCGTTTCTAAGTCAATACCATAAGTAGCAAGTTCAGAAGTATTTCTAAGGTCTTCGACATTAAAAGAAAGCCAAGTGAGTTGAGGGTTTATTTTTATTTCTTGCATGATAAGATATCCTATGTTCTAATAGAGCCATTTTAGCAAAATTGTAATTTTTGAGCAAATAAATAGGCGAAAACTATTAATAACTAACTTGAGAAATTGCTATTTTAAAGAATACGTTTTTATTTCTTGACAATCTTTAAATTTAAATGCTATACTTTAGCTACAATTGAATAAATCTTCAGGGCAGGGTGTAATTCCCTACCGGCGGTATAGCCCGCGAGCTGCTTGCAGCATGATTCGGTGAAACTCCGAGGCCGACAGTATAGTCTGGATGAAAGAAGATAATAAAACCATAATACTCTAGTCAGTATTATGTCTATTTAGCCTAAAACTCTGGAGTGAATTTATATAATTCACTCCATTTTTGGTTTTTTGAGCTGCATTTTTGCTCGAAAAAAATAGAAAATTTATCAAAAGACCCTGAAATTTTATTTTAGGGTCTTATTTTTTATTAGAAAGGATGAATAGATGAAAAAAGACGAATACTACATGGATTTAGCAATTGTACTTGCAAAAAAAGGAGGTGGTAATGTCAACCCTAACCCTCAAGTAGGAGCCCTTATTGTCAAAGAAGGGAGAATTATTGGTCAAGGTTATCATGAAAAATATGGGGAAGCTCATGCGGAAATCAATGCTTTTAAGGATTGTAACGAATCTCCCGAAGGATCCACGCTTTATGTGACCTTAGAGCCTTGTGCGCATCAGGGAAAACAACCCCCTTGTTTTGAAGCGATTATAAAAAATAGAATTAAGCGTGTTGTTATCGGGCATTTAGACCCCAATCCCTTGGTTTCAGGAAAAGGAATTAAAGCAATGAAAGAAGCTGGAATTGAAGTTTCTATCAATGTCTTAGAAAAAGAATGTGAAGAATTAAATAAAATTTTCTTTTATTATGTTAGTCAAGGGCTTCCTTATGTCATGATGAAGTATGCAATGACTTTAGACGGAAAAATTGCGACATCAGCAGGTCAATCAAAATGGATTACAGGTGAAATTGCAAGACAGAAAGTACATCAAGACCGTTCACGTTTTATGGCAATTATGATTGGTGTTGAAACGCTTATTTTAGATGATCCACAACTCTCTGTCAGGTTGGAAAATGGAAAAAATCCGATAAGAATCATTTGTGATACTCATTTAAGAAGTCCTTTAGCTTCCAAGATTGTTTCCACAGCTACTGAAATTCCAACGATTATTGCTACAGCTGAGTCTGACCCCAAAAAACAAGCTTCTTTTCTTAAAGGGGGTTGTGAAATTATTTTAGTTTCTTGCCTAGAAGGAAGATTGAATTTGAAAGAATTGACCAAAAAGTTAGGAGAAAAAGGGATTGACAGTATCATCTTGGAAGGTGGAGGGACATTAAATGCTTCGGCATTAAAAGCAGGGATAGTCCAAAAAGTTCAAACTTACATTGCCCCTAAAATATTTGGTGGAAAAGAAGCACCAAGTCCAGTTGAAGGACATGGAATTGAGCACCCCAATCAAGCCTATCTCCTAGAAAGGGCTCAAATAACCTATCTAGGAGAAGATATTTTATTAGAAAGTGAGCTTCTTTAATGTTTACAGGAATAATTGAAGAAATAGGGAAAGTGAGTCGCCTGCAAAAAAGAGAAAAATCCTTCAAAATTAGTATCCGTGCTTCCTTGATTTTAGAGGATATGAAACTTGGAGATTCTATTTCAACAAATGGTTTATGCCTGACCGTTTCTGAATTTAATCAAAAAGAATTTACGGCTGATATTATGCCTGAAAGTCTAAATCGTTCAAATCTTGGGACCTTAAATGTGGGTGCCAAAGTTAACTTAGAACGAGCGATGTCATTAAATGGCCGATTTGGTGGGCATATTGTGTCAGGGCATATTGATGGAGTTGGCCAGATTTTAGAAGTAAAAAAAGAAGAAAATGCCATCTGGTTTGAAATCAAAACGAGCTTAAATTTAATGAGATATATCGTCGAAAAAGGCTCAATTACGATTGATGGGATTAGTCTTACAGTTGCTCAGGTTAAGTCGAAATCTTTTAGTGTTTCCATTATTCCACATACGCTCAAAGAGACGATAATGGCAGATAAAAAAGTGGGTGATACTGTTAATTTAGAAAATGATATTTTGGGGAAATATATAGAAAAATTATGGGGCGATAGTAGTTCTTCGATGAAAGAATCTTCAGTAACTAAAGAAAAACTATTTAACAACGGATTTTTATAGGAGATAAAATGTTCCAATATAATAAAGTAGAAGAAGCACTTGCTGCACTTAAAGCAGGGGAAATGATTATTGTTAGTGACGATGAAAATAGAGAAAATGAGGGCGACCTTATCTGTGCGGCCGAATTTATCAGCCCAGAAATAATTAATTTTATGGCAAGTGAGGCCAAAGGTTTGATCTGCGCACCACTCAGTGAAACTTATGCTAAGAATTTACAATTAGAAGCAATGGTAGATAAAAATACAGATAATCATGGAACAGCTTTTACAGTTTCGGTTGATCATATTGAAACTAGCACAGGAATTTCGGCTTTTGAACGGGCCTTAACCATAAAAAAACTTGTTGATGCCGAGAGTTTACCAAGTGATTTTCGTAGACCAGGTCATGTATTTCCACTTATTGCCAAGAAAAATGGCCTTTTAGAGCGAAATGGTCATACTGAGGCTACGGTTGACTTGTTGCGTCTGGCTGGTTTAAAAGAAGTAGGTGTCTGCGTTGAAATAATGGACGAAGATGGAACAATGATGCATAAGGTGAAACTGAAGGAAAAAGCGCAAGAGTGGGGCTTGAAATATATCACAATTAAAGCTATTCAAGAGTATCTTAAGCAAAATGAACTGCAAGTAGAACAGGTGACTAGAGCTAAACTACCGACGAAATATGGTATGTTTGATATTTTAGGATTTGTCAATAAAATAAATGGTGAGCACCATGTTGCTTTAGTTAAAGGAGATATTGGTGACGGTCAAGCTATTCTTTGCCGCGTTCACTCAGAATGCTTAACTGGTGATGCTTTTGGTTCTTTGAAATGTGACTGCGGTGGACAATTAGAAGAGGCATTAAAAAAAATAAATGATGAGGGGCGTGGCGTGCTTTTATATCTTCGACAAGAAGGACGTGGAATTGGTTTGATTAATAAACTTCGTGCCTACTCACTTCAAGATGAAGGACTTGATACGGTTGAAGCTAATTTAGCTTTGGGGTTTGAAGAAGATGAGCGAGAATATTCTAATGGAGCACAAATTTTAAAAATAATTGGGGTGAAATCATTGAAATTAATGACTAATAATCCGCAAAAGATTAATGATTTTCAAAAATATGGTCTAGTAGTTGAAGAAAGAGTAGCTCTCCAAATCAAAGATAACCCCTTTGACCGTGATTATTTAAAAGTAAAACAAAATAAAATGGGACATTTGTTTGACTAAAGTAAAATAGAAAGTAAGGATAGAAATATGACAATTATTGAAGGAAATTTAAGAACAGAGAATGCAAAATATGGGATTGTAGTTGCTCGATTTAATGAATTTATCAATGCAAAACTTTTGTCAGGAGCATTAGATGCACTCAAAAGACATGGAGTCCAGGAAGAAGAAATTGATATAGCATGGGTTCCAGGTGCATTTGAAATTCCCATTATTGCCCAAAAAATGGCGACTTCCAATAAATATGAAGCAATTATATGTTTAGGGACTGTCATCAGAGGCTCAACTTCTCATTATGATTTTGTTTGTAATGAAGTTTCTAAGGGGATTGCTCATGTTTCCTTAAACTCTAATATTCCGGTCATGTTTGGTGTACTAACAACTGAAAATATAGAACAAGCCATTGAGCGTGCGGGCACAAAAGCTGGAAATAAAGGTTTTGAAGTAGCGGTTGGAGCAATTGAAATGGTTGATTTAATGAGAAAGATTGGCTAATTTATCTATAAGTGCATTTATTTAAATGCGCTTTTTATTTTGAAATAGGATAAAAACTGTTCTAGCGAGCTATCAGATTGCGAAATATGCTATAATTAAAGCATGAAAAAACTACTGTCACTTGTTATTATCGTTGTCGGAATTGTTGCTGACCAAAATTTTAAAAATTGGATTGTTGCTAATATTCAGCTTGGAGATACAGAAAAAATTTGGCCTAACGTTCTTAGTTTAACTTATATCAAAAATGATGGAGCAGCTTGGTCTTCATTTTCAGGTCAACAATGGTTTTTCCTTATCTTAACACCGATTGTCTTAGTTGTTGCCCTTTGGTTTTTATGGAAAAAAATGGCACAAAACTGGTATTTTATTGGATTAACTTTAATTATTGCGGGTGCTTTGGGAAATTTTATTGACCGAATTCGTCAAGGATTTGTTGTTGATATGTTCCAAACTGAATTTATTAATTTTCCAATTTTTAATATTGCGGATATCTTATTATCTGTTGGTTTTGTTCTTCTTTTCATTGCAATTTTGATAGACAAAGAAACAAAATAAATTGATTAAAAAATCACTGACAGAAAGTTTTATTTAACATTTATAAAAAGGAAAACACACTTGCCTATCATAAAAATTAACGAAGAAAACAAAGGCTTACGTCTTGACAAGGCGCTTGCCAATCAAACAGAATATTCACGAAGTTTACTGACAGAACTTATCAAAAATGATAAAGTGTTTGTTAACAGTGAAGCCAAAAAAGCAAAGTATAAAGTAAAAGTAGGGGACAGGATTGAATTTGAAGTTCCGGAAGCGGAAGTTCTTGATATTGTTGCTGAAGATTTGCCACTAGAAATCATTTATGAAGATTCAGATGTTGCAGTAGTAAATAAACCTCAAGGAATGGTAGTTCATCCTGCAGCCGGTCATGCTTCAGGGACATTGGTTAATGCAATCATGTATCATATCAAAGATCTTTCAAGCATTAATGGTGTAATTCGTCCAGGAATTGTGCATCGTATTGATAAGGATACGAGTGGTCTTTTGATGATTGCCAAAAATGATAAAGCACACGAAAGTTTGGCAGCACAATTAAAAGATAAGACTAGCAAACGTCGTTATTTAGCGATTGTCCACGGTGAAATTGCTAATGATAAAGGAACCATTGAAGCGCCAATTGGTCGTAATCTTAAAGATCGCAAAAAACAAGCCGTAGTTTCTGGCGGAAAACCAGCCGTGACTCATTTTGAGGTTTTAGAACGATTTTATGGCTATACTTTGATTGCATTGCGCTTGGAAACTGGGCGTACACATCAGATTCGTGTACATATGAATTACATTGGTCATCCTGTGGCTGGTGATCCACTCTATGGGCCAAATAAAACATTGACACCTAATAAAGGGCAATTTTTGCATGCTGAAACATTAGGTTTTGACCATCCAACAACTGGTGAGTTTATGGAATTCCAAGTTGATGCTCCTGAGATATTCAATGAACAATTAGAAAAGCTTAGAGAACAAGTTTAAACTTGTTTTTTTTTGTATTTAAAAAAGAACTATATTTACTGACAGACTTTCTGTATTTGTCAGCAAATCAGACATCAATAAAAGATAGATGATGTATAATAGAGTTACTGATAGTTAGTAGGTTTTTATTAGTAAAAGGAGACTATTATGAACTTTTTTAATCAGATTTTTCATAATCAAATTTTAATGACAGCCATTGTGAGTTGGGCTCTGGCTCAGTTAATTAAAATAATTATCGAACTTATTCGGACACATCGTATTAATTGGCAATTAATTTTTGCAACAGGTGGAATGCCCAGCTCTCATAGTTCATTGGTTGTTGCTTTGGCAACGGCTACTGGATTGAGACAAGGATTTGATTCATCGCTTTTTGCTATTGCTACTGTTTTAGCCTTCGTTGTTTTATATGATGCCCAAGGTATTAGAAGACAGGCAGGAAATCAAGCCAGAATTATTAATCGAATGTTACAAAATGTCGAAAATGCCGGAATCAAAGTAGATAAAAATTTAAAAGAATTATTGGGGCATACACCAATTCAAGTGATGGGTGGAACAATTTTAGGAATAATTGTTGCTTTAGTAATGAATTAAGAAAAAATTCTGTTGCAATCAGAGTCGTAAGCGTTAACTATAGTGTAGTTTATAAATGCGAAGTAAAAAATGAGAAATTATCATCTAAAAATTAAGGTTATTGTAAGAAACAAAAGCCAAGCTATGGTAAAATGGTAATATGAATAATATAGTATTTATTAAGTATAAAAAAGGATTCTGTCTTGCCTTAATGATAGGACTCTTTCTTTTAATTAACGGGATTGCTATTTCTTTGACGCAAGTGTGGAACGCAGATCACATCATTGCGCTTTTGTTAGGAAATATTCTTTTAATAGCAGCCTATTTTTATTTTGTTGGAATTTATAAATTATCGAAAAAACTTTTTGACTTGAAGGATAAAAATAAAACTACTGACAAGTCTGTCAGTAAAATTGAGTTACTTACAGACTTGTCAGTAACAAAATATTATCGAATAAGCTTTTGGTTAGTAGCTTTGTTAACTTTTATCTTGCCGTTTCTTTTTATGATTCATGTGCCTGATAGTAAGCATGCTTGGGACTATTTCGTTATATTTAATTCTACGACAGAACTCCATGGTCAATCTTTTGGACTGTTACCTGAAACTGCTTCGCGTTTAGGATATTTTCTTCGTTATCCAAATAATCAATTTTTAGGGATTTTATTTAATCAAGTTTTCTCTCCATTTGCAGGAAGTGTTGAACTAAAAATGTGGGTTGTGACAGCAGTGTCTGCACTGTTGACAAGTCTCGGAGTTTTAGCTGGAACCTTAAGTGTTAAGGCTTTGAGCGGGAAAAGACATGCGCTCTTATACAATGTTTGTGCTCTCGGGTTCTTACCTTTTTACGTTTATGGTGCACAACTCTATAGTGATACGATTACACTTCCTTTTGTATCCTTTAGTTTGTTGTTCTTTATTTGTGCCATTAAATCACAAAAAATAACTCAACAAGTTCTATGGTATTTTTTGGCAACAGTATTGGCAGTTATAGGTTATGAATTTAAGCCAACGGTGTTAATTGTGCTTATTGCTGTTTTGATTTTCCTTGGACTTAATAAAAAGTGGAAACAACTTTTGCTTTTACTTCCAATGTTTGCTATTTTATTTGTTGGGGGACATTTCATGGTTAAAGCAACTATTGCGACCGAGCCAGCTTTTTCTCAAGAGGCTAATGAACGTCGTAATCTTCCGATGATGCACTGGATTGCTATGTCTTGGTCGCCAACTAATAAAACGGGTGGATTCAATAAGAAAGTGAGGCTCTATTCTGAATCTTTCCCAACTTATGAAGCGAAAAAAGAGGCTGATAAACAACTCTTCATAGACAATCTTAAGAAGATGGGACCTGTCGGAGTTGTGCGACAAATTGGACGTAAATTGGCCTATACTTGGTTATATGGTGATTTGAACAGTTCGTTTTATACTTATCATCATGAAAATAAATTTATTAATCGTTACTTTGATTATTTATCAGGAACCTCATTTTCTTTGGATGGCCCTGGTAATATAACAGGTTGGTTTATGCTAAAGGCTGTTCAAACCCTTTATTGGATTGGCCTAGTTGTTTTACTGTGGCGTCAAATCTGGCGAATTTTAATCAGCAAGAGAAATTGGTCAAATCCCTGGTTTATTCCAGCTTTGGCCTTTGTTGGATTGAGTTTTTTCCTTATTCTATGGGAAACAAATTCACGTTACCTTTATCAATTTGCCCCTGTTATGATTGCTTTAGCAAGTTTAGGTTTAATAGATAAGCAGTTTAAAAAGAAAAAAATTAAGGAGTGAATATGACTAAGATTCTTTATATGGTCGTGCCATGTTACAATGAAGAACTGGTACTTGATGAAACTTCCGAACGTCTCAAGGCTAAATATGAACAATTGATTTCAAATAATATTATTAGTCCAAAAAGTAGAGTTGTCTATGTTAATGATGGCTCAAAAGATAAGACTTGGGAAAAAATTCAAGAAAAACATAATGAAAATCCGATGTTTAGTGGGATTAATCTCTCGAGAAATCGAGGACATCAAAATGCTTTGCTTGCTGGTTTAATGACCGTGAGAAATTTAGCAGATTGCGTTATTTCAATGGATGCAGATTTGCAAGATGATATTAATGCAATTGATGAAATGCTTGAAAAATTTGAAAATGAGAACTGTGATATCGTTTATGGTGTACGGGATAATCGGGACACTGATACAGTTTTCAAAAGAAGAACTGCTGGAGCTTTTTATAAATTAATGCAAGGTTTGGGGAGCCAAAGTGTTCCTAATCATGCTGATTTTCGTTTAATGAGTCGCCGTGCCCTTGACGGTTTAGCTCAATTTCCTGAACAAAATCTCTTTTTAAGAGGAATGGTTCCTTTGGTTGGCTATAAATCTGATATCGTTTATTATAAACGTGGAGAACGTTTTGCCGGTGAAAGTAAGTATCCTTTGAAAAAAATGATTAGTTTTGCGCTGGATGGAATTACTTCAACATCAGCTGCACCGATGCGTTTGATTTTTTGGATTGGTTTAATTTGGTTTTTGCTAGCTATTGTAGGAGCAATTTATATTATTGCTCGCCATTTTATTAATGGTTCTGACGTTGCAGGTTGGGCTTCGACAATGCTGGCTATTGTTGGATTTGGTGGGGCTAATCTATTAGCTCTAGGTGTAATTGGTGAATATATCGGAAAAATCTTCTTGGAAGTTAAACAACGTCCTCGTTATTTGATTGAAGACTTCATTAACGAAGATTAAAAATGATAAATTATCATTAATTATTCAGAAAAACCGTATGGTTTTTTTGTTTTATGCTTGTTATAATGAGCAAGTAAATAAAAATTTTTGATTACATTTGCAATTAAAGAAAGGCGAGGTGCCAAATGAGCTACCATGTTTTGATTGTTGAAGACGAACCGAGTCTCTCTGATTATGTCAAAAAAGAGTTGATTTTTGAAGATTATCAAGTTTCAACCGCTTTTGATGGCCTTTCTGCTTTGGAAATATTTGAAACTGCTAAGCCTGCTATTGATGTTGTTTTGCTTGATTGGATGATTCCAAAATTAGATGGCTTGACAGTGTTACGTCGAATGAAAAAAATTCAGCCTGATACACCAATTATCTTCTTGACGGCGCGTGATTATATTGGAGATAAAGTCGCCGGTCTTGATGCGGGAGCAGATGATTATATTACTAAACCTTTTGAAATTGAGGAGCTATTGGCTCGGCTGAGGTTGATTTTTAGGAAATGGTCAAATTCTTCTTCCAAGGTCTATGAACTTGATTACTTAAAAGTTGATTTAAGTGCTCATACAACAGAAGTGGCTGGTAAAACAGTCAATTTGACCCAAAGAGAATTTTCTTTGTTAAGCTATTTTTTAGAACATCGTGGTATAGTTGTAAGTCGAGCAGATATTTTGGATGATGTATGGGGCATGGATTTTGACGGTCAGGAAAATACCGTGGATGCTTATGTTCGCTACCTTCGTGCTAAAATTGATTTGCCAAATCATAAATCTCTCATTGAAACCGTTCGTGGTATAGGTTATCGTTTAAATAACGAAAACTGAGAGAGGAAAAGAGGTAGCCATGAATAAAGTGAAAAATAAAGAAGAATTATTAGATGTTAGTTTTAACACAATGCTTCTGGGTAAAAGTATTTTTGCTTTTGTTGAATTTATATCAGGTTTACTTTTAATCTTTGTTCCACTTGATTTAATTAAAGCAACTATTCACCATCTTGCACTGGCTATTTCTCTAAGCCCGTTCTCTACGATGATTACAAATGCAGGAGAAAGGCTGACCAATGATGCTACTTTATTTGCTATTGTATATTTACTTTTACATGGTGCACTAAAGTTGGTGACGTTGGCTCTGCTCTGGAAAAAGATTCTATGGTCATACCCCTTATCAATATTACTTTTAGTTGGTTTTATTCTTTATCAAATCTTTGAATTTTTTAATCATGGGTCAATTTCAATGCTCGTTTTATGTGCGGTTGACGTATTGATGATTATTTTAACCTTATTAGAATACCGTAAGTTAAAAGCACATATTTCAAAAGAGGGCTCATACTCTCCCTTAAAAAATAGTAAAGTAAATTAGCGAATGAAAGAAATAGAATCAAAAACAAGTGCCAAAATTATTACCGATACTTTTGTCCGTATTTTCTTAATTTTTAGTCTGTTGATTACAATCATTGTTTCCGGAATTGTTGCATTTACAAGTTTACAAATCCGTAAGAGTGAGGGAGCGGCACTTTTAAATTCCGTTCAAACGGCAGCAACTAATGGGCAAGTGAATTGGGATGAATTTAAACTTGATAGTGAAAAAGACGAAAAAGCTACATTTGTTCGACTGACAAGTCCTTCAGGTCAAAGAGAAGAGAGTCAAGGAACAACAAATTTTTTAAAATCACGAAAATCTTGGGGAAATTTTAGTCTATTAAGAGATGATATCTTTTTATATAGTTCAAAAACTTCTAAAAATGGAACCAAAGCCGAATTATGGTTGAATATAAATGTTGTAGTTAAATCAATGATTAGAGCTATATTAGTTATTATTGCTGTCATGATTTTCCTCTTTTTCCTTGCTTTGATTTTAATTCAAAAAGCGGCCAGAACGATTAGTCAGCCTTTGACAGATATTGTGGTGGCAACTGATGGAAAGGATGTTAAACAAGTTCCTGTCAGTAAAAATCCTCTTGAAGTTCATCAGTTAAGTCAAAGTTTCAATCGTTTGCTCAATCGACTGAATCAAAAAATTGAAAATGAGCAACAATTTGTCTCGGATGCTTCACATGAGCTAAGAACGCCAGTTGCTGCAATTCGCGGACATGTGAATTTACTCAAAAGACGTTGGCATGAACATCCAGAAATTGTTGATGAGTCACTTTCCTATATTGATGAAGAATCAATGAGAATGAAAGTTTTAATCGAAAATTTACTGACCATTTCTAGAGGAAATCATTTAGAAATGAAAAAAGAAAGAATTAACTTAAGTAAATTTACTGACAAAGTGGTCAGTGAAATTCAACTCGCGCTAAGACAAAAAATAAACTTTGATATCCAAACAGATTTATTTGTCAGCATGGATAAAATGGCGCTATACAAAATTATTATTATCTTTCTTGAAAATGCTGGAAAATATTCACCTTCCAACTCAGAAATTACAATAAATATTACTTTGGAAAATCATCAAGTTGATTTTCAGGTTGCTGACGAAGGTATTGGCGTTCCAGAAGAAGAAAAAGATAATATTTTTGAACGATTTTATCGAATTGATAAATCCCGTTCAAGTGAAATTCCTGGAACAGGACTTGGTTTGGCAATTGCGAAGGAATATGCACAATTGAATGATGCCAAAGTCTTTGTTTCAAATACTTCTCCGAAAGGGTCAACTTTTCATCTCCTAATGGAGTCTATAGAAAACTAATTAATTATGAATAAAAAAATCTATTATATTTCGGGTGCTATTACCACCCTTGCCTTTTTAATTTTAGCGCTCTTTGTTAAAATTGATTTTACTCATGGTCCATTTCCTTTTGATCGGCCGATTCAAACTTGGGCTTTTCATTTGCAAAGCTCCTCAGGGCTCACTTACTTTTTCTCTCATATGACAAATATTTTTGGAGATAAAGGTGGAATAATTGTCGCAGTTCTACTTGCTTTGGTTTTATTTCTTCTCTTTAAACAGAAAGAAGCGACAATCTGGTTTGCGGCAACAGTTGTTTTAAGCCTTGCTTTAAATACTGCTATTAAAGTAATTATTGGTCGAGAGCGTCCTGATATTCATCGGTTAGCGGCTTTTGCCAATGAAGCTGGGAAAAGTTTTCCAAGCGGACATTCCATTTTTGCAACAATTATTTTTGGAAGTATTTTCTTTATCTGTCTAGGAAAACTTAAAAATCGTTCTTCTAAAATTTTATTAGGCATTTTATGTATTATATTAATTGCATTAGTAATGTTTTCAAGAATTTTTGTAGGGGTACATTATCCAAGTGATACAATCGGCGGATTTCTCGAAGGAATTAGTATTCTATTACTTACTTACTCCACATATATTAAGTATCAAGAAAAATCTAAAAAAACCAATTGATATCAATTGGTTTTTATTAATGTCGAAAATAAATTATACCAATTATCGTCTTTTTGAGTTTTATTAGAAGTTTTATACTTGACAATGACAAATAAGTGTAATATAATGCTATTTATAAATAAATATTAGAAAAATAATTAACTATACCAATTTTAAAGGTGAGTTAAATGGAGCTTTATTATGTGTGGGATTGTTGGTGTTGTAGGTAGTAAAAATGCAACTGATATTTTGATGCAAGGACTAGAAAAACTTGAATATCGTGGTTATGATTCAGCAGGTATTTTTGTAAATGGTCAAGAAACAGCAGCAAAATTAGTTAAATCTGTCGGACGTATTGCAGACTTAAGAGGAAAGTTAGGGATTGATGTTTCAGGAACAGCCGGCATTGGTCACACACGTTGGGCTACTCATGGTAAACCAACGGAAGACAATGCTCATCCACATACTTCAACATCAGGTCGCTTTATTTTAGTACATAATGGTGTGATTGAAAATTTTGTTGAACTTAAAAACGAATTTTTGATGAATGATACTTTTAAAGGACAAACCGATACTGAAATTGCGATTCATTTAATTGCTAAATTTGCTGAAGAAGAAGGACTATCAACACTTGAAGCATTCAAAAAAGCTCTAAGCTTAATTCAAGGTTCTTATGCCTTTGCTCTTATGGATAGCGAAGATGCAGAAGTGATTTATGTTGCCAAAAATAAATCACCATTATTAATCGGCCTTGGCGAAGGCTACAACATGGTCTGCTCAGATGCTATGGCGATGATTCGTGAAACGTCTGAATTTATGGAAATTCACGATAAAGAGCTTGTTGTGTTAACAAAAGATAATGTTACAGTTATGGATTACGAAGGTAATGTACTTTCACGTGAGTCATACACAGCTGAACTTGATTTATCTGACATTGGAAAAGGAACTTATCCTTTCTACATGCTCAAAGAAATTGATGAGCAACCCGCAGTTATGCGTAAACTCATTGCGACTTATGCAAATGAAGATGGAACAATGAAAGTTGATCAAGACATTATCAAAGGAATTCAAGAGGCTGATCGTATTTATATTATTGCCGCCGGAACGTCTTATCATGCAGGTTTTGGGGCAAAAATGATGCTTGAATCTTTGACAAATACACCGGTTGAACTTGGTCTTGCTTCAGAATGGGGCTATGATATGCCTTTACTGAGCCAAAAACCATTCTTTATTTTCCTTTCACAGTCTGGGGAAACGGCTGACAGCCGTCAGGTTTTAGTAAAAGTAAATGAATTAGGACTTCCAAGCTTAACAGTTACAAATGTTCCCGGTTCTACTTTGTCACGCGAAGCAACTTATACAATGTTAATCGGTGCTGGACCAGAAATTGCAGTTGCTTCAACCAAAGCATATACAGGACAAATTGCAACCTTGGCTTTTCTTGCAAAGGCAGTTGGTGAGGCTGAAGGGGAAGTTAAAGCAAAAGAATTTGATTTAGTTAAAGAATTGTCTTTAGTTGCTCAATCAATTGAAGCCACTTTATCTGAAAAGGATGAAATTGCAGCAATTGTAGCTGACTTATTGCCAACTACTCGCAATGCCTTCTATATTGGTCGAAAACAAGATTATTATGTAGCAATGGAAGCTTCTCTCAAATTAAAAGAAATTTCTTATATTCAATGTGAAGGATTTGCTGCTGGAGAATTAAAACATGGAACGATTTCATTGATTGAAAAAGGAACTCCAGTACTTGCTTTAATTTCTAATAATGAAGAAGTAGCAGCTCATACTCGTGGAAATGTAATGGAAACAGTGGCTCGTGGAGCCTCAGCTATCACAATTGTTGAAGAAGGAGTGGCCCGTGAAGATGATACAATTGTTGTCAACCAAGTTCATCCTTATTTGTCAGCAATTTCAATGGTTATTCCAACACAATTAATTGCTTATTATGCGTCAATGCAACGTGGACTTGATGTTGATAAACCACGTAACTTAGCTAAAGCAGTAACAGTTGAATAAAAGTTACTGACAGAAATCTCTGTCAGTAAAATGATAACTAAAAATAAAAAGTTCTGAGATTCATCAGAACTTTTTTGGTTAATTAATCTTTTGTCAGTGACAAAGGCCAGATTTTTCCGTATATAATAGTATGTATGAACTAAGAGAAAATCCGTATCCGATGCAACCTAGGGAACGCTTAGAATTTTTAGGAGAAGAGTGCTTGTCTGATGTTGAGCTGTTAGCGATATTATTGCGAACAGGGACAAAAAAATACTCATCATTAAATTTGGCCTTGGAAATTCTTCAACATTTTGAAACTTTGGATAATTTGCGCAAAGCTTCGATTAATGAACTCAGAGAAATTTCAGGCATTGGACTGGCAAAATCCATTGAAATTCGAGCAATGATTGAATTTGGAAAAAGGATACAAACCACTAATAGAAAACGTTACGGTCAAGTTTTGAGTTCCAGAGAGTATGGCCTGAGTCTTGCTTTTGAAATGCAAAATTTTGAGCAAGAGCATCTTGTGGCGACTTATTTAGATGGTCAAAATCGAATTATTGAAAAAAAGACAATTTTTATAGGGGCGGTTAATCAGGCAACTGCAAGCCCTAGAGAGATTCTTTATCATGCAATAAAAAATCTCTCAGTAGGACTGTTAGTTGCACATAATCATCCCTCAGGAAATTTACGACCCAGTCAGGCTGATAAAATATTTACTGACAAAATAAAAAAATCTTGTGAGGATGTGGGGATCAATTTTATTGACCATATTATTGTAGGGGCTGGTAATTATTTTAGTTTTCGGGAAGAAGAGATCAGAAAATGAAGGATTATATAACAAACAATCACTTCTCAACTATAAAGAAAAGAAAAAGAACAGTCAATAAAAACTGTTCTTTTATTTTGTACTAATTTAGTTTTCTTGAGCTCCCATGAAAAATAGTAGTGTTTGCAGCTCCTTAGTTAAGTCAATTGATTGAACAACCACATCTGAAGGGACTTTCAAACGAATTGGGGCAAAGTTTAGGAAACCTTTGATACCAGCTTTGACTAGAGTGTCAACAACTTCTTGGGCATTTTCTTTGCGAACAGAGAGAATTGCTGTTTTGATATCCGATTTTTTAACATTTTTTTCTAAATCAGAAATATTATAAATTGGAATTCCATCATCCGTTTGTGTTCCAACTAAGGGATTGCCAGAAATATCATAGGCTTGCGTGATTCTCATTTTGTTTCTATCTTGGAATTGATAATGAAGTAATGCACGACCGAGATTTCCGACACCAATTAGAGCGATATGCGTTTCTTGGTCTTGGCCAAGAAGTTCTCCAAAGAAATCACGGAGCACTTTCGTTTCATAGCCGTATCCACGTCGGCCTAATTCGCCAAATAAAGAGAAATCTCGGCGAATTGTGGCAGCATCTACTCCAATTTTTTCTGAAATAAGTTGTGAGTTTGTGCGTGTCACATTTTCTTCGACAAGACTTTTGAACAGTCGATAGTACTGTGGCAGTCGTTTAGCAGTTGCTTTAGGCAAGCTTTTGCTTGGTTTATGATCAGTCATTGTTATACCTCAAAAATTTAATTCGATTTTATTAAAACTAAGTAATATTTAGTTTCTTTGTGATAATTTTATCAAAAATTTGTGAAATTATCAAACAAAAGGAATGGAATATTTACAAAAAATGAGAAATTGATTACAATTCTAAAAAAATATTTATTTTCCTCTTTTAATTAAGGCGCTTTCATGTTAGAATAGAAATATGAAAAAATAGATAGGGAGAAAATATGATTAAAATTTATCTTAGTGGTTCATGTTCATCTTGTAGAAAAGCTAAAAAATGGTTACGTAAACATCACATTGAATTTGAAGAAATTAATTTATCAAAAGATGTTATGGAAAAAGATGATTTAATCAAAATTTTATCCTTGACTGAAAACGGATTTGAGGATATAATTGCGACCCGAGGGAAAACATACGCATCTTTAAATTATAATTTCGATGAATTAGGACTAGAAAAAGCTTTTGAATTAATTCAGGAAAATCCACGTCTTCTAAAACGACCATTAATTTTTGACGAGGACTGTCTATTGATTGGTTTTAACGAGGATGGAATCAGAGCGTTTATTCCACCAGAAGTTAGGAGAATTGAATTGCGCGAAAGATTAATTTTAGTCTAATATTAATTTTATTTTTAGCTTATCAGATTTGGTAAGCTTTTTAATTTTAAGAATTTGGAAGAACTACAAAAAACTTGCCTTAAATGCTATAATAGAAGGACTGCTTTTCTATCATATGAAAAGGGAAAACGAAGTATTAAAAATATGCTTTGAGATTTAACGAAGAGGATAAATATCATGATTTTACTGCAAGGGAATGGAATTGCACGCACTTTTGGTGGCGATGTTTTATTTGAAAATATCAATTTTAGTTTACAAGACCATTCAAGAATTGCCCTAGTTGGCCGAAATGGAGCTGGTAAGTCAACCTTGCTTAAAATTATTGCTGGAGTTGAAGAAGCGAGTCGCGGAACTGTATCCAAGACCAAAGATTTGACAATGAATTATTTAGCGCAAGATACTGGGCTGAATTCCTCAAGGACAATATTTGCCGAAATGCTCTCTGTTTTTGATTCGCTTCGCCAAATGGAAAAACAATTGCGCCAGATGGAATTGCGAATGGGAGAACTTGCTGGGGATGAATTGACAGCTTTGATGAAACGTTACGATGCTTTATCAGAAGAATTTCGGATGAAAAATGGATTTACTTATGAATCTGAAATTAAGTCTGTCTTAAATGGTTTTCGCTTTGATGAAACAATGTGGGAAAGAGAAATTTCAAGTTTATCGGGGGGACAAAAAACACGTTTGGCTCTTGCTAAGATGTTGCTTGAAAGACCACAACTTTTGATTTTGGATGAACCAACTAACCACTTAGATATTGAAACTTTAGCTTGGCTTGAAAATTACCTTAAAAATTACGAAGGTAGTTTATTAATTGTCAGTCATGACCGCTACTTTTTGGATAAAGTGGTTAATGAAGTCTTAGAATTATCTAGAGGAGAATTGACTCGTTTTTCTGGAAATTATTCTCGCTATGTTGAACAAAGAGAGCAAAAACTCTTGTTAGAACTCAAAAATTTTGAAAAACAACAAAAAGAAATTGCTAAATTAGAGGACTATGTTGCCAGAAATTTAGTTCGGGCTTCGACGACTAAAATGGCGCAATCGCGTCGTAAAAAGTTGGAGAAAATGGAGCGTTTAGACGCACCAACAAGTGATGATAAATCGGCCAATGTTACTTTTACTCCTGAAAAAACGTCTGGAAATGTTGTTTTAACCGTTTCAGAAGCAACGGTAGGTTATGAAGATAATCGTCTCTCTGGTCCGATTAACATTGACGAGCGTAAAGGTGAGTCCCTTGCTATTGTTGGACCAAATGGAGTAGGTAAGACAACATTGATTAAGTCAATTGTTGGACAGATTCCATTTTTAGCAGGTCAAGCAAAATTGGGTGCCAATGTTACTTTGGGATATTATGACCAAGAACAAGGAAGATTGACAGCTTCCAATACTGTCTTAGACGAATTATGGAATGAGCATCGCTTACTTAATGAAGTTGAAATTCGCAATATGCTTGGAGCCTTTCTTTTTAGTGGAGATGATGTAAAGAAAACGGTTGGGATGCTTTCGGGTGGTGAAAAAGCCCGTCTTTTACTTGCTAAATTAGCAATGGATCACGATAACTTTTTAGTTTTAGATGAACCAACCAATCACTTGGATATTGATTCACGTGAGGTCTTGGAGAATGCTTTGATTGATTTTCCAGGAACAATCTTGTTTGTTTCTCATGACCGCTATTTCATCAATAGAGTAGCTACCAAAGTTTTAGAAATTGCTCCCGAAGGAAGTACAGAATTTTTGGGAGATTATGATTATTATGTCGAGAAAAAAGAAGAAGTACAAGCTGAGAGTAATTCTTCAGAAAATGGGGAACCGATAGAAAGTTTAGCTCAACAAGATTTTACAGCTCAGAAAGAAGCTCAAAAGAATCGACGTAAAGTAGAGCGCGAAATCAAGGCTTGTGAAGAGAAACTAGCCGATTTGGAAGCAAAAATTGCAGCTCTATTATTGGAAATGCAAGAAAATACCGCTGATTTTGTTAAATTAGGAGAATTACAAGCTGAAATTGACCTCTTTAATGATGAAAAAGATGAGATAGAAATGACTCTTTTAGAAGCGATGGAAGAATTGGAAAATTTGTAAGTGTTGTGAAGAGAATTTAGTGTAAATAAGCTAAAACGCGAAGCTTGAAAGCTTTGCGTTTTTTTGTTTTGTAATCTAAAAATCCTATATTTAAATAAAGCGAAACAATCATTGCTTTTTTGTTAAAAAGTAGTACAATTTAATCAAAATAAATTGAAATGCTGGAATGTGGGATGGTAAAAAGCAATAGAACAATCTCTTTGATGGGAGAAATTTTCTATGATTTACGAACACAACGAAACTTTAGATTAACTGACTTTGGAAAAGTAGGTTTGTCAAAATCATCACTGTCAGATTTTGAAAGTGGAAAGTCTATTCTTAGATTTGATAAATTAGATGCAGCTTTAGAATTAATGCATATTGAGGTTTCTGAGTTTGAATATTTTTTTAACAATTACCATTCTGATTATTTTGTTGAGATTTGTGATGAAATTGAAGATGCGAATTATATGCAAGATACTGTAAAATTAAAAGCGATTAATAGTGAGGCTGGAAAGTATGATAATGAACAAGGAAATCGAATGATATTTCTAGCGACTCAAAATTTGCTTTATGGATTGACAGAGCGAGAAGAAGTTGAAGTTACTGATTTAATGTTTAATATCGAAGTTTGGTCATATTTTGAGTTAAGTATTCTTTCGTTTGTTGTAGAACACTTGAATACCCGTTTGACTCTCTCTTTGATGAAAGACTTTTGGAAAGAAAATTTGCATTATCTCAAAGTTAAAAAATATCGGGAAAAAATTGTCCAAATTGTTTGCCGAGCAGCTGTAAAGTATATTAGTGAGAATAAATATTCCATTGCTCAAAAACTCTTGGAAGATGTTAATATTGCTTTAATACCTTATAAAAAGGATTTATTTTGCCGTAATATGTCTCGCTTTACTCTTGGCTTATTGCTTCATCAATCAGGAAAAACTGCCGAGGGGAAAGCTAAAATGGAGAGTTCTATCCGTCTTTTTGATGAATTGGGTTTGCCAGAGATGAAGGCTTATTATCAAAAAATATTTGATGAATCTGTAAAAAACTAGTGGGATATAAAAGGGATTTGAGTTCCCTTTTTATTTTTTATAAAAAATTTTTCCGAGATTTCGGAAAAGGCTTTTTGGGGCAGTTTGATTTGATATAATCATTTTAGAAAATGATTCATGAATCTTGAGTGTCGCTCACTCAGAATGGTAAAAGGAGGGTTAAAAATCTTGAAAGAAGAAATGTCACCGTAGCAGTGATGCAAAATCTCTATTGATTTGCATCGCATCTCAAAAAGGAGAAAAAATATGTCACATTTAAAAAATAATCTAGTATTTTCAAGTCTAACAATTTTACTCGTAACGGGTGGAAGTCTTGGGCTTGCCCAATCTGCACACAATAAGGTCTCATCACAAAAACTCGAAGCTAAAAATGTAAATCAAGTTTCAAACTATTCTGGTGATATTGACTTGTTGGCAGTAAGCCAACCAACTACGCCAACGACGAATAATGGTCAAATTAATCAATACTTTATCAATCGTTTTGATAATGCTATATCTTTTTTAAATGGGAAATATGTTGTAAATCATAATGTGTTACCTCAAAATACAAGTGGTGAAGAAATAAATAAATTAAATGAATCAGTTAAAATTGCAAATCAACAACTTATCGTTGGAGCTCAAAAAATCGAAAAATCTGATATTGATGTTAAGGTTGTTCAAAAAGGAAATTCCATTATTTTAGCTGAAAACCCAACGACTTTGAAGAATTCTGCTACTTCTATGGCTACTAAACATGTAGGAGTAACAAAAGTTGAATTTCACTGGTATGGTGTGCGTTTGTTTTTAAGTAAAAATGACGTAAATAAAATTTTGAAGTATGGTCCTACATCTGTTTCAATTGCGACGATTTGGATGCCAACGACTTGGGTGGTTAAATTGGCAGCATCAGCCGCTGCAGCTTCAAGTGTTAATGGAGGAATCTGGATTGACTGGGGACTTATTCCAACTAAGTGGGGATGGCAATGAAGGAGGTTTATGATGAAAAATAATAACAAGAAAAGATTTGTTGCTATAGCTCTCGTTCGTACAATTTTATTTTTAGGTGGTGCTATTCTAATTAACAATTCCGAGAAATGGAGCATTGGTTATATTTTAGGGTTTGTAATTGCACTGTTTGTTTTAGTTTCAACTTTCTTTGATAAGAGTTTGAGAAAATAACTAAGATTTCAGTGGAGGAGTCTGGGGGTTTGAATGGCAATGATTACTAAAAAGAGTATAAGAATCGTACAATATCTGAGTAGTATATTTGCCGTAATACTCGGTGTTTTAATTTTTATTTTTCCAAATGGCCTTAGCATACTTAAATATATTTTTGCAAGTATTGCAGTAATTCTTAGCATTTTAAGTCTTATCATGCAAGCTTTTCATAGAAATAAATGATAGGGTTAGGGCTGAGGGGATTTGATTTTCAATCATTGAGGGAATTTAATGAAAAAATTTATATTTTTAGCAGATGTTATCTTAAGATTTCTTTTTATGGTTTTGGTTTGGTATGTTTATACAAACTATTCGGCTGATAATAAAATGAAATGCGTTGGTTTGTCTATGGTTGCATTCAATATTATTACAATGTTTTTTGATTCCAATTATCATAAGTCGAAAAAATAAGACTTGCAAATCTGGCTCAAGTTTGTTAAACTAATAAGCAATATAACTTTTAAACTAGTCCAGAGAGGCTAGCAAGGTTGAAATCAGGAAAAATTGATTCTATTTTTACTGACAGGATTTTCTGTCAGTAAAAGTGAATTTGTTTTGATACTTTTTACACTTGCTAGGATTCTTGGCAAGTGTTTTTTATTGCTGACAACTACCAGGATTGGGCTGCACGTTATCTATACTCGCTACGGTAGTTCTGTCAGTTCAATATGACCAAAGGGAATTATTGAATCGGTAGAAAAATGAACTGTCAGCTTTGCTGATGGTTCTGTCAGTAAACTAGAAGGAGAAAATATGTCAATATCAAAAGCCATTGCTGCAGATTTATTAGAAATTAAAGCGGTCAGTCTTTCACCAAGTCAACCTTTTACTTGGGCTTCAGGAATTAAGTCGCCAATATATACTGATAATCGGGTGACCTTAGCTTATCCGGAAGTTAGAAGCCAAATCGAAGGTGCTTTTGCAGAATTGATTAAAGCGGAATTTCCAGAAGTTGAAGTCATTGCAGGAACTGCTACAGCAGGAATTCCTCATGGTGCAATTATTGCTGACTATCTTAAATTACCATTTGCTTATATTCGTAGTAAACCAAAAGACCATGGAGCAGGTAATCAAGTTGAGGGACGTGTGACAAAAGGCCAAAAAATGGTTGTGGTTGAAGATTTGATTTCGACTGGTGGTTCTGTTTTAGAAGCTGTTGCAGCCGCTGAACGTGAAGGTGCTGATGTTCTTGGTGTGGTTGCAATTTTCACTTATGAATTAGAAAAAGCGAACAGAAAATTTGCTGATGCTGGTGTTAAATTAGCCACTTTGACAACTTATTCTGAATTGATTGAAATTGCTAAAGAAACGGGTTATGTGACAAAAGAAGAATTAGAATTACTTAAAAAGTTCAAAGAAAATCAAGAAACTTGGCAAAATTAATTCACTGACAGAAATTCAAAGAGCCTGTCAGTAAATAATTAGGTTCTGGAATATCTGTCAGTTCAATGCGACCAAAGAGAGACATTGAATCGGAGGATAAATGAACAAGTCAGCAAAGCTGATTGTTCTGTCAGTTCAATGCGACCAAAGGGAGACATTGAATCGGTGGATAAATGAACAAGTCAGCAAAGCTGATTGTTCTGTCAGTAATTTATGAAAGGAAGAAAATGACTTTATTAATTAAAAATGGACGACTTGTTGACCCCAAATCAAATCGAGATGAAGTGTTAGATATTCTGATTGAAAATGACAAGATAGTAAAAATCGGCTTAAATTTGTCAGTAGAAAATGCAGAAATTGTTGATGCAAGGGGATTAGTCGTTGCCCCTGGTTTAATTGATGTTCATGTTCATTTTCGTGAACCAGGACAAACACATAAAGAAACGATTCATAGCGGTGCAAAATCAGCTGCGGCTGGTGGTTTTACAAGAGTAGTTATGATGGCAAATACAAAACCTATTTTATCTACGCCAAAAGTACTGACAGAAACTTTAGAAATTGCTGACAAAGAAGATATTAAGATTGATACAGTTGGGTCAATTACGCAAGATTTTGATGGAGAGCATTTAACAGATTTTGATGAACTCATTAAAGCAGGAGCAATCGGCTTTTCTGATGATGGTATTCCACTGACAGATGCTGGCGTTTTACGTAAAGCTCTGCAAAAAGCGAAATTAACTGACAGCCTGATTTCAATTCATGAAGAAGATCCAAATTTGATTGGAACTTTAGGAGTGAATGATGGCGAAGTGGCTCATAAATGTGGCTTCACAGGGGCACCGACTGTTTCAGAATACAGCATGATGGCGCGTGATACTATGATTGCTTACGAAACAGGCGCTCGCTTGCACATTCAACATTTATCAGCTGGAGAATCTGTTGAAGTGGTGCGATTTGCCAAAAATTTAGGAGCAAATATCACAGCAGAAGTGACTCCACAACATTTTTCGATTACAGAACAAATGATTTTTGAGCAAGGGACCAATGCTAAACTCAACCCACCATTGCGTAGAACTGCTGATATCGGTAAAATAATTGAGGGATTGAAAGATGGAACGATTGATGTCATCGCCACAGACCATGCCCCTCATACTCATGAAGAGAAAAATGTCAGCCTTGATAAGGCGCCTTCAGGAATGATTGGATTAGAAACTTCATTGCAACTTGGCTTGACAAACTTAGTCGCAAAAGGCCATTTGACACTCAGTGAATTACTGACAAAAATGACCGTTAATCCAGCTAAACTTTATAATTTTGATGCAGGTTACCTCGCAGAAAATGGACCAGCTGACCTCGTCATTTTTGACGCTGAAAATGACTATCAGGTCGGTGAAACATTTGACTCCAAAGCGACCAATTCTCCATTTATTAAACAGAAAGTTCAAGGGCAAGTCAAATATACAATATGTGATGGAAAAATAGTCTATCAAGCGAAATAATAAAAAAAAGACCTAAGAAATTAATTTTCATAGGTCCTTTTTTGTGTTACTTTACATCAGTATAAAGAACCGTTGTAGAGTAAGTCATTAAGTGAGTGGATAATTTCTAAATTATCTTTGATTGATTTTTCATTTTCTACTTTTTGAGTAATTTTTTCTGTTTGTGTTTTCATTGTTTATTTCCTTTCAAATGTCCTTTTGTTTATAAGTATAGTATATCAAGGATTTGCTTGCTAAATTCTTACAAAAATGTAATTGAAGAAAATAATTACTTTAGGAAATTAAGCTCTGAAATTAAATAGTATAAAATAATTGATTAAAAATTTTCTAAAGTTTAACTGATTTAAGTAGTTTTTATGTGAAGTTCATTGAACCATAATGACGCGATATGCTATAATAGTTCTATGAATTATTACGATGAATATAGCAAAGGGCATCTTGTCTTACCAAATGTGATTTTAGCACATTTTAGTAAGCTTTTCCCTTCTGCTTTTGATTTTTTGATTTGGTTATACTTTTTTGAAAATCAAGATATTGCACCTAGTGAAATTGCTGAAAAAACAGGTAAAAAATTATCGGAAGTCAATCAGGCCATTGATAATCTGTCCAAATTTGGAGCAATGAAGGTGACTTTAATTGAAATTGATGGAGAAATGGAAACTTTCTTTGATATTAGCCCGGCCTTTAAGCACTTAGATGAAATTTTGGGTGGTGCTGTTGCGAGTTCAACTCCAGAGAATGAAAAAGTTCAGGAAGAGGGGCAGCTTAAAGAATTAGTTAGCATGTTTGAAGCAGAAATGGGCATGATTTCTCCTGTACAAATGGAAGAATTGAGAGCTTGGCTGTTTGAAGATGGTTATGACTTTTCGTTGATTAAACAAGCTTTGCGTGAAGCAGTCCTCAATCGTAAGGTATCTTTAAATTACATTAAAGCTATTTTACGAAATTGGAAAAATGATGGGGTGAATTCTCTTCAAGCGATTGAGAGTCGACAAATGGAACGCGAAGAAGCTAAGAGAAAGAAACCACAAGAAGATTTTTATATTCCTTTGGATGGACCATGGAATAGTTAATAGAGATAATGGACGTGCACGATGTTAAGTAAAAAAAGATATCTTGAAGCTTTAGAAATTATTGAAGACATGTTCCCGCAAGCTCACGGAGAATTAGAGTGGGAAACTCCTTTTCAACTATTGATTGCGACAATTTTATCTGCCCAAGCAACTGACAAAGGAGTTAATAAGGCGACGCCGGCTCTTTTTGCGGCTTTTCCAGATGCACAAACAATGTCACAGGCTAAAGTGGAAGAAATTGAAAAGCTGATTCGGACAATTGGTCTTTACAAGACTAAAGCTAAAAATATTTTACGGACATCACAGATGTTAGTGACCGACTTTGGGGACCTTTTGCCTGATTTGCCAAAGGATAAAAAGGTTTTACAAACTTTACCGGGGGTGGGTCGAAAAACAGCAAATGTTGTTTTAGCAGAAGCCTACGGAATTCCGGGGATTGCGGTTGATACACATGTTGAACGAGTTTCTAAACGTTTGGATATCGTTCCCCAAAAAGCAACAGTTTTAGAAGTTGAAGAAAAGTTGATGAAGCTGATTCCGCAAGAAAAATGGGTACAAGCACATCACCATCTCATTTTCTTTGGGCGTTATCATTGTACAGCCAAAAAGCCGAAATGTGCAGACTGTCCTGTTTTAGATTATTGTAAATTTGGAAAGAAATATTTAAAAAATGAATGAAATTAAACTTTCAAAACGTTTGAAAGCAGTAGCTGACTATGTTGATAATGGAGCAAGACTTGCTGATATCGGCTCGGACCATGCTTATTTACCAACTTATTTGATGCAAAAATTGGTGATTGATTTTGCGGTAGCGGGAGAAGTGGTTAAAGGGCCTTTTGAAATTGCTAAAAATCATGTATCAGAAGCTGATTTAAGTGATCGGATTGAGGTTCGATTGGCCAATGGCTTAGGTGCTATTGAAAATACTGACAAGATTGATACAATCGTGATTGCTGGTATGGGAGGAATATTAATTTCCGAAATTTTAGAGGCAGGTAAAGAAAAGTTAGGCCATGTTAAACGTTTGATTTTGCAGCCTAATAATCATGAGGAAAGCCTCCGTCAGTGGTTAGTGAATCATCAATTTGTCATTAAAAAAGAAGAGATTTTATTGGAGGCTGGTAAGTTTTACGAGATTATCGTTGCCGAACCACTCTCAAAATTAATGACAGAAAAGTTGTCAGTAAATGATTTAACATTTGGCCCTTTTTTATCTAAAGAAAAATCAACTGTTTTTCAACAAAAATGGCAAAAGGAATTAAATACTTTGAATAAAATTATTGCTCGTTTGCCTGAAGAACAAGCCGAAAAACGTCAAGAGGTTTTAAATCAAATTGCGAGAATTGAGGAAGTGCTTCGATGAAAATTTCTGATTTTATGCTTGAATACGAAAAATTTTGCCCCAAAGAATTAGCTGTTGAAGGTGATCCTGTAGGTTTACAAGTTGGGAACCCAAACGATGAACTAACAAAAGTTTTGGTAACCTTGGATATTCGTGAGCAAACAGTGGCAGAAGCAAAAGCGCTGGGTGTGAATCTGATTATTGCTAAACATCCTTTGATTTTCCGCCCCCTTTCTGCATTGACTTCAATGAATGATCAGGAAAAATTAGTTTTGGACTTGGCGCGAGCTGGAATTGCTGTTTATACCAGCCATACAAATATTGATGTGGTTACTGGTGGTTTAAATGATTATTTCAGTCAGTTACTTGGAATGACTGATATTGAAGTGCTAGATGACGAAGAAGGATTGGGACGTGTTGGAAATATTGAACTGACAGAATTATCAGTGCTGACAGAAAAAGTGAAAGCAGCATTTGGGTTAGAGAGATTACGTCTTATCACTTATGACCATAATTTGACTCAAAAAATTGGAAGAATTGCAATTTGTGGTGGTTCAGGTGGAAAATTATGGCCTAAAGCTTTGGAAAAAAAGGCAGATATTTACATAACAGGAGATATTTATTATCATGTTGGTCATGATATGCTTTCAGCTGGTTTATTAGGAATAGACCCTGGTCACTATATTGAGCATGCTTTTATTGGATTAGTTGCTGACAAGCTTCGTTCTTTTGATATGGGTGTCAAGATTTATGAAAGCCAAGAAAAGACAAATCCATTTTATGACATATAAAAAAGACCCTCTTGGAGGGTCTTTTTGGTTGGGACTAATTAGCTAGCTTTTTGTTTACCACGGAAGTCAACGATTAAAAGGTTAGGGCTGAGCAATTCAGCTGTACTTCGCAATTCAATCAAATTATATGAAGGATTAATTTTGGTAGACATTTCATCTTGGAAGAAGTAAGAACCATAACCTTTATAATAAATTGGTCCAAATTCAGAATCGATACTTGCATCAAAAACTTCAGGAACATTTCCTTTTTCTACGGCAACGATACGATAGCGAGAAATTCCACCAGCACAAGCATCAACTTCAGTATTGACTTCACTCAAAGTATGGTCAAAGTCAAAAACTAAATCAACATCACCAAATGCTTTAATTTTATCAGCTGTTTTTTCATCAAATGTAATTTTCATCTTATTACCTCCACTATATATCAAGAGATGACTTGTAAATTCATCTATTTGTTATCTTTTTATACTTATATTATAACGCTAAAAAGTTCAGTAGGGAACAATAATGCTCATAAATTTTTAATTAATCTTGGTAATCTTTTAAAACCCATTCATTAATCGCATAAGCAACGCCTGATTTAGCATTTGATTTAGTTACATATTTAGCAATTTTTTTCAATTCCGATTTTCCGTTTTCCATCACAACAGGACAACCTGCAACTTCAAGCATTGAACGGTCATTTTCTTCATCTCCAATAGCCATTACTTCATCCAAGTCAAAAGAAAGTTTCTCAGCCAAATGTTGAACTGCTGACCCTTTACTTGCTTTTTTATTCATGAATTCTAAATAAAACGGTGTTGATTTCACTACATTATATCGTTCAAAGAATTCGAAGGGAAGGTATGCAATTCCGTCATCAAGAGCCGCAGGTTCATCAACCATCATTACTTTAGCAATTTCTAAAGCAGCAATATCTTCGGGTTGGCGAATATAAAGTGGCATTTTAACCATTTGGGCTTCTTGGACAGTATATCTTCCGACATCGTGATTTGGAGTATAGATTCCCTCGCGAGTGATTGCGTGAATCGGCAGTCCAATTTTACGAGCAGCAGCATCTAAGTCAAGCCAATCTTCAGAACTCAAAGTTTCTTTGATAAATTCTTCACCAGTTGCTCGCTGAACCAACCCACCATTATAAGTAATAACATAATCACTTTGGTCAGTTAATTCAAGTGCTTTTAGAATATCAACAACACCAGGTAAAGGTCGGCCAGTTGTAATGACAATTTTAACGCCAGCCGCTTTAGCTTTTTTAACAGCCGTTTTTACTTCGGCAGTAATTTGGCGATTAGGGTCAAGTAAAGTTCCGTCAAGGTCAATAGCAACAAGTTTAATCATAAGAATTTCTCTTTCTATTTCTTTCAATTTATTAAATATTTAGCAATTATAGGTTGTCATCAAGTGATAATTGTTTACTGACAGAGCCGTCAGTATTTTCAGAGGCAGTAGAATTTCTGTCAGTAAAATTTTGATTAATCACCAAGCTGTCATTAACAATATACTTGGTAAATTCAGGATTTTCTAGCATAATTTTTGGAAAATAGAATCGGCTATTTCCATGAATTGTACCTGTCAAACTTTTAATAAGTGGAGAAAGTACTGACAGCTCTGTAAGCGAACCATTTTTTTGTAAAATATTAATTTCAGTCCGCGGTTTTTCAGAACTTGGTCGATAGAAATCATAAGGTAAATCATAATTACTATGAATACCAGTGTAATAGTCAGGATTAAAGCCTGCTTCTTCAACTAAAGAAGATAAAATTTCTAAATCTTCTAATTCTACAGTCTTGGGGTCAAAAGTAATTGATTTGAGTAAATGACGATTGACATAAGCAGAAGCTAAATCAGCGAGAATTTCATCATCATGACTCATCCAAACTTGAAAATAAGTGTTCATAACGCCATCATCAAGTCTTAAATAATCTTGTAAATTATGATTTTGCTCGAAAAAGGGAACGAGACAAGGACTTGATATCGCAAAATAGTCTGGCTGACTGGCATATAAAAACTTAGCACGTGCGAGTAACTTTTGCAGTAAAACTTCCATTGAGCGTGAAGAAGCATGAAAATAAACCTGCATATACATTTGGTATCGACTGACAATATAGTCTTCAACTGCATGCATTCCTGAGTACTTAAAAGCAATTCCATTTTCCGTAGGAACAATCACTCTTAAAATCCAAGTTAAATCAAATTGTCCATAGACAGCACCTGTAAAATAAGCATCTCTAAGGAGATAATCCATGCGGTCAGCATCAATTTGACTTGAAATCAATTGAACAACTTGAGGATTAGAATATTCATGAGAAATAACAGAAGCTACCTTTTCAGGAAAATCAGGGGAGACTTTGCGTAAAATTCCATTAATTTCTGTATCAGGAGAAGTAATTATTTCTCGAGTGACCGCCTCGTGGTCTGTATTAAATAAACCTTCAAAAGTATGTGAATAAGCACCGTGTCCAACATCGTGTAATAAGGCTGCACACTGAGTTAAAAGATTCTCATCAGGATTCCATTCCAAAGGGAAATTCCGACTAAAATAATCAGTAATCCTTTTGGCAATGTGGTAAACACCCAAACAATGAGAAAAACGGGTATGTTCAGCTCCATGGAAGGTAAAGCTTGATGTTCCAAGTTGTTTAATTCGTCTTAAACGTTGGAATTCAGCAGTGTCAATCAATTCTGATATTACAGGATGATTCACCGTGATATAGTCATGAACTGGGTCACGAAAGACTTTTTCCAAAATAAAACCCCCTCTAAAATTTAAGGTCTATTCTCTATTAAAAATAAATCAGATTTTCCCTTATTTTATCCTAATTATACCCTATTTTCTCCTAAAATGCAGACCCTCATCACCTTAATCTTTTTAGCACAGACTATGTTTTTAATATTCAAGGAATTATAGTAAAATATGATTATGGAAATTATAATTAGGAATAGAATTAAAATTGACCAGCAAGAAGAGTTGGTCAAAGAAATATATCAGGGAGAGTTGAAAAAAGGAGAACATCAGACCTTACTCAAGTATCAAAATGCTGCAAATGAAAAAGTTTTACTTAAATTTGATGAAAAAGAAGTGATAATGACCCGTTTTGCAAAGCGACCTATCAAAATGCATTTTCATCCAGAAATTCCAGGTTTAACTGAATATGAAGGTTTAGGAGAACTATCAATTTTGACAAATGCTTTAAGCATTGATCATGAGAGCAGGACAATTAAAATTAATTACCAACTTTCGCAAGGTGCCCAAAAAATAGCCGATTATCATTTGAGAATTGACTGGAGAGAGCAAAATGTGGAAGGAGAAACAAATGGATAAAATTCATCTACCTAAAGAAATATATGAACGATTAGACCTTAAAGAAAACGAAGAAATTGAAATCGTCGATTTAGCGGCTGATAGTTTTACCATTCGAAAAATCAATGCCAGAAAATCAGATAAGGCGCCCAAGTGGTTTATTATTCCAACGATTATTTCTGCATTTATCTTTATTATTTTTGCCTTTGTCCTAAAACATCCTCATGTTATCGCGCTTTCTGGAAATGAATCTTTGGCAACGGCGGTTATTACAATTGCTAATGCAGTAGGGATGCTGACTTTTATTTCTGCTTATTTCTCTCGCAGAAAAGAATTTTATAAACAGATGACCAAAAGAAGTTACTGGCGGACATTTGCAACAGTCACTTTATCTGTTTTACTTATCGTCATTTTAGCATCGATGGGCCTTTTTTGGTTTTTAGGTCAAATTTTTTATGGTGTAAGTTTTGGACTCTTTACTTCCACCCTAATCTTTACTATTTTTTCTGGAATCATTAATTATGTCATGATTTTTGTTGTAGATACTTTTTCGATTAATATGATGGTAACAATGCTTTTAGTGGTTTCTATTGGTGGTTTCGTCTCAAGTATGGCCACCAATGGAAATCAGTACTGGTGGCAAAGGAATTTTAGTTTGCTTGGAACTCAGGCTTCACGTTCAAGCTGGCAATTTAATCTGACGTTAATTGTTTCGGCAGCCTTATTTGCAGCATTAATTGATTATATTTTTGTTTCATTAAGGCAAAAAGCGGGCAGTCATTATCGACAAAATATTTTGCAAGTTTTATTGACACTTTGTGCTATTTCAATTGCTTTAGTTGGATTAATTCCCAATGATCCAGGCTGGATGCATATTGCTCATGACATTGTTGCTCAATTAATAGTCTTATTTATGGCTATTTCGATACTAGGAATTCGTTGGTTTTTACCAAATGCTGATCCAAATTTATATCGTATGTCTTATTTTATTGTAGGTCTTATCTTAATCTCTTATGTTTTATGGCATCCTATTCATTATTTGACATTAACGGCTTTTGAAATTCTTTCTTTTAGCTTGTCTTTTGCTTGGTTACTCTTACTGGTAAATACTTTGATTAATATGCTTTGGAATACGAAAAAGATTTATAAAGTCTCGCTTAATTCTATAGAAGAAAAAAGTGAAAAATAAGACTTGAAAAGTAGAAAAAGAAGTAGTATAATAATATAGTTGTCTTTGTGAAGTCTCATAAAGTGCAACCGCACGAAGTTTCGTATTAAGTGGCATACGCCCACGAACAAAGGCGAGTCTAACAGTCGCTTGACTTAAAAGCGATGAAATCTAACAAGGAGGAATCACAATGTCAAACTATGCAATCATCAAAACTGGTGGTAAACAAGTTAAAGTTGAAGAAGGTTCAGTAATCTACGTTGAAAAACTCAATGTTGAAGCTGGTCAAACCGTTACTTTCGACGAAGTTATCTTTGTCGGAGGCGAAACAACTAAAGTTGGTGCACCACTCGTTGAAGGCGCAACTGTTGTTGGTGAAGTCGAAAAACATGGTAAGCAAAAGAAAGTTGTTACTTTCCAATACAAACCTAAAAAACACTCACACCGTAAACAAGGTCACCGTCAACCATACACTAAAGTTGTTATCAAATCAGTTAACGCTTAATTATGATTGAAGCTTGTATCAGGACAAAAAGAGACAAAATTGTTTCTTATGAAATCTCAGGACATGCTGAATCTGGCGAGTATGGACACGATGTAGTTTGTGCGGCGGTCAGCGTTCTATCAATTACAACGGCAAATAATATCTACGAGATGGCTCGCATTAAACCTGTGACTCAGATGGAAGATGGTTACTTGTATGTTGAAATTCCTTTGAGCATACCTGAAAAACAAGGCGTATTGGCTCAAACTTTGCTCGAAGCTTTTGCAAATTCGATGAAAGCAGTTGAGAAAAGCTATGGTCAGTACATTACACTTAAATTTGAAAATGGAGGGCAATAACATGCTTGAACTTAATCTGCAACTCTTCGCCCACAAAAAAGGTGGGGGTTCTACTTCCAATGGACGTGACTCACAAGCTAAACGTCTCGGTGCTAAAGCATCTGACGGTGAACTTGTAAGCGGCGGTTCAATCCTTTTCCGTCAACGTGGTACACATATCCATCCAGGTACTAACGTTGGCCGTGGTGGCGACGATACTCTCTTCGCTAAAATCGAAGGAACTGTTAAATTCGAAATGAAACGTGGTAAAAAACACGTATCAGTTTATCCAGTAGTGGCTAAATAAGAATTTTGAAACCTGTCTTTGACAGGTTTTTTTTATATATTAATGAATAAAGTCCTCTTGAGGGCTTTTTTTGTATCTTTTTAAATATATTTATAAATATATGCTAAAATATTTGAAAAAAAGATAAGGTGGTGCTATAATATTTTTATTATCAGTTATAGATTAAAAAGTTTGATAATTTCTTAAATCGATAATTGATTTATTTTAATTACTATAAAAATATACTTAACATAATGGTTGTTGAATTTTATTCAACTTAGAGCTAGGAGAAATAATGAATGATAAAGAACATCAACGTCATCGATTGATTTATCATACGAATGGAAAATCCTTAGAGGAAATAAATGGGACAGTAGAAGTACCTAAAAATGTTGGCTTTTTCAAAATGTTGCTAACTTACTCAGGACCGGGTGCCTTAGTTGCAGTTGGTTATATGGACCCAGGAAATTGGTCAACCTCAATAACTGGCGGACAAAACTTTCAATACTTACTGATTTCAGTCATTCTGATGTCAAGTTTAATTGCAATGCTCCTTCAATATATGTCGGCAAAATTGGGTATTGTCAGTCAAATGGATTTGGCTCAAGCTATAAGAGCAAGAACAAGTAAATCTCTAGGAATTGTTTTATGGATATTAACTGAACTTGCCATAATGGCAACGGATATTGCAGAAGTAATTGGGGCTGCTATCGCTCTTTATCTTTTATTTAATATCCCATTAATCTTAGCGGTTTTTATTACCGTTCTTGATGTCTTTTTGCTTTTGTTATTGACGAAAGTAGGTTTTAGAAAAATTGAAGCCCTTGTTATCTGTTTGATTTTAGTCATTTTGGTCATTTTTGCTTATCAAGTCGCTTTATCAAATCCAGATTGGAAAGGAATTATTGAGGGATTTATCCCCAATAGCCGGACGTTTGCCTCTTCACCAACAGTGGCAGGGATGTCTCCTTTAACAGGGGCCTTAGGGATTATTGGTGCTACAGTTATGCCTCATAATTTGTATCTCCATTCTTCTATTTCACAAAGCCGAAAAATCAATCATCAGGATAAAGCAGATGTTGCTAGAGCGGTGAGATTTTCAACATGGGATTCTAATATTCAATTGACAGTGGCTTTTGTTGTGAATTCCCTCTTGTTAATCATGGGAGTTGCCGTATTCAAAACGGGCGTGATTGATGATCCATCATTCTTTGGTTTATATGATGCCCTCTCTAATCCAACTGTTTTAAGCAATGGACTGCTTGCCGATGTAGCAAAAACAGGAGCTTTATCCACTTTGTTTGCCGTAGCTCTTCTTGCTTCAGGACAGAATTCTACTATTACAGGGACTTTAACTGGTCAAGTTATTATGGAAGGTTTTATCCATATGAGAATGCCAATGTGGGCCAGAAGATTAGTAACACGTTTACTCTCAGTTGTTCCGGTTTTGATATGTGTTTCTATGACAAAAGGACAAACTTTGAAAGCACAGCATGAAGCAATTAATAATTTGATGAATAATTCTCAAGTTTTTCTAGCCTTTGCTCTACCTTTTTCAATTATTCCTTTGTTGATGTTGACTAATAGTAAAAAGGAGATGGGTGATTTTAAAAATAATTTGATTATTAAATGTTTGGGTTGGTTTTCAGTTATTGCTTTGACCTATCTTAATTTGATTGGTTTGCCAGATCAAATTGCCAACTTTATACCTCATAATCTTGGACTATCTCATCTTATTTCTGGTTTTCTTATTTTGGGAGTTCTCTTTTTATTAATTTGGACAATCGTAGAACTTTATCGAGGAAATAAAAAAATGATGGCTTACTAAAATTGATTTAACTCTATTTTAAAATAGAGTTTTTCTTTATATTCAGTAAGGTGTGATTTAAATTAAAATATGAAATGTGCTATAATGTAAGAAAATGATTAATGGAGATTGTGTATTTGACTAAAAATTCAATTGAATTTAAACTAGAAAATCCAGAAGATGCAAGTCTACTTTTTGGGGTACAAGATAAATATTTGAAGTTAGTTGAATCTCAACTAGGGGTTGAGATTAATTATCGTGGCGAAACGGTTCAAATCGTTTCTGAGGATGAATTGACAAGGGAGCGAGCTCGTAAAGCCCTCCAAGCTCTGCAGGTACTAGTAGGTCGAGGAGTTCCAGTTCATGCGTCAGATGTCATTATTGCAATAAAGATGGTTTTAAATGATGATATTGAAAATTTCACTGCACTTTATGAAGTTGAACTGACGAAAGATGCAGCTGGAAAGTCAATTCGACTAAAAAATCTGATTCAAAAAACTTATGTTGATTCTGTCAAACATCATGATATTGTTTTTGGAATTGGACCAGCTGGAACAGGGAAAACGTTTTTAGCTGTTGTGATGGCTGTTCAAGCATTACGTAATGGTCAGGTGAAACGAATTATTTTGACAAGACCAGCTGTAGAAGCTGGTGAAAGTCTTGGGTTCTTACCAGGTGATTTGCAAGAAAAGGTTGATCCTTATTTACGACCAGTTTATGATGCCCTTTTCCAAATTTTAGGAAAGACGGCAACTGAGCGAATGATGGAACGAGGAATTATTGAAATTGCTCCGCTTGCTTACATGCGTGGTCGTACGCTTGATGATGCCTTCGTCATTTTGGATGAAGCACAGAATACAACAACGATGCAGATGAAAATGTTTTTGACTCGGCTTGGTTTTAATTCTAAAATGATTGTTAATGGAGATATTTCACAAATTGACTTACCTAATAAAGTAAAATCAGGTTTGATTGATGCCAAAGATAAATTAAGTCATGTGAAATCAATTGATTTTGTTTATTTCATGGCAAAAGATGTCGTTCGACATCCAGTTGTTGCTGAAATTATCAAAGCCTATGGTGATGAATAGTTTGGGACTTTTGTTAATGTCAGATTGATCAAATTTCTAGATAAGAAGGAAACAATAATGGCCGAAGGTTATGTCATGGATTTGCGCAAAAAAATTGGGCATGTCCCAATGGTAATTGCATGTGCAAGCTTGATTATTTATGATGAAAATCGAGGAATTTTACTTCAAAAACGGGCAGATAATGGGAAATGGTGTTATCATGGTGGGTCAGTTGAACCGAATGAAAAGGTTGAAGAAGCAGCGAAACGTGAACTCTATGAAGAAGTTGGCTTAAAAGCTGGAAAAATAAAATTGTACACTGTAGCTTCTGGGACAGAACAACACTTTTTCTATCCAAATGGGGATGAAGTTCATATTGTTGATACTGTTTTTACTTGTAATGATTTTTCTGGAGAGATTCTTTTAGAAGAATCAGAGGTTCTTGACTGTCAATGGTTTGCCTTTGATAATCTGCCAGAAGATATATTAATTGCCACAAGAGGTCCCATTTTGTCCTTTTGTAAGGAAATGTTGCAAAAAAAGGCTGACAGAAAGTAATTGTTGATTGTAAGTGACAGATTGAATGAGAAATTCTCTGACAGTTCTGTCTGTCATTAAAATTTACTGACAGAATAATAGAAATAGCTAAAATATTGAGCTACTTAGGGCTATTTTATGAATTATTGTCAGTAATTAAATAAGGAAAAAAATGTACGTAGAATTAGTTGATGAAACAGGCAAAGTGCCAAGTGAGATTATTGAACAAACCAAAGAAGTTTTAGCTTTTGCTGCTAAAAAACTGAACTTGAAAGAATCAACAGAAATGTCAGTAACTTTTGTTGATAATGCTCGTTCACATGAGTTGAATTTGCAATATCGCGAAACTGACCGACCAACCGATGTTATCTCATTAGAATATAAACCTGATGAATCAGAATTTTTCTTTGATGAAGATATGGAATTACCAGAGGAATTGTTGGAAGAAATGGATCCATTTATTGGTGAATTGTTTATTTCAATAGACAAGGCTGCTGAACAGGCTGCTGATTATGGTCACTCGATTGAACGTGAATATGGTTGGTTAGCTGTTCATGGCTTTTTGCATATCAATGGTTATGACCACTACACACCAGAAGAAGAGTCAGAAATGTTTGGTTTGCAAGAGGAGATTTTAACTGCCTATGGACTCACAAGATAAAGATGTAAAACTCTTTAAGAAAAAGGATTTTAATAATGGTAAAAGACCTGTTCAAGAGGATAGGGCCCGTTGGAAAAATCCTAATTTACTTTCGAGTTTAGACTTTGCACTGTCTGGAATTTGGACAGCTTTTAAAGAAGAACGTAACATGCGTAAACATGCTTTGGCAGCCTTTTTAGCCATTGTTTTTGGTCTCGTTTTTCAAATTTCAGAATTTGAATGGCTCTTTTTGTTGTTGTCAATTTTTCTAGTTTTTATGGCAGAACTTTTTAATTCTGCTATCGAAAATGTGGTGGATTTAGCATCAGATTACCAATTTTATATGCGTGCAAAACGAGCCAAAGATATGGCAGCTGGGGCAGTTTTAGTTATTTCGGGATTTGCATTGATTGTTGGTCTGATTGTATTTTTACCTAAAATTTGGCATCTTTTCTTTTAGAGGATAAGCGGAAATGGATAGAAAAAATGATTTTCTAAAAATATTGAAAAAGAACTCCGAATTGATGTTCATTTTGGATGAAGTTTCTGTTTTAAATTTGCCTAATTATTATCTAGCCGCAGGAAGTGTCTTTCAAACGGTTTGGAATTATTCTGACGGAAATAATTTAATGACAGGAATTCACGATATTGATATTGTGTACTTTGATAAAGAGATTTCTGCTGACAGCTCTGCTAAAAATGATAAAAAGTTAGAAAAAGTTTTATCTGAAAAATTTCCCTATCAATTTGATATTCATAATGAAGCATACATGCATCTTTGGCATAATGGAAATAAAGTACCGTATAAAAACACAGAAAATGCGATTGAGCGTTGGATTGCTACGGTTCATGCTGTAGGCATAAGTGGTAATTCACGCAATATTGAAATTTTTGCTCCCTACGGCTTAGAAGATATTTTTACTAAAACAATTCGGCCAATTTATCATGTCGATAATAATCGAATACTTTATGAAAATAAGCTTGCTAGGTGGCAAGAAAGATTTAGTAATTTAAAGATTATTGAATGGTCAGATGAAATAAAGAATTTATAAAAAGCTGAAAGGCTTTTTTATTTGATTTAATGATTAACGGCAGAGAGAAAAGCTCCTTATTTCATGAACACCAGCTTCTTTTAGAATTTGTGATGCGTGATATAAGGTGGTACCTGTTGTATAAATATCGTCAATTAATATAACTTTTGTAGGGACTTTTAGCCCTTTTTTTAATTGAAAAGGATTTGGACTTTCCAATCGTTCTTTTCGATTAAGGCTAGATTGTTTGACCGAATTCTCTTTTTCAAGAAGTTCAATAAAATTATCTTGTTGAAGAAAAGCAGTCACTTGATTGAAACCACGTTCCTCTAATCTTTTTGGTGAAATAGGAATTGGAACCAAAGGAGATTTTAGGGAAATACTTTTAAAATAGGGCTCAAAAATTTGGTATAATCGATAATCTCCAACAAATTTATACTGGCTAAAATAATCTTTCATTGCTTGATTGTAGTGAAAAATTGCCTGATGTCTGATTTTGTATCCTCTTTTTTCCCAATTTTGACAATCAGTACAGATCTCATGGACATTTGGCTTACAGCAGCGAGGACAGTGAGCTTCAGGGATCTTTTCAAAATTTTTTTGACATTTAGAACATAAAAGATTTTGAGGACTTTTGAGTAGGAAAAGTTCACTAAATAGAAAGTTTTGAGCAATACTTCTTGAACAAAGCAAACACTTTATCATGAAAAAACTCCCAGTTGGTTCATTTTTTTGATTTCTCTAACTGCCTGACACATTGCTTTGGATTTTCCGTAATGAAAAAAACTAACTAAGCCTGTTGGACGTTCAGGACTACGACCCACACGTCCAGCCATTTGTATCAGTGCGGATTTAGTGAAGTTTGGGTGCTCACTGTTGATGACAAAAACATCAACATTTGGAAAAGTGACTCCCCGTTCAAGAATTGAAGTCGCTATTAAAATAGTAATTTCTTTATTTCTAAAAGCTTTAACAATTTCCAATCTATCTTTTGTTGTTGAAGCAACGGAAGCAATTTTTTCTTTAGGAAATTTCAATTGTAGTTGTTTTGCAAATTCTTGTCCAAATTCAATTTCAGCAGCAAAAATAAGAAGAGGAAAGCCACTATTTCTTTGCTCAATTAATTTCTTATCAAATTTATTTTTCCAAAAAAATTTAGGCACGACTAAAGGAAAATTGTGAAAACGACGCGGGAGAAACAAAGGATAGAGTTTTTGCTTTTTTATATCTTTTTCAAGTTTGTCAGTAGAAGTTGCGGTCAAATATATTAAATTTCCTTCTATTTTTCTTGCTTTTTCTGCCGCAAAATAAAGCATTTCATTATCTCTAAAGGGAAAGGCATCAACTTCATCAATAATCAGCAAATCAAAAGCTTCCTTGAAACGTAAAAGCTGATGACTGGTCATTATTATTAATGGAGCTCGGAAATAGCTGTCGCCATCATGATATAAGAGTGGAATCTTACAGGAAAAATCACGTGATAATCGCTGATGAAGTTCAAGACAAACATCAATTCTTGGACTAGCTAGACCAACAACTCCACCGCTTTCTAAAATTTGTTCAATGACTTGATAAATCATTTCAGTTTTTCCAGCTCCAGTCACAGCTTGGACAATTATTTGCTGATGAGAATTAATTTCCTGACAGAGGGCATTTGAAATTGATTTTTGATTCTCTGTCAGTTTTCCCGACCAGTTTATATATGATTTCTTTGGGAAATTCTTTTGTGGCAGAAAGTACAAGAATTCATCGGAGCGGACTCGACCTAATTGAATACAACTTGGACAGTAAAATACACCAATTGGAAGTTTGACAGAATTTTTTATATGAACAGTCCCACAACGGTTGCATTTTATTTTATTGGAAGAAATTGAAGTCATTCCCAAAATTGGATTCACCTTCGCTTCTAACAAAAAATTACTAAAAATTTTACTGACAGAAATCTTGTCAGTACTTTTTATAAGTTGTAAAATATCATTTTTTAATAATAAACGGCCAAATAACTTTTCTTGATTAGTGCTCATACTATTCTATACGAAAATGCTGTTAAAATGTAACAAAATTTGTTAAAATCAGTAGCATGACTATCACTATAAAAACTGATTTTATCAATGAAGAGGAAATTAAAAAATCACGATTTATTTGCCATTTGAAAAGAATTTCATCTGAAGAAGAAGCGCGTGATTTTATTGCGAAAATCAAAAAAGAACACTGGAAAGCCAATCATAACTGCTCGGCCTATACATTAGGTGACCGTCAAGAAATTCAACGAACAAGTGATGATGGAGAGCCGTCAGGGACTGCTGGTGTTCCGATGCTTGAAATTTTAAAGAAAAAAGAAATAATCAATGTTTGTGCCGTTGTTACTCGGTATTTTGGTGGAATAAAATTAGGTGCTGGTGGTTTAATTCGTGCTTATGCGGGCAGTGTAAATCATGCCATCGAAGCTGTTGGTTTAGTTGAATTTATCAATCAACGTGAGCTTATTTTAAACCTTGATTACAGCCTCTATGACAGCTTACAGCGCTTTTTAATTGACCAAAAAATCAAAATTTCGGATAGTGAGTTTTTGTCGGATATCAAAGTAAAATGTTTTATTGACGAAGAAAAGGTTGACGAAGTCATGAATTTACTGACAGAAACTTTTAATGGAAAAATAATCATGAAAAAAGGGGACAGTCAACAAGTAGAAGTTGAATTCCTGTCATAAAATATTGATTTTAAAAAGGGAGAATTCCCTTTTTATTTATATCATAACTGATAAAGGTTTCTGTTTAAGTTAAATCAGTTAAAATACTAAAAGAACAACAATCGAAAACCTATTTTCTTAAGAAAGGAGAAAAATGACAAAAAAATTAGCACAGCTTTTATTTTTCATTTATATATTAGGACTGGTTTGGCTGGTATTATTTAAACTTTCTTTTCATCCATTTGCTTTTCTTGAAATGACGAATACAAGAAGTCTTAATCTGACACCTTTAGCCATGTCCGGTGGTCGTCGCGAGGTTTTATTTAATATTCTAGCTTTTATTCCTTTTGGTATTTTATTGACTATGAATGCACCAAAAATCTCCTTTTTAAATAAATTGGCAATTTCCATTTTATTAAGTTTTTCATTTGAAAGTCTACAATATCTTCTTGCCATTGGTGCAACGGATATTACTGACCTCATCACTAACTCACTTGGAGCCTTACTTGGAATAAGTTTCTATTATTTACTCATAAAAGTCTTTTCAAAAGCAAAAGTCGACCTTATTTTGACAATTTCTTTTACGATTTTGCTCATTTTTACGATAATCTTTATCAGGCAAAGCATAGTTCTAGGCACAGTGAGAGTGTAAAAAGTATGTTAGAATAGATGAGAAGATTATTTTAGAAGAGGAGACCTATGAAAATATTCAGAGGCTCATTTATTGTTAGTTTAATTGCCCTAATTATCGCATTTGTTTATGCTGGGTGGAATGGACTTTTTATTACGCTTATTCTTGCTGTTCTAGAAATTTCCTTATCTATGGATAACGCTATTGTGAATGCACGTATTCTCGAACGAATGAGTTCTGCATGGCAAAAAGCTTTCTTAACCTTAGGAGTTTTGATTGCCGTTCTTGGAATGCGTTTGATTTTTCCACTCTTGATTGTTGGAGTGTCAGCCCAAATTGACCCTATCAGTGCTTTAAAATTAGCTTTAGAAAAGGGAAATCCCAATACAGTAGGAACCTATGGCTATATTTTGCACCATGCTCATCCACAAATCGCAGCTTTCGGTGGAATGTTTCTATTGATGCTAGCCTTAGGATTTTTCTTTGATGAACGGGCACATACTTGGCTTAAAATACCAGAGAAAATCCTTCAAAAAATTGGAAATTTTCCGGCAGCAAATGCAATTATTTCCATTATTTTGCTTTTAATCACATCGGAATTTATTGCTAAAGATGCTCACGCTGTTTTATTTGCTGGAATTTTAGGAATCCTAACTTTCATGCTTGTTGACGGTTTTGGAGAAACGATGAGTCATAGCAAAGCTGCAAACACAACAAGTAGTGTGGTTGCGACTGGTAAGGCTGGACTTGCTTTATTCTTATATTTGGAAGTAATAGATGCTTCATTTAGTTTTGATGGGGTAATAGGTGCCTTTGCAATTACAGCAGACCCGATTATTATTCTTTTAGGATTAGGTGTGATTGGAGCGATGTTTGTAAGAAGTCTAACGCTTTATCTTGTTCAAAAAGGAACATTGAATGACCTTGTATATCTTGAACACGGAGCACATTGGGCCATTCTCACGCTTGCATTTTTAATTTTAGCAAGTATCAAATGGGAGATTGGTGAGGTTGTTACAGGACTTCTAGGAGCTGTATTTATTATTCTTTCCTTTATTTCGAGTGTGATTTATAATCGAAATCATTAAAAAGATGACGGAAGTCATCTTTTTATTTTTAGAAAAAAGTTTAAAACACAATATATTGTGTTTTTTATGATAAAATATAGATATTAAATACTATATATAGGTTTGGTTGTGATAATGAAACTTAGCATTTTACATATAAATAATACTCATCTCACCCTTGATAAGGATTTTTCTTTAATTAATAAAATCAAAGAAGAAAATAAAAAAAGAGTCATAGAAACTTTAGTTTTAGGAGATGGAAATAGCATTTTTAATAACATTGAGCACAAAAATGATGAGCAAGACCTCCTGAATACCTTTCCTTTTGATGCGACGACATTGGGAAGTCATCAATTTGATGAGGGTTCAAAAGGAATAGTGGAAAATCTAAATAAAATAAATTTTCCAATCTTAGCCGCTAATGTTAATTTTGAAGATGATAAACTTTTAAATCCTTTAGTAAAAGAAGGAAAATTTATTCCTTATCTCCTTAAAAATACAACATCAGGTAAGAAAATAGGAATATTTGGTTTGACAACAATGGATATTGTTTATCGCTCACATCCGAGTGCGGAGACTATCTTTTCTAACCCTTTTGATAAGGCAGATTTCATAGTTAAAAGATTAAAGAACCTTGGAGTTGATGTTATTATTTTATTAAGTCAACTTGGAGAAGAAATGAACCAAATGTTAGCTCAACAATTTTTAGAAATTGATATTATTATCGATAAACCCGTAGGGACATCAGGAAAAAAAGTTGAAAAATGCGGAAATACACTCATTATTCAATCTGAAACTGATAACTATTCTCTTATAGAATCTGAAATCAATATTGATGACGAAGGCAATTTACTTTTTATTCAAGAAAATAATTATGTTTGAATATGATAGATAAAACCAGAAAATTGATACCAAATAAGACAGAAGTAAGGGCATCAGTTTATTTTGCCTTGACAAAATGGGAAAATAGAGCTAGAATTTATAGGTAGCGACTCGAAGATAGTGAAAGTTCGAGAACAATAATGGCTTAACTTAAAACTGTAATGAACACAAATAAAGTAAAAAATAAAGGTGGAACCGTGCATTTGCACCCTTTGTCTCTTTTCGGATTTTTTTCGAGGATTGATGAGTGTGTGAATTGCGGTTTTTTGAATTTCGGAGGAAAATAATGGCAAATAAAAAACTAGCATTTCAAGATATTATCTTGACCCTACAAGGCTTTTGGTCTAAACAAGGGGCAAACTTGATGCAAGCTTATGATAATGAAGTAGGAGCAGGAACAATGAGCCCTTACACTTTCTTGCGTTCAAACGGACCTGAACCTTGGGGAGCCGCCTATGTGCAACCTTCACGTCGTCCTGCTGACGGTCGTTATGGTGAAAACCCAAATCGGTTGTTCCAACACCACCAATTCCAAGTTGTATTAAAACCATCTCCAAAAAATATCCAAGAACTTTATCTTCAAAGTTTAGCTGAACTTGGAATTGATGCTTTAGAGCATGATATCCGCTTTGTTGAAGATAACTGGGAAAATCCTTCAATGGGATGTGCCGGTATTGGATGGGAAGTTTGGATTGATGGGCAAGAATGTACTCAATTTACTTATTTCCAACAAGTTGGAGGAATTGAAGTTGATTCCGTAACTTCAGAAATCACTTATGGTTTGGAACGTATTGCGACAGTTATTCAAGAGGTTGATTCTGTTTATGACCTTGAATGGGGGAATGGCGTAGCTTACGGTGATATTTTCAAAGAACCTGAATACGAACATTCTAAATTTGCCTTTGAAGAATCAAACCAAGAGCTTTTACTTAAACTTTTTGGAGAATATGAACAAGAAGCGCTTGATTTATTAGATAAAGGCTTGGTTCACCCAGCTTATGATTATATTTTGAAATCTTCACATACTTTCAATTTACTTGATGCACGTGGAGCAGTTTCTGTAACTGAGCGTGCAGGCTATATGCATAGAGTTCGTACAATGGCACGTAAGGTAGCAAAAACTTTTATTGAAGAACGTGCAAAACTTGGTTTCCCGCTCTTAAAAGATGAAGCTTTGCGTGAAAAATACCTTGGTAAAAAAGGAAAATATACTAAGATTGTAGAAGGAGAAGAAAAATAATGACAAATTACTTACTTGAAATTGGTTTGGAAGAAATTCCAGCACATTTGGTGACTCCTTCAATCAATCAATTAGCCGAAAGAATGGAAACTTTTCTTAAAGAAAATCGTTTAGAATTTGATAAAATTATTAAATTTTCAACTCCACGTCGTTTAGCAATTATTGTTGAAGGTTTGGCAGAAGCGTCAGAAGCGATTGATGAAGAAGTTAAAGGTCCATCTGCTAAAATTGCTAAAGATGCGCAAGGGAATTGGTCAAAAGCGATTCAAGGTTTCTCAAGAGGACAAGGAGCTACTCCAGATGATTTAATCCTTAAGGGTGATTATTATTATGCTAAAAAACATATTGACGGAGTAAAAGCAGAAGAAATTCTGTCTAAAGTTGGCGATGAAGTCATCGCAAAAATGACATTCTCAACTTATATGAAATGGGGAAATAATGATTTTCTCTTTGTTCGTCCAATTCAATGGATTGTTTCACTTCTAGAAGATAAAGTTGTTGCTTTTGATTTATTGGACGTAACAGCAAATCGTTTTTCACGAGGCCATCGTTTCTTGGCAAATGTTGAGGTTGAACTCAAAAATGCAAATGATTATGCTAGCAAAATGCCAGAAAACTTTGTTTTAGTTGATGCTGAACATCGTAAAGCAGAAATTTCAGCTCAAATTTTGGCTCTTGCGTCTGAAAATAAATGGCAAGTTACTTTGCATAAAGATTTATTAGAAGAAGTAAATAATATTGTTGAATATCCAACTGCCTTTGTTGGTTCATTTGATCCTAAATATCTTTCTGTTCCAGCAGAAGTTTTAGTGACATCAATGCGTGATAATCAACGTTATTTTGAAGTTTATAACCAAGAAGGTCAACTCGCACCAAACTTTATCTCTGTCCGTAATGGGAACGCTGAAAATATTGAAAATGTAGTGCTTGGAAATGAAAAAGTTTTGGTTGCTCGTCTTGAAGATGCAGAGTTTTTCTGGAAAGAAGATCAAAAACTTAAAATTGAAGATTTGGTCGCTAAACTTGCTAAAGTAACTTTCCATGCTAAAATTGGTTCAATTACTGAACACATGGCGCGAACAAAAGAAATAGCCGCTAAGTTAGCTGATATTGCTGGTTTGACAGATGAAGAAAAAAGAGACGTTGCTCGTAGTGCTGAAATTTATAAATTTGACCTTTTGACAGGAATGGTTGGAGAATTTGATGAATTACAAGGGGTAATGGGTGAAAAATATGCGCTTTTAGCTGGTGAAAATGCAAATGTTTCTGCAGCAATTCGTGAACATTATATGCCAACTTCAGCCGAGGGAGAATTGCCTGAAACAAAAGTCGGTTCTGTGCTTGCAGCAGCTGACAAAATTGATTCAGTCCTCTCTTTCTTTAATGTTGGTTTAATTCCTTCTGGTTCAAATGACCCTTATGCTCTACGTCGAGCAGTACAAGGCTTGATTCGTATTATTGAAAAAATGAATTGGCATTTCGATTTATCTTTATTTATCGACCAATTTGAAGGTGAAAATCATCTTGAAATTTTGGATTTCGTCAAAGCACGTATTCAAAAACTCTTGCTTGAAAAACTCGATCGTCATGATATTGTTGAAGCGGCAATTAATAGTTCAAGCTTTGATATTACAAACATGATGGAATCGGCTTTTGTCATTGATGGGCACAAACTTCACGAACCTTTTAAACCAGCAATTGAAAATGTTTCGCGTTCAATTAATTTGGTTAAAAAAGCAAAAGATATTAAAGAAATAAATCCAACACTTTTTGAAGAAGATGCAGAAGAAGCTCTTTATAACGTTGTTATTTCTCTTCAAAATCAATGGACTTATATGCCTGGTGAAGAAAAATTCAGAGCAATTGTTCATTCACTTGCACCTGCAATTGAAACTTTCTTTGAAAGTGTAATGGTAATGGCTGAAGATTTATCAGTTCGTGATAATCGTATTGCGTTGTTGTCAGAAGTTGTTGCATTAACAAGTGTTATGGCTGATTTTTCTTTGATTAATACAAAATAAAATTGATAGATTTACTGACAGAAAGTTTATTTATGACTCTAAAAAGCTGTCAGTAAAATTTGAGTTCTGTCAGTAATTTTAACAATATTCATGAAGAAAGGAACTAAGAAATGGCAATTACAAATGAACAAGTAGAACGTATTAATGAATTAGCGCGTAAGAAGAAAGCAGAAGGATTATCAGAAGCTGAGCTTGAAGAACAAGCCCTTTTACGTCGTACTTACCTCGATAGTGTTAAAGCAAATTTCCGCTCACAAGTTGAAACCATCAAAGTTATTGATGAAAAAACAGGAGAAGATGTTACTCCGGATAAACTTAAAGAAATTCAACGTAAGAATGGGATGCGCGACTGAGCTTTTTCTTGCAAATATTTCATAAAATGTTAAAATAAATATTAATAAATGATGGGTATGGTGCACACCCGAAACCGCTTTAAGAATAAAATCTTAAAACTAATGGCGCCTACAAACAAAAGGCTATCTCCAAGTAGTCTTGTTTGTAGCGCCTTTTGTTTTGTAAAATATTATAAAGTGAGTTAAACTCACAAACAAGGAGTTTCAAAAATGAATTTTTTTAAAGTAGGAATTTCAAGAAGCGCAATTTTATATGTCTTCTTAGCTGTAATTATTGGGGGATTAATTGGTATTGTTGATGCTATATTTGGTCGAGGGCTTATCTATATTACTGAATTTAGAGATAGTCATGCCCTATATTTAATTCCATTTTTAACCTTAGCTGGTCTCTTAATCGTTTATATTTATAAGAATTTTGGTAAAGACAGCCAAAAAGGAATGGGCCTAATTTTTGAAGCGGGGAATCATGGGCGAGAAGATATTCCAAAACGTCTTGTTCCGCTGATTGTTTTCTCGACTTGGCTTTCTCATTTGTTTGGTGCCAGTGTTGGTCGTGAAGGAGTTGCAGTTCAAATCGGTGGTGTGATTGGACATGCGATTGGTAAAAAACTCTCAGCAAAAGAAGCTAAAAAAATACTTTTGATTACTGGTATGGCTGCTGGTTTTGCAGGGCTCTTTCAAACACCAATCGCAGCAACTTTCTTTGCTATTGAAATTTTAATGTTGGGTAAAATTGAGTATAGAGCTTTAATCCCAGCTTTGGTTGGTTCATATGTTGCAAGTTGGACTTCAAGCAGTTTGGGATTAGAAAAATTTTCTTTCGCAATCAATACTAACATTCATATTGACCCTTTGGTTCTTTTAAAATTGGCTGTCATTGCCGTTTGTTTTGGACTTGTAGGAAGATTTTTTGCGGAATCTTTAGCTTTTATGAAAGCAACCGTCGCTAAAAGAATTGTTAATCCTTATTATAGAATTATTTTGATGGGAATTGTCATCTCAATTGGTTTACTTGTTATTCATTTGGACCGTTATGCTGGTCTTGGGACTAATTTGATTTCTTTAAGTTTTAATGGTGGACATATCAATGGATATGATTGGATATTAAAATTAATCTTTACGGTTTTATCAATTTCTGCTGGATTCCAAGGTGGGGAAGTCACACCACTCTTTGCTATTGGTTCAACATTGGGTGCAGCTTTGGCTATGCTCTTTGGTTTACCTGTCGAATTTGTGGCTGCTGCGGGTTATGTTTCAATTTTTTCAGCCGCAACAAACTCTTATTTTGGCCCAATTTTTATTGCTGCGGAGGTCTTTGGGTTTGGTTCGGTTCAATATATCCTACCAATTATGACAATTGCCTACGTTTTGAATGGAAATTCATCCATTTATGCGCAAGAAGTTCTAAATTTGGAAGTTTAAACAAAAAGATGACCTATCTGGGTCATTTTTTTTTATATAATTTTTCAGTTTTAATGTAATCAATAACGTTTTGAGGTAAGAAGTAAGTGGGTTCAATATTTTTGGCAAACATTTCCCTTAGCATTGTACTAGAAATTGGTAACAAGGGAGCATCAAGCCAAGTAACAGGATAAGGACTTTTGGAGATTGTATCCGTTCTTCTTAAGGCAATGAATGTCACAAGTTTTAGGAGTTCATCAATTTTGTACCATTTGGGAAGATATTCCACCATGTCGCTACCAATAATGAAATAATAATCGGTATCAGGATTAGCTTCAGTCAGGAGTTTGAGCGTGTCATAACTGTAAGATTTTCCACCACGTTCAATTTCAATCAACTCAAGACCGAGTCTAGGATTTTCTTTGATTGCTAACTCAAGCATTTTGACTCGATGTTTTGCAGAAATGGTTTCTTTTTCATCGACATGAGGTGGAATATTTTCAGGCATTAGTAATACTTTATCCAAATTCATTTGTTGGGCAACTTGGTCAGCCATCATTAAATGAGCATGATGAATTGGATTAAAATTTCCTCCTAATAGACCTACTTTTTTTCTGTTCCCTTTATCCATAAGGGGGCTTTCTCCTTAATTTTTGAAATTATTTAATCTACCAATATTTTGAATCAGTCAATTTATATTGTACCATAGCTCATCGCAATCTATAAGACTAAAGAAAAACTCCTCAAGGGAGTTCTTTAATTTAAGATTCGATTTGGACAATGTATCTACTGTTAATATAATGCTCGGTGTTATCCTCATCAATTACAAGGCAATTTCCGTTGCTGTAACCTTTCTTGAAATGTAAGGCAGAGACGACACTTCCGTCTATTAAGTGGATTTTTACACTATCATTTTGTTTAAGTAGTTTCTTTAGATAACTAATCATAATCCTCTCCTTTCTCCATTACTTCTATTGTAGTACAAAAAACATAAGTGGAGCAAAAAATTGACTAGTTTTATATAAAATACATGGCGAAATTTAAATTATAATTTATTGTATAATTATAAAGGGTTCCCAGTACAAATTTAGGGCAAAATTTGATAAAATAAAGATTAGAATTGCGTTAAAATCGGTATGATTAGCGGAAGTGAATATGGGAGAAAAAATTATGCCACATCTATATCAAGACGACAGTCTTACATTACATACGGACTTATATCAAATTAATATGATGCAAACTTACTTTGAGCTTGGACGACATCAGCGTCAGGCGGTCTTTGAGGTTTTTTTCCGTGAGATGCCCTTTAAAAATGGTTATGCTGTTTTTGCTGGTTTAGAAAGAATGGTTGATTATTTAAAGAATCTTAAATTCTCGGAAACAGATATTGCCTATTTGCGTGAATTAGATTATCCGGAAGATTTTCTAAATTATTTAAAAGAATTGCGTTTTACAGGAACAGTTAGAGCGATGCAAGAAGGACAACTTGCTTTTGCTAACGAACCTTTAGTGCAGGTTGAAGGTTCGCTTGCGGAATGTCAGTTGGTCGAAACAGCTATTCTTAATATTATAAATTTCCAAACTTTGATTGCTACTAAAGCTGCTCGTATCAAATCTGTAATTGGGGATGACCCTTTGTTGGAATTTGGGACAAGACGCGCTCAAGAAATGGATGCAGCCATTTGGGGAACACGAGCAGCAATTATTGGTGGTGCTGATGCGACATCAAACGTTCGTGCAGCTAAAATCTTTGGTTTGAAGGCTAGTGGAACACATGCTCATGCTTTGGTTCAATCTTATGGAAATGATTATGAGGCTTTTAAAGCATACGCACAGACTCATAAAGATTGTGTCTTCCTTGTGGATACTTATGATACTTTAAGAGTTGGAGTTCCTTCAGCGATTAAAGTGGCGCGTGAATTTGGCGATAAAATTAATTTCCAAGGTGTACGAATTGATTCTGGAGATATGGCCTATATCTCGAAAAAAGTTCGTCAGCAACTTGATGAAGCAGGATTTACTGATGCAAAAATCTACGCTTCAAATGATTTAGATGAAAACACAATTTTAAGTTTAAAAATGCAAAAAGCAAAAATTGATGTTTGGGGAGTTGGAACTAAATTAATTACGGCTTATGATCAGCCAGCGCTTGGTGCAGTTTATAAATTAGTATCTATGGAAGATGAAAGTGGTCAAATGCAGGATACCATTAAACTTTCAAGTAATGCTGAAAAAGTTTCTACACCAGGTAAAAAACAAGTTTGGCGAATCACCAAAAAAGCAGATGGCAAATCAGAGGGGGATTATATTACATTTTCAGATGAACGCCCAGATGTAGCAGAAGAAATTTACATGTTCCACCCGCTTTATACCTACATCAATAAAAATGTGCGAGACTTCAATGCCAATCCACTTTTGAAAGATATTTTTGTGGACGGCGAATTGATTTATGAATTGCCAAGCTTGCAAGAAATTAAAGAATTTGCTCGTGAAAACCTTGAGGAACTTTGGGATGAATATAAACGTGATTTGAATCCTCAACCTTATCCAGTAGATTTGTCACAAGAATTATGGAATCATAAAATGCGCCTAATTTCACAGGTGCGTACAACAGTATCAATGACGAGATTGGATGATGAATGATGAGAATAAGACGAATAGACCTCTGTGATGCAAGACTTTTCTGGGATGTCCAAAAGCAATTGGATACAGAAAGTAAGTTCATGATGCTTGAACCAGAGGAGCGAAGATTTGATTTTAGCCGAACAATTGGTCGAATTTCACGTTTTGATTTTTTAGTTGGTGCTGATGTTGATGGAAAATTTGTTGGATTTCTGTCAGCCAAAAGAGGAAATGCTAATCGAATTAGAAATACGGCCTATGTTGTTGTAGGAATTATTGAAGAATTTCAACACCAAGGAATTGGTTCTCAACTTTTTGAGGAATTAGAAAGATGGGCAAAAGAAAAAGCAGTAAAACGCTTAGAATTAACGGTAATGATTAATAACTATGCTGCGATTGCCCTTTTTCAAAAACATGGATTCACAATAGAAGGCGTTCGCCGTGAGGCAATGTGTGTTGATGGGAAATACATTGATGAATTCTATATGAGCAAAATTTTAGATTAAAAATAGTTAATGACAGAGCTGTCAGTAAAATATAGAAACTGTCAGTAAAAGGAAGATAAAATGACATTACAAGATGAAATTATTAAAGAACTTGGTGTGAAACCAGTCATTGATCCTAAAGAAGAAATTAGGGTGTCAGTTGAATTTTTGAAAGATTATCTAAAAAAATATCCTTTCATTAAGTCTTTTGTATTAGGGATTTCTGGTGGTCAAGATTCTAGTTTAGCAGGTCGTCTGGCTCAAATTGCTATCGAGGAAATGCGTCAAGAAACTGCTGATGAGACTTATAAATTTGTAGCAATTCGCCTGCCATATGGTGTTCAAGCTGATGAAGAAGATGCCCAACGTGCGCTTGCTTTCATTCAACCTGATATCAGTTTGACAGTAAATATTAAAGCTGCTGTTGAAGGGCAAGTGGCAGCCCTCAATGAAGCTGGAATTGAAGTATCAGATTTCAACAAGGGAAATATTAAGGCACGTCAACGTATGATTACTCAGTATGCTGTGGCTGGTCAATATCAAGGAGCGGTTCTTGGAACAGACCATGCAGCAGAAAATATTACTGGATTTTTCACAAAATTTGGTGATGGTGGAGCAGACTTGCTCCCACTTTTCCGCTTGAATAAACGCCAAGGAAAAGCACTCTTGGCTGAACTTGGCGCTGACCCAGCCATTTACGAAAAAGTTCCGACTGCAGACCTTGAAGAAGGAAAACCAGGACTTGCTGACGAGATTGCATTAGGTGTGACTTACAATGATATTGATGACTACACAGAAGGTAAAGTGATTTCTGAGGATGCTAAGGCTAAAATCGAAGCATGGTGGAATAAAACACAACATAAACGTCACTTACCAATTAGTGTTTTTGATGATTTTTGGAAATAAAAACAAAAAGTTACTGACAGGATTTCTGTCAGTAATTTTTTTATTAAAAATGATGAGGACTTGAATAAGAAGTAAAATGTAATTATGATATAATTAACTAAAACGTTTACAACAAAAAGGAGGGATAAGATGACATTTATTGAAGTGATTAATGAGTCTAAAATCTATCAATCAGGACAAGAGAAGATTTATGCCAATGACCAAGTAAATTTTGAAATTGAAGAAGGAGAATTGGCTGTCATTTTAGGTTCCTCTGGGGCAGGTAAATCAACAGTCCTAAATATTTTAGGAGGAATGGATACAAATGATGAGGGAGAGGTTATTATTGATGAGGAAGAAATCTCTAATTTTTCAAACAAAGAATTGATTACCTACCGACGTTATGCCGTTGGTTTCGTTTTTCAATTTTATAATCTTGTCAATAATTTGACAGCACTAGAAAATGTCGAATTAGCTTCTGAAATTGTCGAAAATGCTCTGGATGCTAAAGAAGTGCTGAAAAGTGTCGGTCTGGAACATCGGCTTCATAATTTTCCTTCGCAACTTTCTGGTGGTGAGCAGCAAAGAGTAGCGATTGCGCGTGCCATAGCCAAAAATCCAAAAATCTTGCTTTGTGATGAACCAACCGGTGCCTTAGATTATCATACAGGAAAACAAATCTTGAAAATTCTTCAAGATATGGCCAGAAAAGAAGGAAAAACAGTTATTATTGTCACGCATAATGCTGCAATTGCTCCAATTGCCAACCGTGTCATTCAAATGCATGATGGAAAAATTAAACAAATTGATAATAATAGCCAACCAGAAGATATCGATAGAATTGAGTGGTGAGCTATGCGAAAAAAAACTTTAAATAAAGAAATTCGCAGGTCAATTACGGGTTCATTAGGTCGCTTTATTTCTATTTTTTCCTTGATGTTGTTAGGGACTTTCGCTTTTGTCGGACTAAAAGTTTCTGGACCCGATATGAGAAGGACAGCGGAAGATTTTTATGCTCAACATCATTTAGCAGATTTGACGCTAACTTCAACTTTGGGATTGGACCATTCTGACCAGCAATTAATTAACGAAACCAAGGGTGTAAAAAAAGCAGAATTTGGCTATTTTCAAGATTTGGTAATCAAAGGAAAAGAAAATAGTCTGCGTTTATTTTCTAAACCAGATGAATTGTCAACTTATGAGTTAATATCAGGCAAGTTGCCTCAAAAAGATTCAGAAATTGCTTTAGATTATTTATATGATGGACAATATAAAATAGGACAAACCATTGATTTTACCCCTCCTAAATCTAAGGATTCTGATTTGATAAAAAATCATTCCTTTAAAATTGTTGGATTTGTGAAATCAAGTGAATATGTCGATAAAAGTGATTTTGGCTCAACGACAGTTGGAACGGGTAAACTTAATGGGTATGCGCTTGTTACCAAGGAAGCCTTTGATTCTGATGTTTATATGATTGCTCGCCTATCCTATAAAAACTTACAAAATATCTCCATTTTTGATAGTAAATATGATAGCCGTTTAAAAACCGAACAAAAAACCTTAGAAAATACTTTTAAGAATCAACCAGAAAAACGCTTGGCAGCACTGAAAACAGCCCCAGAAAAACAGATTAATGAAGCGAAAAGTCAAATAGTTGAGGAAGAAAATCAACTCACTCAGCAAGAAAATCAATTAATCGCACAAAAGAATCAAATTGGGGAAAATGCATCCGCTCAAGCGATTGAGCAAATCAATGCAGGCCAAAATCAAATTAATGATGGAAAAGAAAAGATTGCTAAAGCTAAAGCAGAGCTTGCAAAGCAGGAAACAGCCCTAAACCAGCTTGAAAAACCGACTTATCAAATTAATAATCGTAAAGAAGTAAATCCGGGGTATAAGACATTTTTAGATGACTCAACAAGAATTGACAGTCTTTCAAATATTTTTCCAGTAGTCCTTTTTGCGATTGCTTTATTAGTGAGTTTGACAACAATGACTCGTTTTGTGGAAGAAGAGCGAGGAAATCTTGGGTTACTGAAGGCTTTGGGATATTCTAACCGTGATATTCGTAAGAAATTTATGGTCTATGGATTAGTTTCTAGCGGTTTAGGAGCTTTAGTAGGAACAATTATTGGACATACCTTTTTGCCGATAGCGGTATTTAATGCTTACACAGCTTCATCTACCTTTAGCAATTTACGGTTAACATTCTCTCCTTTATGGACAATAGTTGCTTTTGCGATAGCTATTGCTTGTAGTCTTTTTCCAGCATATTGGGTTGTCCGAATGGAACTAAAAGAAGTACCAGCCAGTCTCTTTTTAGCAAAAGTACCAAAAGCAGGCTCACGGATTCTTTTAGAGAAAATTAATTTTATTTGGAAAAGAATGAGTTTTACTTATAAAGTGACGGCTCGAAATCTATTTCGCTATAAAAAGAGAATGTTAATGACTATCTTTGGTGTCGCTGGCTGTACCGCTTTACTTGTCATGGGATTTGGAATTCGTGATTCCATTTCTGGTTTATCAAAGAAACAATTTGGTCAAATTTTGCACTATGACATGATTACTATTGAAAAAAATAAAGTAAATGACAAAGAAAAAGAAGAGATAGATAAAGAATTAGCCTCATCAGAAATTGAGAATTATTTGCCGATTGCCTTTGAAAATTTGACAAAAGAAGCCAGTGGCAAATTAGAAAAACAAGAGGTTAACTTAATTGCGACAAATCGTTCTGATGATTTATCAAAATACATTAGCTTAAAATCTCGTAAAAATAGTCAAAAAATTGAATTAAATAACTCTGGAGCAGTCCTTTCAGAAAAATTTGCTGAACTTTTAGACCTTAAAGTTGGTGATTCTCTGACACTAAAAGATAGTGAAAATCAGCCTCATAAGATAAAAGTAGCAGCAATTACTGAAATGTATATGGGCCATTATATTTTCATGAATCAATCGGTTTACCAAAAGGTTTTTAAAAAAGATTTTGTGGCAAATGCCCAATTGATTAAGTTGAAAAATGCGTCTACAAATAATATTCAAAAAATGTCAGCTCAATTTATGCAAGAAGACGGAATTCAAGCAGTTTCACAAAATAGTGACCTCAAAAAGGTGATTGAATCCTTTATGTATGGCATTAATAGTGTCATGATTGTTTTGATTACTTGTGCCATTTTACTTGCGATTGTTGTCATCTATAATTTAACAAATATCAATGTTTCCGAGAGAATTCGCGAATTAGCCACAATCAAAGTTTTAGGATTCTATGACCGTGAAGTCACACTTTATATTTATCGGGAAACGATTTTATTAAGCTTTTTAGGAATTCTGGTTGGTTTTGGTTTGGGGGATTATTTCCATCAGGTTATTATGAACCAATTGTCAGCTGACCAAATTATGTTTGCACCGGGATTACTTTGGACAAATCTTTTATTATCGGCAGCAATTACTTTTGCGACTACTCTTTTGCTAGCTATTGTTGTTCATTTCAAATTAAAAGCCGTGGATATGCTTGGGGCTTTGAAATCAGTAGATTAATCATTAAAAATTTTACTGACAGCTTTTTAAGAAATAAAAAAATTACTGACAGAAATTTCATCAGTAATTTTTTTATTATTTTTCAACTTTACGTTTGAGGTCACCAATTTGTTGGCCTTTATCTTCGTCAGCTAAAATCTCTTCAAAAGCAGGGAGTTGAATTTCTTCTCCATATTTTTGGTAAAGAGCAGTAGTCACCAAACGATAAGCTAGTCGTGCATTTCTTGAAAGAATTGGCCCATGGAAATAAGTTCCAAAAGTATTTTTGTAAATTAAACCTTCGGTTTGGTCATCTGGATTATTTCCACCACCGTAAACGACGGTTCCTAGTGGCTTTTCGTCATCAGACAGATAGGTAATTCCTGAATGGTTTTCAAAACCATAATAAGTTTCACCAAATTCTTCATTGTGAGTTTCAATATCACCAATAAAACGGTCAGTTCGTAAATTTTCAGTATAATGTCCAAGAATTCCCGTTCCTTGAATTTTTGTCCCTTCGGAATTAACATAGTACTGACCGAGCATTTGATAACCACCGCAAATTGCAAGAAGTGGTTTTTCAGATTCAATGTAATCTTTTAAAGGTGCTGACAAGTCAAGCAATGATTGGTCAGCAATAATTTCTTGCTCATAATCTTGACCACCACCCCAGAAAACAAGGTCATAATCTTCTTTTGCAAAAGTATCACCTAAAGAAACGATATTGAAGGTCATCTCTGCCCCTAATTTTTCTCCGACATACTTGAGCATGAGAATATTTCCGTTATCACCATAAGTATTCATTAAATCACCATAAAGATGAGCCACATTGAGGGAATACTTTGGATTTTCAAGATTTGATTTTAAAGAGATATAAGCCATTTAACGCATTTCCTTTCCAAGATAATGACCCTCAGCCAATAATTCACGCATTTGTAACATGGCAGTGTAAGTTGCCAAAATATAAACATGCTCTTTTGGACTCTCTTTAATTGCCTCTAAAACTTCTGAAAATTCCTTGCGTTCAGAAATATTTTCGGCATTAAAACCTGTCACACGCATTCTTCTAGCCATTTCAGATGAACGAACACCACCTGTGATAATTTGGTCAATTTCCATATCATTAATTAATTCAAAATTAGCATCCCAAATCCAACTTGTGTCAATTCCGTCAGCATAATTGGCATTTAAAAGGCTAACTAAAGTGAAAGGATAATTGGCTAATTTCATCATTTCAAGGGCTTGATTAGCACCTACTGGATTTTTAATCAAAACAATGGTTACTTTTTTTCCATCAATTTCAAGCGTTTCTTGACGACCAAAAACTGCTTTAGAAAGTTCAAAACCAGCCGCAATTGTTTCTTTTGGCACATTGAAATATTCAGCGACAGATACAGCAGCAAGAGCATTATAAATATTATAAAGTCCGCCAACATTAATTTTATAATCTGTCCCATCGATGACAAATTTAGAAGAAGTATTTGTAATCTCTGATAATTCTGTCAGTTGATAATCTAATTCTGGACGACTAAAGCCACAATTTTCACAGATATAATTTCCTAAGTTAGCATAGGTATTCATCTTGTAAGCCAAAATATGATGACAAACGGGACAAACAATCCCCTCAGTATTGTAATGAGCATGAGTAGGTTCATGGCTTTCATGGTTGAAACCATAGTATTTTACAGGATTAACTAATTTTTTTGAGTTGAAAAGTGGACTATCGCCATTTAACAAAACCGTACCTTTAGGACTATTTGCCGCACCCTTGACAATAAAGTCATAAGTTGTATAAATCTCGCCATAGCGGTCCATTTGGTCACGGAAAATATTAGTAAACACAAATAACGAAGGTTTGATATATTCAGTGATTTTTGGCAAACTCGCTTCATCAATCTCAAGAACAGCAAATTTCTTTTCGCCAGTTTTCGCTTTGGGAGCTTTCAAAAATGTGGATACAATCCCCGTTATCATATTAGCCCCAGTTGGATTTGTCACAACCGGTCCAAAAGCCTTTTCTAGAATTCCCACGGTCAGTGCTGTGGTCAATGTTTTTCCATTTGTCCCAGTCACAACAATGATTTCATAATTTTTTGTCAGTGATTTAAGAATTTCAGGATCAAATTTTAAAGCAATTTTTCCTGGTAAAGTTGAACCGCGCTTGAAAAATTTTTCCAAGACAAAGCGCGATGAATTACCAGCAAACTTTGCAAATGAAGTTTTTATTGTCATAAGCAATATTATACCAAATACAGGGATTTTTTGCTCTATAAAATTTGAAAAAAATTTATAAAACATATTTGATACTACTAACAAAAAAAAGTGATAAAATAATATCATTATGAATAGCAGAATATTCCAACACAATACTTTTACGACACTTTCTAGTGGTTTTTACAAGGGAACGATTACCCTCAAAGAAGCACTAGAACACGGATCAGTCGGTATCGGCACACTTGATACTGCAAATGGAGAAGTGACCATTATCAATGGAATCGCTTATCACGGGGACTCAGAAAATCATGTCCGATTAGTTGAAGAAGATGAGACAATGCCTTATGTGGCAATGGTCGAACATCAGCCAATCGCAAAGTTTACTGACAGCTCTGTCAGTAATTCAGAAGATTTTCTGTCAGCACTGACCAAGCGATTTCCAACAGCAAATACCGCTTATACTATTGTTATGACTGGTCAATTCAAAGAAGTGACAGTCAGTAGCAAACCAGCCAATAACACTCGTCCTTATGACGAAATTATGGCTGACCAACCTTATTTTACAAAAGAAAATATTTCTGGAACTATGGTTGGAGTTTGGGCGCCAAAACATTTGACTGACCTTTTTGGTCTTGGTTTTCACTTACATTTTGTCAGTGATGATAAAACTTTTACCGCACATGTCCAAAATTTCATTACAGAAAACCTTGAGATTGAAATTGGTAAAATAACCAAAATTGACCAAGAATTTCCTGACGATGATGAAAACTTTGACCAGCACTTATTTCAATAATTTTGTCTGATATAGAAGACAGACTTCTCAAATTTTGTTACTATTCAATTGAGAAGTCAGTAATTTGATTAAAATGTAATTTATAGAATATTTTGCTATAAAATAAAAGTAATTATAGCTCTCACAGAACCGCTCTCTTCATAATAAGAGCGGTTTTTTATTGCAAAATATGCTATAATTGTCCTAACTGATTTTTAGTTATAAAAAAGAAAAATGGAAGTTTAGTGACCAAAAAGCAAATTTCAAACCAGGTTGGTCCATAAGAACTCATATAAAGGAATCAAAATGAATCTACAAGAAATGAACGCCCGTAAGGAAAAAATTCGTAATTTTTCTATTATTGCCCATATTGACCACGGAAAATCAACACTTGCTGACCGTATTCTCGAGCAAACTGAAACCGTCTCAAAACGAGAAATGCAAGCCCAACTTCTTGACTCAATGGATCTTGAACGTGAACGCGGAATTACCATTAAATTAAATGCTATTGAGCTAAATTATAAAGCCAAAGATGGGGAAACTTATATTTTCCACTTGATTGATACCCCAGGTCACGTCGATTTTACTTATGAAGTTTCACGAAGCCTTGCTGCCTGTGAGGGAGCAATTTTGGTTGTTGATGCTGCACAAGGAATCGAAGCCCAAACACTTGCAAATGTTTATCTTGCTTTGGATAATGACCTTGAAATTTTACCCGTCATCAATAAAATTGACTTACCAGCTGCTGACCCAGAAATGGTTCGTCAAGAGATTGAAGATGTGATTGGTTTAGACGCCTCTGAAGCCGTTCTTGCTTCAGCCAAAGCTGGGATTGGTATTGAAGAAATTCTTGAACAAATTGTTGAGAAAGTTCCCGCCCCTCAAGGTGAAGTTGACGCTCCGCTCAAGGCTTTGATTTTTGACTCAGTTTATGATGCATATCGAGGCGTTATCCTTCAAATTCGGGTCATTGACGGCTCGCTTAAAGTTGGGGACCGTATTCAATTGATGAGTAACGGTAAAGAATTTGATGTCACAGAAGTTGGTATTTTCACGCCAAAAGCTGTTTCTCGTGATTTCTTGATGGCTGGAGATGTTGGTTATGTAGCAGCATCTATTAAAACCGTTGCGGATACACGTGTCGGAGATACCGTGACCCTCGCATCAAATCCAGCAACTGAGGCCCTAAAGGGTTATAAAGAAATGAATCCAATGGTATTTGCGGGGATTTATCCAATTGAATCAAATAAATTCAATGACTTGCGCGAAGCCCTAGAAAAACTTCAATTAAACGATGCTAGTCTTCGTTTTGAACCTGAAACATCGCAAGCGCTTGGTTTCGGATTCCGTTGTGGTTTCCTCGGTCTTTTGCATATGGATGTCATTCAAGAGCGTTTAGAACGTGAATTTGGTATTGATTTGATCATGACCGCGCCATCCGTTGTTTATCATATCAATACAACGGACGGTGAAACCCTTGAAGTAGCCAACCCATCAGAATTCCCAGATCCTACGCGCATTGAAAACATCGAAGAACCATTTGTTAAAGCTCAAATCATGGTACCAAATGATTTCGTTGGTCCGGTTATGGAATTAGCTCAACGGAAACGTGGAATTTTCCTAACAATGGATTATTTAGACGCAAATCGGGTGAATATCATATATAATATTCCATTGAGTGAAATTGTCTTTGATTTCTTTGATAAACTTAAATCATCAACTAAAGGTTATGCCAGCTTTGATTATGAGATTTCTGATTATCGTCCATCAAATCTTGTGAAAATGGACATTCTCTTAAATGCTGAAAAAGTCGATGCCTTAAGTTTCATTGTCCACAAAGACTTTGCCTTTGAACGCGGGAAAGTCATTGTTGAAAAACTTAAAAAACTCATTCCACGTCAACAATTTGAAGTGCCAATTCAAGCGACTATCGGAAATAAAATCGTTGCCCGTTCAGATATTAAAGCTCTTCGTAAAAACGTATTGGCCAAATGTTATGGTGGTGATATTTCCCGTAAACGAAAACTCCTTGAAAAACAAAAAGCCGGTAAAAAACGAATGAAAGCCATTGGTTCAGTAGAAGTCCCTCAAGAAGCCTTCTTATCTGTACTCTCAATGGATGAAGAATAAAACATCTTAAAATCACCATCAAGGTGGTTTTTTGTTACAATAAAAGAAGTAGAAAAGAGGTAGAAAATGAAAATATTTATCGTTGGAAGTACCGGACGTGTAGGTAAAAGTTTGCTTAAATCTCTCTCAACAACGGACCATCAAATCTATGCTGGAGCAAGAAAAGTTGAGCAAGTTCCTCAATATAATAATGTAAAAGCGGTTCATTTTGATGTTGATTGGAGACCAGAGGAAATGGCCAAACAATTACATGGAATGGATGCTATTATTAATGTTTCAGGCTCAGGTGGAAAAAGTTTATTGAAAGTTGACTTATATGGGGCTGTCAAACTCATGCAGGCAGCTGAGAAAGCAGAAGTTAAACGATTTATCTTACTAAGTACGATTTTTTCTCTTCAACCAGAAAAATGGATTGGTACCGGCTTTGATGCATTAAAAGATTATTATATTGCTAAACATTTTGCTGATTTATATCTTACTAAAGAAACAAATTTAGATTATACAATCATTCAACCTGGAGCATTAACAGAGGAAGAGGCAACAGGATTGATTGATATTAATGATGAGGTTTCTGCAAGTAACACAATAGGAGATGTGGCAGATACTATCAAAGAATTAGTGATGACCGATCATTCAATTGGAAAAGTCATTTCAATGCACAATGGAAAAACGGCGATTAAAGAAGCTCTTGAAAGTCTTTAAACTTTTCTTAACATTTAAAAGATACTTAAAAATTTAAGTATCTTTTTTGATTACAGTAAAAAATTGACAGGAGAGTCTGTAATATTTTATAATTTTAATGACGCTTAAAAGAAAGCGCTAAACAATAAATTGTCAATGTCCGCGATTTATTCAAAAAAATTTAAGGAGTTTTATGGACACAAAAAAAATTAGATGGTTTACCGTCGCATTCATTGCCTTTAACATGGTTTGGGGGATGGGGAATGTTGTTAATAACTTTGCCCAACAAGGAATTACTGTTGTTACCTCATGGCTGTTAATTTTGGCTTTGTACTTTATTCCCTATGCACTTATTGTTGGTCAACTGGGTTCAACTTTTAAAGATAGTAAAGGTGGGGTCAGTTCATGGGTTGAAAATACCAGTACAAAACGCTTGGCTTATTATGCCGCATGGACTTATTGGGTAGTTCACATTCCTTATTTGGCTCAAAAACCACAAGCGATTTTGATTGCTTTTGGTTGGGTGGGTCAAGGAAACGGAAATCTGGTTAATCAGATGTCAATGACCGCTGTTGCTCTGGCTTCCTTAGCAATTTTTTTAGCTTTCTTATGGTTGTCAACAAAAGGGTTAAATACTCTTAAAGTGATTGGTGGGCTTGCGGGAACAGCAATGTTTGTTATGAGTTTACTTTTCATTGTCATGGCGATTGGAGCACCTTTTATCGCAAAAGATTTCCATATTGCAACGCCTGACATGGGAAATATTAAAACTTATATCCCTAAATTTGACTTCAGTTATTTTACAACTATCTCAATGCTAGTTTTCGCTGTCGGTGGTGCTGAAAAAATTTCTCCTTATGTTAATCAAACGAAAAACCCAGCAAAAGAATTTCCAAGAGGGATGTTTTTGCTTGCTGGAATGGTTGGTATCTGTGCCGTCTTAGGTTCGATTGCCATGGGAATGATTTTCTCAAGCGGTAATTTACCAAATGACTTGATGGCTAATGGTGCTTATGCAGCATTCCAAATTTTAGGTCAACACTTTGGTGTCGGAAACTTTTTAATGATTGTTTATGCTTTAACTAACGGTGTAGGACAAATTGCTGCCTTAGCTTTCTCTATTGATGCGCCGTTACGCATTTTACTTGCTGATGCTGACCCAGAATTCGTTCCAGCATGGTTGCGTAAAAAAACGAACAAAGGAACGCTTAAAAATGGTTATACATTAACAGGGATTCTTGTTAGTATCATTATTCTTTTACCATTACTTGGAATCGGAGATATGAATGAATTGGTCAAATGGTTGACTAATTTAAATTCAGTTGTGATGCCAATGCGTTATCTTTGGGTCTTCTTTGCCTTCATTATGTTAAATCGGGCAGTAAAACATTTTCAATCTGAATATAAATTTATCAAACAAAAACGTCTAGCCATGATTGCTGGTGCTTGGTGTTTCCTCTTTACACTCATCGCCTGCGTGTTAGGAATGGTTCCAAAATTGGACTACACTGCTAATCCATCTGCATGGTGGTTCCAACTTGCATCGAATATTTTGACACCAATTGTTTTAATTTTACTAGGTATGCTTTTGCCTTTCATTGCTCGTCGTGAACAACGCAAAACAAATGGTCTTGATTTAAATTCGCTCAATGTGGAATAAAGCCAGATTATCCCTGATTTTTTCAGGGTTTTTTTGATGTATATTTTAGAATAAAACAAAAGGATAAGTATTCTTAAAAATATCTAAGGATTAATTGTAAAAACTAGTCTATATCTATGAGAAAAGCTGACTTTTCGTGCAAAATTTGGTATAATATAGATAATCTGTTTGTCAATTGGGGCAAACTCTTCCGAAAGCAAGAAAGGAAAGTAAAATTTCATTTTAATGAGATTTTACAAGGCAAACATGCAAGACAAAAATGTTATCAATGTCAATTTAGTTGAGGAGATGAAGACGTCATTTCGTGACTATGCAATGTCAGTTATCGTTGCACGGGCACTTCCTGATGTACGTGATGGTTTAAAACCCGTTCACCGTCGTATTCTCTACGGAATGAATGAACTTGGAAATACTCCAGATAAACCACATAAAAAATCAGCACGTATTGTCGGTGAAGTTATGGGTAAATATCACCCACACGGAGACAGTTCAATCTATGAAGCAATGGTACGTATGGCTCAATGGTGGTCTTATCGTCATATGCTTGCTGACGGACACGGTAACTTTGGTTCAATGGACGGAGACGGTGCCGCAGCGATGCGCTATACCGAAGCTCGTTTAAGTAAAATTGCCATGGAAATGTTGCGCGATATCAACAAAAATACCGTTGATTTCATGGACAATTTCGATGGTACTGAACGTGAACCGCTCGTTTTACCTGCTCGTTTTCCAAACCTTTTAGTTAATGGAACCACAGGGATTGCCGTTGGGATGGCAACAAACATTCCACCACATAATCTGGGTGAAACAATTGATGCAGTAGATATGCTCATGGAAAATCCAGAAGCTTCAGTTACTGATTTAATGTCTGTGATTCCTGGACCTGACTTCCCAACAGGGGCTTTGGTTATGGGTAAATCTGGTATTCGCCGTGCTTATGAAACTGGTAAAGGTTCAATTACATTACGTGCAAAAACCCACATTGAAGAAATGGCTGGTGGAAAAGAACGTATCGTTGTGACTGAATTACCTTATATGGTCAATAAAGCGCGTTTGGTTGAACATATTGTTCGTTTAAACCATGAAAAACGAATTGAAGGATTGACTGCGGTTCGTGATGAATCCAACCGTGAAGGAATTCGCGTGGTTATCGAAGTTCGTCGTGACTTATCAGCACACGTTATCTTAAATAATCTGTTCAAACTAACAAGTTTGCAAACTTCATTTGGTTTCAATATGTTGGCGATTGAAAAAGGAATTCCTAAAATTCTTTCTTTGAAAGAAATCTTAGTTGATTATATTGAACATCAAATAGAAGTTGTTGAACGTCGTACAGCCTTTGATAAAGCACGTGCAGAAGCACGCGCACATATCTTGGAAGGTTTACGTATCGCTCTTGACAATATTGACCGTATCATTACAATTATCCGTGAATCACAAACGGATGCCATTGCACAAAAAACAATGATGGATGAATTCCTCCTCTCTGAAAAACAATCGCAAGCTATTCTTGATATGCGTTTGCGTCGTTTGACCGGATTGGAACGTGATAAAATTGAGGCAGAATATCAAGATTTAGTCGCTTTGATTGCTGACTTAGCCGATATTTTGGCAAAACCTGAACGTGTTAAGAAAATTATTCGTGAAGAATTAGAAGAAGTTAAACGTAAATTTGCTGACAAACGTCGAACAGAATTGTTAGTTGGTGAAGTTCTTACTCTTGAAGATGAAGATTTGATTGAGGAAGAAGATGTATTGATTACTTTATCAAATAAAGGATATATCAAACGTCTAGCTAATGACGAATTCCGTGCCCAAAATCGTGGTGGACGTGGTGTTCAAGGAATGGGAATGTCTGATGATGACTTTGTTCAACATTTGGTATCTACATCAACACATGATCATTTACTCTTCTTTACAAATCTTGGACGTGTTTACCGAATGAAAGGATATGAAATTCCTGAATACGGTCGGACAGCAAAAGGATTGCCAATTGTCAATCTCCTTAAGCTTGATGACGGTGAAAAAATTGCAACAATCATCAATGTTGACCGTGACCAAGCGGCGAAATATCTCTTCTTCACAACACGTAATGGAATTGTTAAACGAACTTCAACCAGTCAATTTAGCAATATTCGGACAAATGGTTTGAAGGCTTTGAAACTCCGAGATGGTGACGAACTGATTAATGTGCTTAGAACTTCGGGTGAAGATGAGGTGATTATCGGAACTCATTTGGGATACTCAGTTCGCTTTAAAGGTGCAGTTGTTCGTGATATGGGACGTGCAGCAGCCGGTGTTAAAGGGGTTAACCTCAGAGAAGGCGACTATGTTGTCGGAACTTCACGAATTGATGATAGTCAAGAAGTTCTTGTCATCTCAGAAAATGGTCTTGGTAAACGAACTCAGGCTTCGGAATATCCAACAAAAGGCCGTGGTGGTAAAGGGATGAAAGTCATGAATGTCACAGAAAGAACTGGTAAATTAGCTGGTTTAACTGCTGTCAATGGTGACGAAGATTTGATGGTTATTACAGATACAGGGGTTATTATCCGTACAAATGTGGCTAACATTTCTCAAACTGGTCGAGCTGCCCAAGGGGTTAAAGTAATGCGACTTGATGATGAAGCACAAATTGTAACCTTTGCACTTGTAGATCCAGTCATTGAAGATGAAGAAGTTGATGCGCCAGAACTTACTGATGAAACAATTTCTACTGACAATAACGAAGGATAATTGAAAAGAAAGTCTGCCAGTTACTGACAGACTTTCTGACTGAATAAGTTGGTGCTGACAGGTCTGTCAGTAAAAATTAGAGAATGAAAAAAATAATAATTTGGGTTCTAGCAGCACTTAGTTTAATCAGCTTAAGTGCTTGCGCTAATGGAAAATCTAGTCAAAAAGATAATCGTAATTTATTAACGTCACCAATTAATAAAGACGTGACGACAATGGGAACTTACATTAAAGTCACTGTTTATGACAAAGGAAAAGAAGCTGCAGTAGAAAAGGCTCTAAAACTTCCTGTTGAATACAATAATTTAACAACCGTTAATCAATCAGGTTCACAAATTGATGAGATTAACCAAAATGCAGGAATTAAACCTATCAAGGTGAATTCAAATGTATATGAATTAGTTAAAGCTGGTTATAACTATTCAGCTAAAGATTTAGGTTATGATATTACAATTGGTTCACTGACAAGTCTTTGGAACATTGGAATGGATAACGCTAGAAAGCCTGCTCAATCAGAAATTGATCAAGTTTTGCCTTTAATTAATTATCATGACATAAAATTTGATGATAAAAATGAAACAATTTATCTGACACAAAAAGGCGCTCGTTTGGACTTGGGTTCCATTGTCAAAGGGTTTGTTGCCATGAAAATGGTTGATTCACTCAAAAAAGATGGTGTTACCACAGGGATTGTCAACTTGGGTTCTAGTTCGATTTATGTGATTGGTCATTCACCGAGAGGTGCTGACAGTCCGTGGACAATCGGAATTAAGAATCCAAATGATCCAACTGGGACTCAAATGGGGATTATTAAAGCTTTTAATGAGCACGTCAATACTTCAGGAATTTACGAGAGATATTTAGAAGTTGATGGGCATAAATACAGTCATATTTTAAATCCTAAGACAGGCTATCCTTTTGAGAATGATATTGCCAGTATCACCTTGTTAATTTCAGGAAAAGATAAGACCAATGGTGATGGTTTGTCAACAATGATATACGCTATGGGAACTAAAAAAGGTTACGAATACGTTGAAAAGTTGAAAAACGTTGAGGCTGTATTTGTTGATAAAGATAATAAGGTTTATATCACACCTGGACTGAAAGACAAATTTCAGCTTTCAGATAAAAAAACATTTGAAGTTGGTAATATTACAAACCTAAAATAATTGTTTAAATCTTGCTATACGCAAGATTTTTTTGTAAAACAATTAAAACTTTTGACTCAGAACTTAAAGCATGATACAATGAATAAAAAGAGTACACAAAAAGACAAGGTGGGTAAAATGGCAGAGCGTAAAAAAACTAAAAGAGGAAAATATAACTGGCTGTTAAATACGTTTATTGTTCTTCTATTTATAGTAGGGTTAGTCTTAATTTTTAATAAGCCAATTCGTAACATGTTGATTGCAACAAATAGTAATAAATATCAACTTCATAATGTTTCACAAGAAAAGATAGAAAAAAACAAAAAAGCTGATGTGAGTTTTGATTTTGCTGCGGTAAAATCAGTAGATTTTCAATCAGTCCTTACCAACCAGTTTAATAGTCAACCTCTACCTGTAATTGGTGGTATTGCAATTCCCGAATTAAATATCAATCTTCCTATCTTTAAAGGGGTTGGAAATACTTCACTTTTATATGGAGCGGGAACAATGAAAGCTGACGAAGTCATGGGTGAAGGTAACTATAGTTTGGCTGGTCATAATATGACTGGATTTACTTCTGACTTATCTATCTTATTCACTCCGTTAGAGAAAGCAAAAGCAGGAATGACAATTTATGTGACTGATAAAGATAATATTTATCAGTATAAAATTGATAAGATTGATGTAGTGACGCCAGAACATGTTGAAGTAATCAATGATAGTCCAGGTAAAAAAGAAATCACTTTAGTAACCTGTGCTGATGCTGAGGCAACTCATCGAATCATTGTACATGGAACTTTTGTAGATAAGACATCTTACGATAAAGCAACTGATACCATGAAAAATGCATTTGAAACCAAATATAATCAAATTAAAAATTTCTGATTTAAGAAATCTAAATCAAAAAGTTCCGTGAAACTCACGGGACTTTTTTTATTTCAAAGTAATTGATTAAAAATGAGAATAGGAGTATAATTCTATTGTAAAATAAAGTAAAAAAAGTAATTTAAATAACATATTGTGAATGAAGATATATTTTACAAAATTATAGTTCAAATCGTAAAAGCAAATGCAACAGTCATCATAAATTAAACAAAAAGGGAAAAACAAAATGAATGAAGAATTATATAATTTTTTACTGGGAAAAATATTTTATTTTTGTCAATTGCCAAGCTATACAAAATGGGGAATCTGGTCATTTGAACCTGACGGTAAGATAAAAGGAATGCATAGTGACTTTGAACAAACATGGAAAATTGAAAATGGGCGGCTATTAATTTTAGATAGTCAAGGGCACGTCACTTGTATTTTTGAAGGTCAGATAGAAAAAATGCAAAAAAGTCATTTGCTTCGTCCAGGAATGGAACATTTTCAAGTTGCTTTGATTGCTACTGATTTAATCGGTTATGATTATTTTGATAGCCTTTGCCCGATTGAAAATGATTTAGTTGCAGCATGTATGGAAACAGGGTCAGTGGCAAATGAAAAACTACGTCAGCTTCTTTTAGAAGATAAAACCATTGACGGTTATTATGCCGGTCGGGCTTATGCTGTTAAGAGAAAAGATTTAGAAATTGGATTAAAGCAATATAAAGGAGTTTTTTATGATTTAGAGCTTTCGCAAAACCAGCCTGATTTTTTTACTAAAAAACTTTTGGTTTGGTTCCCAGGACTATTGAGCTACAATCACGGGAATGCTCGGGAAAACTTCTTTCCTAATCCTTTTGAAGGAATTACAGGCTCTATTGCTAAAAATACAGTGGTATTAAGAATTGCCGATAGTAATTTAATTAATGGTTCTTATTATCTCAACACTCCCAATTTTAGAGATTATGAACAAAATATTCAGGAATTAATCGCAAAAACAGCCGAAGAAGAAGGGATACTTAGGGAGAATATACTATGTGCCGGTTCTTCCCGCGGGGGTATGGGTGCACTTTACCATGGATTACTTGGAAATTATGCACTTGTATCAATGGATCCTGTCGTAGATCGTAGTCCCTGGTTGCAATCTGCTGATGTTCAATTAATGTTTGATTGTATTCCTGTTTCATTCGTAGATAAGCTCAATCAATTATTGGAAAAAACAAATTTATCAGCTGAAAAAATACAAGTAATAACAAGCCCTCAAGTTCCGATTACTTATCCATTTATTATTCAATTAAAAACTTGGAAGTTAGCACTTAAAACTTATCGTATGAAGTTGGCAGATGAACAATTTGATTATCAGCCCTATGGTGGGAAAATGCATGGAGATTTTGTAAATCGTAATATCCCCCTGCTCTTGATGAAAATTAATGAATTTCTTTATGGATGCGATTCAATAGAGAATACGATAGATGAAAAAACCTTGTAAATAATCAAGGTTTTTGATTATCCTCCAAATATAAAAATGGATGAAAAATTATTGAAAAAATGATATGATAACGACATATATTAATTATTTTTGGATAAAAGTTATTTGATAGAAGGAAGTTATGAAAAATAAAAAATCAGCTAAAGTTAAGCAAGATAAGGTAAAACAAAGATTAAAACGAGTAAAACCATGGCAGGATAAGTCTGCAAAACTTCTCGGGCATTTATTACAATTTGCCTCAATTTATGCTTTAATAGTTGGGATTGTCGGCTGGTTGATGCCTCCTGTTCAAAAACTATTATCTGGTTTCCTCTATCTTTTTGCCCTTCCTACCGATTTTAGTATTTTTAATGCAATTGTTCTATTTATTTTAGCAAGCTCAATTCGACACCGGAGAAGATTGGCACTTTGGATAGAAATTATCTATTTCCAATTAGCTTTTGTTGCATTTGGTCTTATTTTCTTATTGGCCTATTTCTTTGGACTTGTGACCAAAGAAGCACTTGACATGTCACAATTTTCTATCTTCTCACTTTTATTTGTTATTCTGGGAGTAGTTGTTTCTCTTGCGACAGCTGTATTAATGATTTTATCTCGAAATGCCTTCCCAACAAAAATTGTGAATGGCACTTGGTGGAAAGGTATAATTATTGCGGCTGTAGGATTTGTCTGCTCTATTATTGGCGGAGTAATCGTTTCATTTTTAACTTTCCATGGTTCTGTATCCTTAGCTCAAAGAATTGCTTACGTTTTTAGAGAATCTGTCAGTGATTTCCGTTACCTTCTTCCTTTTGGTCAGGAAATTTTCCCGTACAGCTCTGGAAATAATATTTGGGTCAGTACTACGATTTCAGTCATAATGCTTCTTGGTTTTATCAGCGCATTTCTCATATTCACGCGCTCTACTCAAAAAGAACTTTCGGCAAATGCAAAACAAGAACTAGCAATCCGTCAGCTAATTCTAGATTATGGAGATAATGACTCGCTTGCTTACTTTGCGACTCGCAGAGATAAGAAAGCTATCTTTTCTAAAAATAAAAAAGCTGCCATCACTTATCATCTTTTTGGAGATGTTTTGTTAGCCAGCGGCGACCCAATCGGAGATGAAAAATCATGGAAAAGTGCGGGAGAAGCATTTCTCAACCTTGCACGAGCACAGGGCTGGACACCAGGCGTTATTGGCTCCTCTGAAGCAGGAGCAAAAATGTACGCTCAATTAGGGCTGAACGCAACTGTATTCGGGGATGAAGCGGTCGTTATCGTTCGTGACTTTTCTATTGAAAATCCAGCCATGCATGATGTTGCACAAGTTATGCGTCGTGCAAAAAGAGAAAACTATCAAGTCAAGATTCGTCGCCAGGCTGAAATTCCTGCTACAGAACTTAGTGATTTAACCAAATTAACAGAACAATGGCGAAATGGTGATGAACGTGGTTATTCAATGGCTTCAAGTCGATTTGGTGATCCAACAGACCAACAAATAATGATTGTAACAGCATCCGATGCTGCTGGAAAAGTTCAAGGAATTTTATCCTTTGTTCCGGTGGGGTCAGATAAACTGTCGCTTGATACGATGAGACGTTCTCCTGAGGCAATGAATGGAGCTGTCACTTTCATGATTAGCAGTTTGATAGAAGCAGCTAAAGAAAAAGAGATAAGCGAAATTAGTTTAAACTTTGCAGCAGCACGGCAATTCTTCATTAACGGAGAAACATTGCAAGCCAATGCCTTAGATAAAGCGGCACGAACTGTAATGAAATTCTTTTCGCGTTGGTACCAATTGGAATCACTTTATCGTTCAAATGATATTTACTTGCCAGAATGGCGAACTCGTTATATTTGTTATGATAATGGCGGTTCTCTTACTTCAGTTCTTTTTGCAATTGGCCAAGCTGAAGGATTTGTTCCGACGAATATCTTTTCTAAAATTAAAAGTTTCTTTTCACGAGATTATGACCCTAGAACAGAAAATCGCTGGTGGAAAAAATCAGATTTCATCAAAAAGGTTCATCGACTTGAAGAAAATAAACGATTGGAATTATTGAATGAAGCTGGTCATGATGACAGTTATCTAAAAAAATTAAATGATCTTAGAGAAAATGGCATTCCACCATTTAGTCTTCCCGATAGCGAAACTGAATCAGTAGAAACCCTTAGAAATAAATTTGAATCAGTTGATGAATTTGATGAAAAAGAATATAGCATTCATGGGAAGTTAATTAGTTTGCGTGGCCGAGGCGCAATGCAATTTGCAGATTTGGCAGATAATCAAGCAAAAATTCAATTGGTTATAAAACGTGACACTCTTAATGAATATGCTGAATTAGAAAATCGTTTAGAAAATTTTGCAATATGGAAAAAAGATGTGACCGTTGGTGATAGAGTACTTGTTAAAGGAACGCTGATGCGCACGCAAACAGGTGAATTGAGTCTACGGGTTAACTCATGGAAAATGCTTTCTAAAACACTAAGAGAACTGACAGATATCGAAAAAATAGACCATACAAAATTTATTGAACGGACAGAATATTTATCAAGAATTAGAAGAGATTTGCTATCAAACAGATTTGTTGAAGTAGATAAGCAGGATTATTTGGCATTGGCTGCGGGATATGATAAGGTATTTTCTATTCAGAATTCAAAAGTAACAGTTTTATGGGCTTATCAATCAATTGAATCCTTAAAGAACCTTCTTAGTAATCTACTTGAAGATGAAGTTCTAATGGATTTATCAGAAGTTTTTCCAGACCCTGAAGCTAATGAAGATGCTTTGCCAGAGTTAAAAAGAGCGCTCAGTTATGGTTTGCCTGCTTTTGCAATGGCAGAGTTCTATTTACCAACTGAAGCAGCTGATTTAGGAGTAGATTCAGAAAATGAAAAAAAGTAATTACTTAATCATTATTGCTATTTGTGCTGCCTTATTGTACAATGCTTGGATTCTTGCATTTTGGTTAAATCCAACTGTAGTTAACTCAAGTCTTTTGAGTGGACTTTCTGCACTTGATCAACCTTATCATCAATTATTCACCTTAACAGATATTCTTTTCGCTTGTTTTTCTTTGATACTTGCGTGGGGACTTTTTAAACAAAATGAAAGAGAAGACAAACGTCTTCTCATAATTTTTCTTTCGATTGCGGGATTTGGTGCAGCAACAGGCTTAGCTACACTTTTTCCTTATGCTGATATTGCTCACAGTGAGGGAATTCCTAATCCTCTTAAAGCACCTGAACTCTTTTTACATGACGGATTAAGTGTTTTAGCCTTATTATTTATTCTTACAGGAGTGATTTTTTCACTTTTAGTTTATCGAAATAAATTTGTTTTCCTTTTGGCCATTGCTTTTGTAATTACAACTTTGCTTTCTTTCATTGCGGGTGCAATTCCTCAGTTAGTAGGCCCTCTTGGTCAGCAGATTAATGGTGTGCTTGGTGGTATATGGATAGTCTTTATTTGTTGGAGAGTTCTGAACGGCACTTCAAAAGAAGTTCGTAAGGAGAACTGACCGTACGCATAGGTGATAATTTAAGGAGTAGTCTAGCAGAAATAAAGCCAAAAAAAGCCGCAAATAGATGACCCATATCCCAAATACTATGTTCAACGAATAACGGAAGTAAGATAAATAGTCCTAAAATTATAAGTCCAATATAAAACATTCGTTTTCTCATTATAAGAATGGCAGCAGCGCAACCAGCAACTAAAATATATGAAACACCAACATCAGTTGCCATTGCTAAAGAACTGGGAGCACGTCCGCTATTTATTGCCCAAAGTTCAAGAAAAATAGTAGTGAGACTGGCTAAAATATGACCAGACAATGTGATGACAATCATTCTTGGTGAACCATATTTTCGTTCTGCCCAAGAAATAACGGTCCAAAAAAGGACAACATAAATGAGGAGACCTGCTCCGTTATCCGCAACCCAAAAAGCACTATCAAAAAAAGTAGAGATTGGTTTATCAGAAACTCTGGCTATACTTGTTGAAGAATGGTTCGTTAGAATGTTAATTAAGTGTTGCGGTGCAGTTCTTTGAACTAGCGTAAAAGCGCAAAAAATGGCGGTATAGGTAAATGTTGCAGGGGCTGACTGAAGCCATTTTGAAAGAAAATGAGTATAGACAGATAATTTTCGAACCTCATCGTGAATTTTACGAGAAAAATGAGCTAAAAATTTTAAAAAATACCAAGTACAACATAAAATTAATACAGTTGATAAAAAAATCATAATTTATTCCTTTTCTTTTTATTATACCATTAAAGCTTATGGAGGGGTTAGCATATTTATTAGGCTTAGACCATAAAAATAGAAGATTATAAGAGGCTCGCATTAAGTGATTTACTTATGATATAATTAATAATGATTTGCAGCTAGGAGAATAAAATGAATCCACTATTACAAGGAATGAACGAAAAACAAGCAGAAGCGGTCCAAACTACAGAAGGGCCTTTATTGATTATGGCAGGAGCTGGTTCGGGTAAGACTCGTGTCTTAACTCATCGAATTGCTTACTTAATTGATGAAAAAATGGTTAATCCTTGGAATATTTTAGCGATTACCTTTACAAATAAAGCAGCAAAAGAAATGCGGGAGCGTGCTTTATCACTTACTCCAAGAGCACAAGATACATTAATTGCGACCTTTCACTCAATGTGTGTAAGAATTTTGAGACGTGATGCTGACCATATTGGTTATAATCGTAATTTTACAATTATAGATCCAGGGGACCAAAAATCGTTGATGAAACGAATTTTGAAAGAAGCTAATTTAGATCCTAAAAAATGGGAACCCAAAGGGCTTTTAAATGCGATTTCAAATGCTAAAAATGATTTATTAGATGAATCAGCTTATGAAGCTCAAACAAGCGCTAGACATCCATATGAAATGGTTGTTGCGCGTGTTTATAAGATTTACCAAAAAGAATTACGAAAAGCAGAATCAATGGATTTTGACGATTTAATCATGCAGACGTTGCGCCTTTTTGATGAAAACCCAGATGTCCTTTCTTACTATCAAGGAAAATTTCAATATATTCATGTTGATGAGTATCAAGATACCAACCATGCACAATATCAGTTGGTTAAACTTTTAGCCAGTCGTTTTCAAAATATCTGTGTCGTTGGGGATGCTGACCAATCAATCTATGGTTGGCGCGGAGCAGATATGCAAAATATCTTAGACTTTGAAAAAGATTATCCAAAAGCTAAAGTTGTTTTGCTTGAAGAAAATTACCGCTCAACAAAAACAATTCTTGATGCGGCAAACAATGTTATAAAAAATAATTTAAAACGTCGACCAAAAGAACTCTGGACGCAAAATGATGCTGGAGATAAGATTGTTTATTTCCGCGCTGGAAATGAACAAGAAGAAGCAAATAAGGTTTCTGAAATTATCACATCAGGCATTCGTTCCGGACGTTCTTACGCTGACTATGCTGTGCTTTATCGGACTAATGCTCAGTCTCGGACAATTGAAGATTCTTTTGTTAAATCGAATATTCCCTATACAATGGTTGCGGGAACTAAATTCTACTCACGTAAGGAAATTCGTGATGTTATTGCTTACTTAAATGTAGTAGCAAATCCAGCAGATAATATGAGTTTTGAACGAATTGTTAATGAACCTAAACGAGGAGTCGGTCCGGGGGCATTAGAAAAATTACGTCGTTTTGCTGACAGTCGTGGACTTTCTTTAGCAGATTCAAGTTTTGATATTATGTTATCCGATATTCGTGGAAAAGCGGCTGGTGAGATTTACAATTTGGCAATGGCCTTTGATTTGTTGAGAACCCATAGTGAAAGTTCAACAATCACAGAATTAGTTGAAGAAATGTTAGAGCGTACTGGCTATGTCAAAGCTTTGCAAATGATGCCAAGTATCGAAAATCAAGCACGAATTGAAAATATTGAAGAATTCTTGTCAGTAACTAAAGGGTTTGATGAAAAATCAGAAATTCCTCTAGATGAAGAAACGGGAGAGCCAATTGTTGAAACTGGCTTAGATAAGTTGAGCCGTTTCCTTAACGAAGTTAGTTTGCTTTCTGAAACCGATGCTTATGAGGAAGAATCTGACCAAGTAACAATGATGACCCTGCATGCGGCAAAAGGTTTGGAATTTCCAATTGTTTTCTTAATTGGAATGGAAGAAAACATTTTTCCTTTATCACGGGTAAATGAAGATATTGATGAGTTGGAAGAAGAACGTCGTTTGGCTTATGTTGGAATTACACGGGCAGAAGAAACGCTCTACTTAATGAATGCCAATCAACGTGTGCTTTATGGTAAAACGAATTATAATCGTCCCAGCCGTTTTATTTCGGAAATTGATGATGAATTACTAGAATATGCTGGTATTGCTCGTAAAGCAAATTCAAGCTTCAATGCTTCTTATAAATCTGGTGGTTTTGCCAGTGGGATATCGATGTCAGATGCGCTTCATCAAAGAAAAGCAGTCATTAATCCAACTGCAGCTCAAGCGACGATTAATAATTCTGAAACAGAAGATTGGCAAATTGGCGATACAGCGATTCACCGTAAATGGGGCGAAGGTATGGTATTAGGGATTTCTGGTTCTGGTAAAAATATGGAACTCAAGATTAATTTCCCAGAAGTCGGAATGAAACGTTTATTAGCAGCAATGGCTCCAATTGAGAAAAAATAGAAAAAGTAGTGAAAAAATAATGACTTATCATGAGTTAGAACAAGTCGAATTGACAAATATGTGTGCCATTATTGACGAAAAAAATCATAAAGTTCTTGTTCAAGAGCGTAAAAAATCATGGACTGGAATTGCTTTTCCCGGAGGACATCTGGAAAAAGGTGAGGCTCTTGTTCCGTCAACAATAAGAGAGATTAAAGAAGAAACTGGACTTGATATCATAAATTTAAAACTTTGTGGAGTTAAGGATTGGTTTGAACCTGAGAAGAACAGAAGATATATGGTTTTTCTTTATTCAACAACAGAATTCTCTGGTCAATTAATTAATGAAACAGATGAAGGAAAAGTTTTCTGGCAAGATATTAATCAATTAGCGAATTTGAATCTTGCAAGTAGCTTTCTTGAAATGGCAGACATGATGCTTCACTCAACTTACTCAGAATTTGTTTATGAGATTGATGGAGAGCATTGGGAAAAGAAATTTTATTGATTTTGCATAATAACTATTATGTAAAGTGGGTGGATTGAGGTAGGAAATGACTGAATTAAGAAGATGTAATTGGTGTTTGTCAACTGATAAAATGATTCATTATCATGATACTTATTGGGGAGTCCCTTTACATAATGATCAGGAACTTTTTGCAAAATTGGTCCTTGATTTAAATCAAGCAGGGCTTTCTTGGGCAACAATATTAAATAAACAAGAAAATTTTTATGAAGCTTTTGATAATTTTGAAATTGAAAAAATAGCAGTATATGACGAGAATAAAGAACAAGAACTTTTACAAAATGCGGGAATTATCAGAAATAAATTAAAGGTTAAAGCGGCGATTGTTAATGCTCAAAAAGTTTTAGAAATTCAAAAAGAATTTGGCTCCTTTAATAAGTACATCTGGTCATTTACTGACGGAAAAGTTTTACAGCATCAAGTTAATGATGAGTCAGAAATTCCAGCAACAAATGAACTTTCTGACAAAATGAGTAAAGATATGAAGAAACGCGGTTTTAAATTTACAGGTTCAACGGTTATCTATGCTTTCTTGCAAGCTGTAGGAGTGATTAATGACCACGCAGATTATTGTTATAGACAAGCAAAATTAATGGATTGAAGCGCTTTCTTGTGGTAAACTGGTTATAGTATTAAAGCTGTAATTACTATAAAATTTTATCAGAAAAGGAGCTTATTATGGCTAATATTCACCCTTATCTTACTTTTAATAATACGAAGGAAGCATTAGATTATTATAAAGATGTTCTTGGAGCGACAAATATTTCACGACTGCCTCTGGCTGAAGAACAAGCTGAACAATTTGGGGTTCCAATCGAGAAGGCTTCCGATTTAACAATGCACTCTCAATTTGACATTCTAGGTTCAACCATTATGGCTGCGGACAATTTTATGAAAGTTGATCCTCTTGTTTATGATTCCATTTCAATTTTAATTGATTTAGATTCGGAAGACGAACAAGCGGTCTCACAAGCAGATGCTTTTTGGAACAAGGCTGTTGAATCGGGGACAGTCACTGTTAATTTACCTTTTGAAAATCAATTCTGGGGTGGGAAAATGGGTGATTTTACTGACAAGTACGGAGTGCGTTGGATGCTACATGCTCAGCCTTATTCTAAGTTACAATCGAACTCATAAATCTTTATAAGTAAAAATGGAAAGTACTGACGATTCTGTCAGTACTTTTTGTGATTTATTCTGAAAATATTTTTAATGACAGCTAAAAATTTTATAGATATTTGGAAAGTTGCTAAAAATTTGTTATAATAACTATGTGAATTTTAACACAAAAGGAGTAATTTATGAAAATTTGGACTAAACTAGGCTTACTAACGCTTGTGGGCCTCTCTTTGACTTCTTGTGGGAGTAATACAAAGAATACAAAAGGACAATCAAGTTCGTCTCAGAAAGTTGAAACCTCGGCTGGTGCAAGTAAATCAAACATCTATGCTGATCCTTCTACTTTAAGTGATAAATACGATGTGATTATTGTTGGTTCTGGTGGGGCTGGAATGACTGCAGCAATTGAAGCAAAAGATGCTGGAATGAATCCAGTCATTTTAGAAAAAATGCCAATTGCTGGTGGAAATACTTCAAAAGCCTCAGCTGGTTTGAACGCATCAGAAACATCAGTCGAAAAAGCACAAGGTGTCGCTGATTCAAATGATAAATTTTATGAAGAAACGCTCAAAGGTGGTGGTGGTACGAATGACAAGGCACTCCTTCGTTATTTTGTTGACCACTCGGCTGGTGCTGTTGATTGGTTAAATACAAATGGAATTGTTTTAGATAATTTAACTACGACAGGGGGAATGTCAGTTTCAAGAACTCACCGACCACATGATGGTTCAGCAGTTGGTGGTTATTTGGTAAAAGGTCTTGAAGAAAATATTACCAAACGAAATATTCCCTTATTTGTAAATAGTGATGTTACCAAAATTACTGAAAAAGATGGTAAAGTATCTGGAGTTAAAGTTAAGATTGAGGGTGAAACTAAAGATATTTCTTCTAAAGCAGTCGTTGTTACAACAGGTGGATTCGGTGCAAATAAGAAAATGATTGCAAAATATCGTCCTGACCTTAAAGATTATGTGACAACAAATGCGGCTGGTTCAACTGGTGACGGAATTACTATGATTTCAGAACTTGGTGGGGAATTAGTTGATATGGATAAAATTCAAATTCATCCAACTGTATTCCAAAAAACAGGTTATCTTGTTTCAGAATCAATTCGTGGTGAAGGGGCGATTCTTGTAAATCAAAAAGGGAAACGTTTCTTTAATGAAATGGATACTCGTGATAAAGTTTCTGCTGCTGAACTTAAACAACCAGGAAAATATTCTTATGTTATTTTTGGAGAAGGAACTAAAGATAAAGTAAAAGCAGTTGAACAGTATATGTCTAAAGATATGGTCGTTGAAGCTGACGGTATCAAGGGACTTGCTGACAAGCTCGACATTAATGAAAAAGTACTGACTTCAACAATTGATGGTTGGAACAAAGCTGTATCAACTAAAAAAGATGAAGACTTTGGTCGTACAACAGGAATGACTACTGAAATATCAGGTAAGTATTATGCCATTAAAGTGGCTCCAGGAATTCACCATACAATGGCTGGGGTAAAAATTAATACAAATACTCAAGTCTTGAAAAAAGATGGTAGTCCAATTCAAGGATTATATGCTGCCGGAGAAGTTACAGGTGGTCTCCATGGTGGTAACCGCATTGGTGGTAACGCTGTTGCTGATATTGTTATCTTTGGACGACAAGCTGGAACTCAATCTGCGGCCTATGCTAAAACAAGCAATTAATATTTACTTATAAGTAGTTATTAAGAATAAAAGTTACTGACGGAGTATTTGTCAGTAACTTTTTGTATTATTAAGATTGATTAAAGGTAAATTCTTTGAAATAGATAAGAAAATTAAGTATAATTTAATTATGAAAAAGTATTTTTCAAGCTTTATTAAGGAGGCTTTTTATGGCAAAACATTCAAAAGCGAGTTCAAAAAACAGCAAAAAAGTAATTGCAATTGCTAGTTTGGCAGTCATTTTAGTAGTTGCTCTCGGAATCATTGCTTATCAAGTTTTTTATCCTCATAAAACTCCTGATAAGTCAGCCTCTTTTGCACAAACAAGCTCGACAAAAGTAAGTAAGAGCACAAGTAGTAAATCACAAAGCTCTAGTACAACGAGTGATTCAACTCAAGAATCAACTTCCGCTTCAAGTAGTTCAAAGACTTCGGCATCTTCAAGTAATGACTCTCCAAAAAGCTGGTCAACTCTAACTGGAAAGCAGCAAGATGCAGTTTATGCCCAATGGGTTAATAATGCTCAAGGCAAATTTGATATTTATACTGGAGAATCTTACTTAACTTATCTTGTTAATGTAGGTTCAAATGGCGTATCCACGTATTCTGACCCTGTCAATGTTATACAAAATACAGCACGTATTCAACAAAATGCTGATGGAACCTATTATTTACAAGTTCCTGATCCAACGCAGACAGGTTTAAGAATGGCACAGGATCCATGGCCAATGGTTCAATGGCAAACTAAAGAAACACTGACAGGTGCGCAACTTGTAGCTAAATATGGTTCGGATGCTTCGCTAAATAGTGGTAGTTCACAAATCAAATCAATAAACGCCACAAAAGTTCCAACGGGAAATTAAGTATAATAAAAGATTGACTTTGATCAATCTTTTTTAGTCAGAGAAATTATTGACATTCTGTCAGTAATTTTTTTATGGAAAGAACCAATCATAAAGACTGTAAGTGATTTTTTAGTCAAAAAATGCTATAATTTTCAGGATGAATGAAAATTTAAATGGCATTTTAAATGTCTATAAAGAAGCGGGCTGGACATCTTTTGATGTTGTTGCCAAACTTCGTGGTATTTTAAAAACAAAAAAAATTGGACATGGTGGAACTTTAGACCCTTCTGTGACAGGCGTTTTACCAGTGGCCGTTGGAAAATCGACGCGGTTATTAGAATACATGGAAGCGGCAGGTAAAATTTACGAAGGTGAAGTTACTATTGGTTTTTCAACGGAAACCGAAGATGCTGACGGGGAAATTGTTAGTAAAACGCCAGTAGAACGGGAGCTGACAGAGTCTGAAATTGACTCAGTAATGAAAAATTTTATTGGAAAAATAAAGCAAATTCCTCCAATGTATTCAGCCGTAAAAATTAACGGAAAAAAATTGTATGAATATGCCAGAGCTGGTCAGACAGTTGACCGTCCGGCAAGAGAGATTACAATCAAATCATTTGTCAGAACAAGTTCCGTGATGACTGATGAAGCGGCAGGTTTGGTAAGCTTTTCTTTCAAAGTTGAGTGCAGCAAAGGAACCTATGTCCGAACATTAGCAGTAGATTTAGCAGAGCAACTTGGTTACGCAGGACATATGTCAAAATTGCAAAGAACAGCAAGTAATGGACTGATGATTAAAGATGCCGTCAAACTCTCAGATATTGAAGTAGCAATGGAGGCAGGAGAGCTTTCTAGCTTAATGTACCCAGCAGAATATGCTGTCAGTGATTTGCCAAGAGTAAATTTGACTGCTGATCAGTTTGAAATGGCACGAGTTGGAAAAAAATTTGCTGAGGATGATTGGGTTACAGATGAAACTACTGACAGCCCTGTCATTAAGTCTAATAAAAGTGAATTTTTACTGACAGACTTGTCAGAACTGACAAGAGATAAATTTGCAGCCTTTTATGATGATAAATTAATTGCTGTTTACATGAAACATCCAGAAAAAGCAGGAATTTGGAAACCAAATAAAGTATTGGTTTAATTCTTAGCAATATGAGCCAAAGTGAGAAAAATGGAAATATTAGAATTTAATGATGAACTAAAATTTGATGAAGAACTTATCCTTGTCCTCGGTTATTTTGATGGATTACACCGAGGACATCAAAGTCTTTTTACAGAAGCTAAAAAAATTGCGGCGGTATTGAATTTAAAAATAGCTGTTTTTACCTTTCCGGAAAAACCAACATTAACCTTCAACAAATTTGAGCCTGAAATGCTTTTGAAATTAACTTCAGATGAAAAACGAGCAGAGCTCTTTGCTGAAAATGGGGTAGATTACCTTGTATTTAAAGATTTCACTTCTAATTTTGCTCATCAAACTTCAACTGAATTCGCAGAAAGTGTCGTCAAAAGATTTAATCCCAAAGTGGTGATTACAGGATTTGATTATACGACAGGTTCTGATATGAAAAATCTCAAGTCAACGGAAGACTACCGTGTGGTCATCATGCCGGAAAAAGCGGATGAACATGGAAAAATTTCATCGACACGTATTAGAAAAGCAGTTGAAGAAGGTGATATTGCACAAGCAAATGAACTTTTAGGTTATTCTTATGAAACAAGAGGCCTTGTTGTTCATGGTTTTGCCCGCGGAAGACAACTGGGCTATCCAACAGCAAATCTAGTAATTAAAGATTACGTTCATTTGCCAGCTGTTGGAGTTTATACCTGTGATGTCATTTTTGCTGGAGAACGTCATCGTGGCTTTGCTTCAATTGGATATAATGATACTTTTAACGGGACTGAAAAAACAGTTGAAGTTCATATTTTTGATTTTAATGGAGAAATTTATGGTGAGAAATTGACTGTTTTATGGCTAGATAAAATTCGTGATATGATTAAATTTGATGGGATAGATCAATTAATTAAACAAATGAAAGAAGACGAGCAAATTGCTCGTGATTTCAAAGCGTAAATAAACTGTAAGTAAATTGGGAAAAGAGATTTGGAAAGGGAGTAGAAAAACAACGTGAGTCAAAATGACATCCGCTGTTTTTTTATTATGAAAAGAGATGAAAATTAATAACAAAAAAGTTGTAATTGTTGGAGCTGGAGCCGTCGGGAGTACTTATGCTCATAACTTAGTTGTTGATGATTTAGCAGATGAAATTGCAATAATAAATACCAACAAAAGTAAAGCTTCAGCCAACAGTTTAGACTTGCTTCATGCGCTTCCTTATCTAAACGCAGCTCCTAAAAACATTTATGCTGCTGATTATTCAGATGTTTCTGATGCAGATATTGTTGTTTTGTCTGCCAATGCTCCATCAGCAACTTTCGGAAAAAATCCAGATCGCCTACAGTTATTAGAAAATAATGTCGAAATGATTCGTGATATAACTCGTAAAACAATGGATGCAGGTTTTGATGGTATTTTCTTGGTCGCATCAAATCCAGTTGATGTCCTTGCCCAAGTTGTTGCAGAAGTATCTGGCTTGCCTAAACATCGTGTGATAGGAACAGGAACGCTTTTAGAAACTAGTCGGATGCGCCAGATCGTTGCTGAAAAACTCCAAATTAATCCTAAAAGTATTCATGGATATGTTTTAGCTGAGCATGGGAAATCAAGTTTTGCCGCTTGGTCAAACGTGACAGTCGGTGCGATTCCATTAACAACGTGGCTCAAAAAATATCCTAATCCAGAGTTTCCAACCTTCGATGAAATTGATCAAGAAATTCGTGAAGTAGGTTTGGATATCTTTATGCAAAAGGGAAATACCTCTTACGGAATTGCTGCTTCATTAGCTCGTTTGACAAGAGCAATTTTTAGAAATGAAAGCGTGATTCTGCCAGTTTCTGCCTATTTGACAGGAGAGTATGGCCAGTCCGATTTATATACAGGAAGTCCTGCAATTATTGATAGAACAGGTGTTCGAGCGGTCCTAGAGTTAGAATTAACTCAAGAAGAGCAAGAAAAATTTAAAGCTTCAACGGTTCTTCTTAAAGAGAATTTTGATTCAATTAAAGAAAAATGTACTTTGTAAATATAATAAAAAGAATAAAGAAATTTATTCTTTTTATTATACAAAACAATGAAATAATATTTCAAAATAAAAAAAGATTAAATTGATACTTGAAATAATAATTCTTTTAGGTTATAATGAATACGTTATCAAGAAATAATATTTCGGAAGGATAAAAAATGTACGGTTATTCAATTTTTATGAATAGGGACTTGAATGAAAAGGACTATTTATATATTGACAAGATGACTAATCATGGTTTTAAAGGGATTTTCACATCGATGCATATTCCCGAGGATGAAGCAAGTCTATATAAAAAAAGGCTAAGAGACTTAGGAACAGCTGCTAAAAAGAATCATTTGAAACTTATGGTTGATATTTCAGGTCAAGCTTTAGAAAAAGCTGGATTTTCTATTGATAGAGTAGAAGAACTTCAAGAACTTGGAGTAACTGGTCTCAGAATGGATTATCATATCAGCAATGAGACAATTGCGCAAGTCAGTCAAAAAATGACAGTCAGTCTAAATGCCAGTACGATTAGGCAAGAAGATATTGACGAGTTAAAAGAATACAAGGCAAACTTTAATCAGCTTGAAGCCTGGCACAACTATTACCCAAGACCAGAAACAGGCCTTTCTCGGGAGAGCTTTCTTAGAAAAAATGAATTTTTGAAAAGAAATTCATTTAAAGTTATGGCCTTTATTCCGGGAGATGATTCTCTACGCCATCCTTTATATGAAGGATTACCAACCCTTGAAGCGCACCGCTATCAACATCCACTCTCTTCTTTACTTGATATGGAATCTATAAATATAGATCATATTTATGTTGGGGATGGAGGATTAAAAGCAAGAACAGCTTGGCAGATTAACCAATATCTTCAAAAGAGGGAACTTGTATTGCAAGCAACCCAAGCAACAAGTGATTTTGCTAAAGTTCTCGGTGAGCATGAAAATAGACAAGATGATGCTAGAGATGTGATCCGCAGCGCTCAGGCCCGCTTCAATGAAATTTCTGAAATAAATCCAGAAAATACAATTGAGAGAAAAAAAGGCTCAATTACTATTGATAATTGTGAATATGGTCGTTATATGGGCGAAATTCAAATTACTAAAAGGAATTTGCCAGCAGATAAAAAAGTAAATGTTGTGGGAAATATTATTAAAGAAGATTTAGAACTTATTTCTTTTATTGGCCCAGGACAAAAATTTAAAATAGAAAAAGAGAAAAATAATGATTGATTTATCAACACTAACAACAGAACGACGAAATGACGAAACTTTTAACCTTGACCAAATGACTGTCGCAGAAGCGCTTATTAAAATGAATAATGAAGATAAAAAAGTTGCTTTTGCAGTTGAAGAAGCACTTCCAAATATTGAACCAGTTATTTCATCAGCGATTGAAGCTTTTAACAAAGGTGGCCGTTTGATTTATATGGGTGCTGGAACAAGTGGTCGTTTAGGTGTACTTGATGCCGCTGAATGTGTCCCAACCTTTGGCGTACCAGCTACCCAAGTGATTGGTTTAATTGCCGGTGGTGACAAAGCAATGACGGTTGCTGTCGAAGGGGCTGAGGATAGTCTTGAACTTGGAAGACAAGATTTGATTGATTTGAAGTTGAATGAGAACGACCTTGTTTTAGGAATCGCTGCCAGTGGTCGGACTCCATATGTAATTGGAGCTTTAGATTACGCTAAAGAAATTGGTGCTAAAACGGCAAGCCTTTCTTGTAATCTTAATGCTGAAATTTCAAAACATGCCGAATTTCCAATTGAAGTTGATTGTGGACCAGAATTTTTAACAGGCTCAACAAGATTAAAATCGGGAACAGCTCAAAAATTAATTTTGAATATGATTTCAACAATTTCAATGATTGGGATTGGTAAAGTTTATAATAACTTGATGGTGGATGTTAAACCAACAAATGAAAAATTAGTTGAGCGTAGTAAACGCATCATTATGCAAGCGACAGATTGTACTTATGAAGAAGCCGAAGAAAAATTCATTGAAGCCGATCAAGATGTTAAACTTGCAATTGTCATGTTATTAACTGATTGTGCAGCAGAAGAAGGAAAAACCAAGCTTGTTAGAGCAAATGGTTTTGTGAAAAATACTCTGAATTAAGAATTTACCTTATAAGGTAGGAGAAGGAGCAAAAATGGCAGAAGAAAAAATAGCTCGTATTGCACGAGAGATTTATGAAAATGTTGGTGGAACACAAAATGTAAAAAAATTGATTCATTGCATGACTCGTGTTCGGATGACCATTATTGATGATTCAAAAGTTAACTTAGCTGGTTTAAAGGCAATTGATGGAGTGATGGGTGTCGTTGAAGATGAAACACTACAAGTTGTCATCGGACCTGGAACTGTAAATAAAGTTGCTCAAGCAATGGTTGAGACAGTTGGGGTAAGGTTAGGAGAAACTTTCCCAAGTGTTGAAGGTCAATCAATTGATGATTTAATGGCAAAAACAAAATCGGAAGCTAAAGAAAAGTATAATAAGCCTTCAAAATTTAAAGCGGTTCTTAATACGATTTCTAAAATATTCGTTCCATTGATTCCTGCTTTTGTTGGTGCCGGTTTGATTGGTGGGCTGGCCTCTGTTTTAGGAAACTTAGTCACTGCTGGTACCTTAGATGCCGCAACATGGACCCAGTTTATTACCGTCTTAAAAATTATTCAATCTGGAATATTTTCTTACTTAGCCATCTATGTCGGAATTAATTCAGCTCAAGAATTTGGAGCGACACCTTCGCTTGGTGGTGTTATCGGTGCGGTTTCCTTGCTCACAGGAATGAACCCAGAAGCACCATTGAAAAATATCTTTAATGGAAGTGCACTTTCGGCAGGACAAGGTGGAATTATTGGCGTAATTTTCGCTGTTTGGTTACTATCGATTTTAGAAAAACAACTACGTAAATTTATTCCTGACTCAATTGATATTATTGTGACACCAACCATTGGTTTATTGGTCATTGGTTTTGCGGAGATTTTTGCCATTATGCCGGTAGCGGGAGTTATTTCTTCAAGTTTAGTCGGGGCAATTAACTTTATTCTTCAAGTTGGTGGTGGTTTCTCTGGCTTTGTTTTGGGTGTACTTTTCTTACCAATGGTTATGTTTGGTTTACACCAAATCTTAACCCCTATTCATTTAGAAATGATTGCTAAAACGGGCTCAACACAATTATTGCCAATCCTTGCAATGGCTGGAGCTGGTCAAGTTGGTGCTGCGATTGCGCTTTGGCTTCGTTTGAGAAAAGATAAAGAATTTGTCGAACTTGTTAAAGGTGCTCTTCCAGTAGGAATTTTAGGAATTGGAGAACCTTTAATTTATGGGATTACCCTACCACTTGGTCGTCCATTCATCACTGCCTGTATCGGTGGGGGGATTGGTGGTGCAATCATCGGTTCATTAGGTCAAGCTGGAGCCATTGCTATTGGCCCTTCAGGCCTTGCCCTCCTTCCACTTATTGCTAATGGCAAATGGTGGGTTTATCTTCTTGGACTATTGGGTGCTTATATTGGTGGATTTATTGCTACTTATCTCTTTGGTATTCCTAAAGATGCAAAAGAAAAAGCAGATAATTATGGAAAATCAGTCCAAATGGAAACTATTCAACCTACTTTACGTGTTGTGACAACTCCAGAATTTTCTAGTTCAACAATTGCATCACCACTTGAGGGGAATGTGAAAGAACTTTCTACAATTGAGGATGAAGTTTTCTCAAGCGGAATGTTGGGTAAAGGAGTAGCCATTGAACCAGATAATGGAGATGTCGTTTCGCCCGTCAATGGACTTGTTACTACAGTTTTTCCAACTAAGCACGCGATTGGTTTGACTAGTGATGACGGTGTTGAAATTCTAATTCATATTGGAATGGATACTGTTGGCTTAAATGGTGAAGCTTTTGAAAGTTTCGTTAAGCAAAATGATCGTGTCAAAAAAGGAGATTTACTGGTAAGAGCAGATCTTTCAAAAATAAAAGCAGCAGGTTTATCTATAATTACACCTGTGGTTATCACAAATTCTGATACTTATCGAGAAATTATTATCAGTCATGGTGGGAAAATAAGTAAAGGTCAAGAGATTATAACAGTAAAAGCATAAAAGTTAGAGGTTGGTTTATACCAACCTCTTTGTTATAATTAAAGAAGAACGGAGAGGTTAAATGGATACTTTACTTATCATTAGGCAAAATTATTCTAGCTTTACGACAGTTGAGAAAAAAATAGCTGACTATATTTTTGAAGTCGGAGAGAAAATGCTAGAAAAAAGTGCGCAAGAAGTGGCTGGAGAAATTGGTAGCTCCTCTGCGGCTTTAGTAAGATTTTCCAGAAAGTTAGGTTATGATGGATTCTCCCAGTTTAAACAAAAATTGAGTGCCTCGTATGCTGCTCATGTAGATGATGAAGAATACTACAAGGAAGTAAATGATTCTGAATCACCTACTTCAATTAAGAATAAACTCAAAGTCCGGGTAAATCACATGGTAGAGACGACAAATTCTGCTCTGTTGGATGATGAAATTATGGATGCTGTGTCTTCAATTGATGCTGCTGAGAATATCTTTGTTTTTGGAATTGGAGCATCTTCAATGGTTGCTCAGGATATTTTTCAAAAGTTTAGTCGAATTGGCAAGCAAGTTATCTTTATTCAAGATGCCCATTTATTTGTTTCCTCTCTTTCTGTTTCTAATAAAAAAACAATCTTCATTGGAATTTCAATGAAGGGGGAAACAAAAGAAGTTCTGGAACTCGCAAGCGTGGTAAAAAATATGAAAATCCCGATTATTGCAATTACTTCTCGGGAAAATTCAAGCTTAGGACAAATGGCTGATTGTATTCTTCATTCTGTTTCGGGTGAAGATTATCAAATGCGGACTGCTGCAACAATGAGTTTGATGGCTCAGCTTTATGTTGTTGACATTCTTTTTTATATGTATGTATCAGAGCATTTTACAGAAAGTTATGACAAGTTGGAAAAAACACGTGATGCTATAAAATTATTGGAAAAAAAGTGATAGGATTGAAATTTATTAATGATGAGTTGATTTCTGCAATTTTTTTCACAATGTGATAAAATAGACCATGTAAAAGATGGACTGAAGTCCAAAATTTAAGAGGCTTAAACGCCCTATAAGGAGAATTAGAATGTCACGTAAACCAATTATCGCTGGTAACTGGAAAATGAACAAAACTTTGTCAGAAGCGCAAGCTTTTGTTGAAGCTGTAAAAAATAACTTGCCTTCATCTGATAATGTTGAATCAGTTATCGGTGCACCTGCACTTTTCCTCGCTCCTATGGCTTACCTTCGTCAAGGTTCAGAATTGAAACTTGCTGCTGAAAATAGCTACTTTGAAAATGCTGGAGCGTTCACTGGTGAAAATAGTCCAGCTGCTATCGTTGATTTAGGTGTTGAATACATCATCATCGGTCACAGCGAACGTCGTGAATATTTCCACGAAACTGACGAAGACATCAACAAAAAAGCAAAAGCAATCTTCGCTGCTGGAGCAACTCCAATCCTTTGTTGTGGTGAAACTTTGGAAACTTTTGAAGCTGGAAAAACAGCTGAATGGGTTTCAGGTCAAATCGAAGCTGGTCTTGCTGGCTTGAGTGCTGAACAAGTTTCAAACTTGGTTATTGCTTATGAACCAATCTGGGCAATCGGAACTGGTAAAACTGCAACAAACGAAATCGCTGACGAAACTTGTGGTGTTGTTCGTTCAACAGTTGAAAAACTTTACGGAAAAGAAGTTTCAGAAGCTGTACGTATCCAATACGGTGGTTCAGTTAAACCTGAAACAATCGAAGGATTGATGGCTAAAGAAAACATCGACGGTGCCCTCGTTGGTGGAGCTTCACTTGAAGCTGATAGCTTCCTTGCATTGCTTGAAATGTACAAATAATTTTATAATTATGGGTTGAATGAAAGTACTGATTCTGTCAGTACTTTTTTCGTACATTTTTTAGTTTTTGTTATAGGATTGAAGTTTATAGTTCTGCTAGTATCTTTATCAGTAAAACTTTTGATAAAATAAAGAGATGACAAATTAATTAAGGGGAGAAAAATGTGTACCAGTTTTCAACTAAAGTCAAGTGACGGTGGATTGGTTTTTGCTAGAACAATGGATTGGCATACTTTTAATGCCGCTGCCCTTGTTCTACCAAGGAATTATGAATGGACAAGCGTCTATAACAATCAAAAAATGATTAATCCATATGCCATCCTTGGCGTCGGAAATAGCGAAATGAGATTACATGCTGATATTTCAGATGGTGTAAATGAATATGGCTTGGCGGCACAAAAACTAACTTTTTCAAATCAGTCAGATTACGCTAAAGAAGCAGAGAAGGGAAAAGTTCAACTTGCTGCTTTTGAATTTTTGCTTTGGTTGCTGGGGAATTGCCGTTCAATTGAGGAAGTTCGTCAGAATATTGATAATGTACAGTTGATGACTGATGAAAATGCAATCTACAAATTTGGACGTAATGATTTACATTTTTCTGCGACAGATCCAAGCGGCCAAATGATTAATATTGAACCACATGGTGGACGATTGGTCATTTCAGATAATCCAATTGGTGTGGTTACAAATGCTCCTAAATTTGAGAATGAAGTTGAGAAATTAAGGACTTATATGGATATCAATTTACTGACAGAAAGTGAAAATACTTCTGTCAGTAAAAATGAGGATAGTAATTCATCATTAGAAAATCTGTCAGTAAAAAATGATAATCCTAACCAAATTTCGACAGGAAGTTTCAATGGGAAACCAGTTTTTCCTGGAGGATTCACACCAACAGCTCGATTTATTCGAGCAGCTATTTACAAAGAAAGAGCGGTGTATCCTAAAGATGAACAGCAAAATATTATTGAGGCATGGCATATTTTAAATGGTGTTACAGTTCCAAAGTCTGAAGGCCGCTCAGGGACTTATACTGTTTATCGCAGTGCTGTGGAAGTGAACAGTCGCAGACTTTACTTACAAACGTATGATGATTTAAGTATACAAGTCTATCGTTTCCCAGATGAATTATAATCTTAAGATTTTGTTATAATGAAAACAAAATTATTTTAGGAGAATTTAATGCATCTCATTGTTATTTTAGGCGCACTTATTTCAATATCTTTTACAACTACTTATCTTATCGCTAGTCTGCGTGGTCGAGTTAAACCGAATAGAATTACTTGGTTAATTTGGGGAATTGCTCCATTGATTAGTACAGCAGCATCCTTATCAACTGGTGTTTCTTGGGCAAGTTTACCCGTATTTATGGCTGGCTTTGGTCCAATTTTAGTTTTTATTGTTTCATCATTTAACAAAGCAGCTTATTGGAGAATTGAAAGATTTGATTATATTTGTGGCCTTGTTTCTATTTTGGCCTTAGTAGCTTGGTATTTGACTAAAAATCCTAATGTTGCAATATCTCTTGCGATATTATCAGATGCTCTAGCCGCATTACCTACCATGTTAAAAGGTTGGAAGTATCCCGAAACAGAAAATGGTTTCTTGTTTTTAGGTAGTCTTTTTTCTGCATCAACAAGTTTTACAGAGATTCATCATTGGAATTTCGCAGAAGTTGCTTTTCCAATTTATCTCATCTTGCTTAGTTTGACAATGTTATTCCTTATTGAAGGAAGAAGAAAATACTTAAATTATAAAAAAGTACTTTGACAAGTACTTTTTTTATAATTTAAGCCTTAAGATAAAGTACAATTCTAATATAAAATTGCAAAATAAAGTAATTTATAATAAAATATAAAGATATAAACGTATTTTATATTTAATTTTTGTATTTTAAAATAATAAATATGGTTTCAATTGGAAGACCTAAACTTTAATATGATTTAAATGGTTTAAGCTCAATAAGTGAAATGTTGAAAAAGTTATGCGAAAGGTAACGAATGTGAGAAAATATCAGAAGGAAAATGTTTACGAAGCTTTCAATAAACGACTAGATTATATTTGTAATTATTTCGACCACTTAATTGTCTCCTTTTCTGGCGGGAAAGATTCTGGATTGATGCTAGAACTTGTTCATCGTTATTATGAAGAAAATAAACTTGCTGACAAAGAAATAGCAGTTTCTGTTTATTATCTTGACTATGAGGGGAATTATCAAGAAACCAAAGACTATATAGAACGCTCAATGGGGAAATATCCTGATTTTGATTATTATCATATTTGTATGCCTGTCTCTGCTTCTTGTGGAATATCGATGTCACAATCGACTTGGCTTCCTTGGGACCCTGAACATCCCGAACTCTGGTTGAATTCAGTTCCAGAAGGAGCAATTCATCTTGAAAATCACAATTTCCCATTTTTTGAAATAGGAATGTCTGATTATGATTTTCAAAGCAAATTCTGTCAGTGGCTTCATCAAGAAAAGAAAGCAGAAAGAACAGCAGTTCTTGTCGGAATCAGAGCTCAAGAAAGTTTAAATCGCTTTAATGCTGTGACACGTGATGAAACTTTTTCAAGATTTGGAACTACAAATTATAGTCATCGAATTTTTCATAATGTTTTCAATTTTTATCCGATGTATGATTGGTTGTTTGAGGATGTCTGGGTAGCAAATGCTAAATTTTCTTTTGATTATAATCATTTATATGATTTATATTTTCAAGCAGGAGTACCCTTTAAAAGTATGAGGGTTGCCAATCCTTTTCATCAATGTGGCGTCTCATCTTTGAAATTGTATCAAGCATTGGAGCCAGAGACTTGGGGAAAATTGATTGGTCGTGTCAATGGAGCAAATTTTGCGGCTATTTATGGTGGGACAATTGCTCTTGGTTATCGTGGAGTCAGTCTTCCTAAGGGGCATACTTGGGAGACCTATGTTGACTTTTTACTCAAGACATTACCAGAGGATATTCGAGAAGTTTATCTGAAAAAGTTCCAGAGTTCTCTGACTTACTGGACAAAAAATGGGGGAGCTTTGCCTCAGAAAGTTGTCAGTGAACTTGAAGAAACAAATTTGCAATTTGAAAATTTAGGTACTCCAAAAAATAATCGAAATTACAAACAGGAATATGAATTAGTTCGTTTCAAAAAATACCCTGATGATGTACCAATTAAAAATTTCAGATTAGTTCCCTCTTATAAAAGAATGTGTATCACCATTTTAAAAAATGATACTTCCTGTCAATATATGGGATTTGGTCAAACGAAAGATGAATTGCAAAAGAAGAAGGAGGCAATGAAAAAATGGGAGAGCTTTTTGTAAGTCCAGCTTATCAAGTGAGACGGGTTCCAATTGAAAAGATTAGAGCAAATTCATATAATCCTAATAAAACTGCGCCGACTGAATTTAAACTTTTAGAACGGTCGATATTAGAAGATGGTTATACCATGCCAATTGTCTGCTACTATGACAAAGAAAATGATACTTATGAGATCGTGGATGGTTTTCACCGCTATCTTGTAATGAAAAATTCTGAAACGATTGCGCAAAGAGAAGGGAACTGTTTACCCGTTTCTGTGATTGATCGCCCATTAGAAGATAGAATAGCCAGCACTATTCGCCATAATCGTGCCAGAGGGACTCATTCAGTAGAATTAATGACAGAAATTGTTCAACAATTGGTTGAAGCTGGTTTAAGTGATCGGTGGATTATGACAAATATTGGAATGGATAAAGAAGAATTATTAAGGCTCAAACAATTAAGTGGGCTTGCCTCTTTGTTTAAAGGAGGGGAGTTTTCACGGTCTTGGGAATGGGATAAAGAAGAATAGAGTGTAGTTAAAGCTATCCTCTTTTTTATCTATATTTTCCGTTTTGTAAAGTCAATTGCTATCCATAGGTGTGTTATAATAGGTCAAGTATTTGTGATTTTTATTGGTAAGATTAATTTTAGGGTTAATCCTCTCACTATCTTTCATTGAATAGGAAAAATTTTTGAAGGGATTTATAAATGTTGCAAAAACCTAATTCGGCTTATTTTCACATTCCTTTTTGTTCTCATATTTGTTATTATTGCGATTTTGCTAAAGTACTGATGACAGGACAGCCGATTGATGCTTATATTGAATCGCTCATAGAAGAATTTCAAAGTTTCGAGATAGAAAAATTAAGAACAATCTATATTGGTGGTGGAACGCCCAGCGTTTTATCAGCCCAACAACTTGAACGTTTACTGACAGCGATTGCTGAACAGTTAGATTTAGAAGTTTTGGAAGAATTTACTGTTGAAGCAAATCCAGGGGATTTATCAGATGAGGTTATTAAAGTTTTGGCTGATTCAGCAGTCAATCGAATTTCATTAGGTGTCCAAACTTTTAATGATGCTTTGCTCAAAAAAATCGGGCGGACACATACAGAAGTTCAGGTCTATGACTCAGTTGAAAGACTGAAAAAAGCTGGATTTGAAAATATTACGATTGATTTAATCTATGCTTTACCTGGGCAAACGATGGAGATGGTTAAGTCAGATGTTGAAAAATTTTTAGAATTAAAACTACCACATGTGGCTTTATATAGTCTTATTTTAGAGGATCATACAGTTTTTATGAATCGACAACGTCGTGGTCTTTTACGCCTGCCAAGTGAAGATAAAAATGCGGACATGTATGAATATATCATGGATATTTTAGCTAAAAATGGTTATAATCACTATGAAGTTTCAAATTTTGGCTTACCAGGATTTGAGAGCAAACATAATATAACTTATTGGGATAATGAGCAATATTATGGAATTGGCGCTGGAGCGTCAGGATATTTAGCAGGGATTCGTTATAAAAATCTTGGTCCAGTTCATCATTACCTTAAAGCTGCTCCAACTGAAAAAAGGATAAATGAAGAAGTTTTAAGTAAAAAATCTCAAATAGAAGAAGAAATGTTCTTAGGTCTTCGGAAAAAATCGGGAGTTTTGGTTGAGAAGTTTGAAAATAAATTCAAGTGTTCATTTGAAAAATTATACGGTGAACAAATCACAGAACTTATTAATCAAAAATTATTATATAATGATAGACAAAGAATCCATATGACAGACAAAGGTTTTGAGTTGGGGAATAATGTCTTTGAGAAATTTTTGCTCGATGATATTAATTTTTAATGCTATCGTGATGAATTTTTGTGAAAGTTATGTTACAATATAATTAATGAAACCTAAAATGAGACGTAAACTTAAAAAAATGGGAGCTTTTATCTTTACAGCATCCATGATTGCAATGATCGCCTTACTTGGTTTAGTACGAATTCGACCGGTAGAACCTCCTAAAAAAGCAGCAACTGAAAAAATTGTTGTAAATCATATTTTGGATGAGAAGGTTTTGGATTTGAATAAACCAGTTGTTGACCTTTCGGGTTGGCAACGTCCAGAAGATATTGATTACAACACCTTAAGTCAGCATGTGATTGGTGCGGTTATTCGTGTCAATGGTTCTTATGGTCATGCTGATAATTCAGCAAGCAAGGATGGAGAAGATACTGCCTATAAACAGCACATTAAAGCTTTCCAAGAGCGGGGAATCCCGACTGCGGTTTATGCTTTTGTGACTGGAGAAAACACTTCTGAAATGAGGAAGCAAGCAAGAGACTTTTATCGTCGAGCAAGCCCTTATAAGCCGACCTATTATTGGCTTGATGTCGAGGTAACCAATATGAAAAATATGAACCAAGGGATTGAGGCTTTTCGCTCTGAGTTGGAGAAACAAGGAGCTAAAAACATTGGTATTTATGCCCAAGACTGGTTCTTGCGAGATAATCAAATAAAAGTTGATAAATTTAAAGCGATTTGGATTGCTGCCTATGGACGAAATACAGGTTATTGGGATGCTTCACCAGAAACGACTTTAAGTTATAAAATGCAACAATTTACTGACCAAGGAACTTTACCAGGTTACTCGGGAAATGTTGATTTGAATATGGTTAATAACCAAACCAACTATAATGAATTGTTTAAAAATCAAAAATAAAATTTTTCTTCCAAGTTAATTTATGATTCTCTTGGAAGTTTTTTTATTAAGCCTGAAATAAATAAATTTGCTATAATAAATCAAAAAGCAATTAAGGAGTTCATGATGTCAGAGAAATTTACAAGACCAAGTAAAGATGAATATTTTAAAGAAATTGTCCAAGTGGTTGCAAAACGATCAACTTGTAACCATGCTCAAGTAGGAGCTTTATTGGTCAGTCCTAATGGTCAACTTCTCTCTACGGGATATAATGGTGCGGTTTCGGGGATGCCACATTGTACAGATATTGGTTGTACTGAAGATAAATATGGACACTGTGTAGCAACGGTTCATGCAGAACAAAATGCGATTGCTCAAGCTGCTAAACATGGCGTTTCACCTGAAGGTGCGATTTTATATACAACGTTATTTCCTTGCCTTGCCTGCCTGAAATTAGTTGTTGCTGCTGGTGTGAAAGAAATTAAATACATTGATGAGTATCATGCTAAAGATCCTTATGAAGAATTATTGATTGATACTTTAGAAATCGCCTGTGAAAAAATTTAATTAGCTCTGAGAACTTTAAAAACTCTGGCTAATAGATGAGCAATTTATGAAAATTGCTCTTTTTTTTGCTAAAATAGAAGGCGAGGTTATCATAAAATGGGTATAAAATATCAACAAAATTATCAAGTTCCTTTCTATGAAAGTGATGCTTTTAAAAAAATGCGAATTTCAAGCCTTTTAGCTGTGGCTTTACAGATTTCTGGAGAGCAATCAACGGCACTTGGACGCTCAGATGTCTGGGTATTTGAGAGATATGGTCTCTTTTGGGCAGTTATTGAATATGAATTGACGATTCATCGTTTACCAGAATTTAATGAAAAAATAACAATTGAAACTGAAGCAACTAGTTATAATAAATTCTTTTGTTATCGGAATTTCTCATTTTTAGATGAAAATGGAGAAGTTTTAGTTGAAGTTCGTTCAACTTGGGTTTTGATGGATAAGGCAACGAGAAAAATTGACCGTGTATTGGATGAAATTGTTGATCCTTATGAATCTGAAAAAGTATCAAAAATTTCACGTCCTCATAAATTCCGTAAAATTGACGAATTTAGTGATGCTCAAAAAATTGTTTATCCTGTCCGTTTTTCAGCATTAGATATGAATGGACATGTTAATAATGCGAAATATTATGATTGGGCAGCTGATATGGTGGATTTTGAATTCCGTAAAAGTCATCAACCCAAACATGTATTTATAAAATATAATCATGAAGTCCTTTATGGTGAAGAAATTAATGCTTTAATGTCTTGGGAAGACGAAGTGAGTCATCACAATTTTAATGACGGAAGTACTCAAATTGAAATTCACTGGGGAAAAATTTAATGACAGCTCTGTCAGTAAGTTTTAGTGATAAAAAGTAGAAGAGAATAAAATGACAAATAAAAAATATGGTGGTTACTTAATTGACCTTGATGGGACAATTTACTTGGGAAATAAGCGTATTCCTGCAGGCGAGAATTTCATTCATCGGCTACAAGAGGCTAAAATACCTTATCTTTTGGTCACAAATAACACAACAAAAACACCGCGCGTGGTACAACGCCGTTTGAGTCAACAATTTAATATTGACACTCCATTGGAAACGATTTATACTGCAAGTCTTGCTACTGTTGATTATATGAATGATTTAGGCTTAGAAAAAACAGTTTATATCATTGGAGAAGATGGTCTTAAAGAAGCGATTTATGAGGCAGGTTACAAAAAAGATCGTGAGAATCCAGCTTACGTTGTGGTCGCTTTAGATACTGATTTAACTTATGAAATGCTTGTCCTTGCTACTCTGGCAATTCATAAAGGAGCTAAATTTATCGGAACAAATCCAGATTTGAATTTGCCAAACGAACGTGGTTTGACTCCTGGAGCTGGAGCGCTGATAAAAATGCTTGAAGCGGCAACACGAGTTGAAGCAACCATTATTGGTAAGCCAGAAGCTATTATAGCCAATAAAGCGGTCGAAAAATTAGGGCTTCCTAAATCTGATTTATTAATGGTTGGCGATAATTATCTGACAGATATTCATACGGGCATTAATAACGGAATTGATAGCTTGCTTGTCACAACTGGATTTACAAGAGCTGAAGAAGTACCAAATCTTCCAGTTCCTCCGACTTATGTTGTAGCTAGTTTAGATGAGTGGGAAGTTTGAAAATATTACTGACAGGTCTGTCAGTAATTGATTGCTTTTAAAAATTTACTGACGGAAAAATTAATTTCTGTCAGTAAATTTTAGAATACTTTGGGAGCGCCTATGAGAGATAAAGTCATTTTTGGATTTAGTATTTTATGGATTATTGCCTTGTCAGTAACTTTAACTATTTTTTTGGCGATTCCCTTATTTTTTGGTGAAATTTTTTGGTATCAATTAACCGATTTAGTTCAAATAACTGCCGGTAAAATATGGCATAATTTTTTAATTCTAATGAATTATTTAATTAATCCTTTGGAAACGAAACTATCTATGCCTGATTTCCCCTCGTCAGCAAGTGGTCTTCACCATTTCGCAGAAGTGAAAAATTTGTTTATGCTTGTTTTCTTTCTGACAATCATTTTGATTCCTTTCATTATTCGATTTATAAAAGAAAATCTTTCGCTTGTTTTCCATAATGCGCTTAGAGTTGTTATGCTATTTCCTTTAGCAATTGGAGTTATTGCTTGGCTAATTGGCTTTGACCAATTTTTTGTAGCTTTTCATGAAGTGCTTTTTCGGGATAATAGTTGGCTCTTTGACCCAGCGACAGACCCGATTATTAGCGTTTTGCCTGAGCAATTTTTCATGCATAGCTTTTTAATCTTTTTACTCATCTATGAATTAATCTTTTTTGTCATTTATAGACGTGGAACTTTATTTTTAAAGAAAAAATACTGACAGAATGGTCGGTGTTTTTTTATTGTTTGCTATTTCCGAATGATGTTATGTGTTTTTTGAAGAAATAGAAGTAAATAACTAAAAAAACCGTTTAATTGAGATAAAATGAATAAGGAAGGTTGAGCAGACAGAGATTTTATAATCGTTCAACTAGTGAAACCCGAAGGGTTTGGTCGGTCTTTTCTGTAAATCAAATCATAAATGAGTTCACAGGCTAGAAATTCATAAAAGCCTACTCATTCTCAAGGAGAAATTGCAATGAATAATCTAAACTCAGTATTTGACTACGAAGACATCCAACTTATCCCGAATAAATGTGTCATTAACAGCCGATCAGAAGCAGACACAAGCGTAAAACTGGGAAATTTTACATTCAAGCTCCCTGTTGTTCCAGCGAATATGCAAACCATTATTGATGATAAAATTGCTGAAATGCTTGCAAAAGAAGGCTATTTCTATATCATGCACCGTTTTCAAGCAGAAAATAGAGCGGCATTTATTAAAAAAATGCACCAACAAGGCCTGATTGCTTCAATTTCTGTTGGTGTTAAAGCAGATGAACATGCTTTTATTCGTGAAATTTCAGCAGACGCACTCATTCCCGAATTTATTACAATTGATATTGCTCATGGACATGCAGATTCTGTTATTAAAACAATTCAATTGATTAAACGTTTGATGCCACAAACTTTTGTGATTGCTGGAAATGTTGGAACGCCAGAAGCTGTCCGTGAATTGGAAAACGCTGGAGCAGATGCGACTAAAGTCGGCATTGGTCCAGGGAAAGTATGTATCACAAAAGTTAAAACTGGATTTGGTACAGGCGGTTGGCAACTTGCAGCGGTAAAATGGTGTGCTAAAGCAGCAAGTAAACCAGTTATTGCTGACGGCGGAATTCGTACTCATGGCGATATCGCAAAATCAATCCGTATGGGAGCAACAATGGTAATGGTTGGTTCACTTTTTGCTGCACACGAAGAATCACCAGGACAAACTGTTGAACGTGACGGACAACTTTTCAAAGAATATTTTGGTTCAGCTTCAGAATATCAAAAAGGTGAACACAAAAATGTCGAAGGAAAGAAAATTCTCCTTCCTCACAAAGGCTCACTTAAAGATACATTGAAAGAAATGGAAGAAGATCTTCAAAGTTCAATTTCTTATGCTGGCGGTCGTGATTTGTCTGCGCTGACAAAAGTTGATTATGTTGTTGTTAAAAACTCAATTTGGAATGGTGATGCGATTTAGTAAGCATTTTCTTTCCCATTGTTCGGGAATACCAAAACTTATGCTTGAAAAACTTTAGCATTTAGTCTATAATAGAACAATCTTATTTATACCTAGAATATGGCTGGGCGTTTCTACCTCGTACCGTAAATGCGAGACAATAAGGAAATTCGATTTTTCAGTAAATTTAATTTCTTTTTTGCGTATTTGAAACGTCTTGTTATTTTTTATAACGAGACGTTTTTCTCACCTGTGGGCACAGATGAGAAAAAATTTTTTTAAGGAGAGAATAATGAAGTTATTAGAAGACCGCATTCATACAGACGGTCAAGTATTAGGACAAGACATTCTTAAAGTTGACCGCTTTTTGACACACCAAGTGGATTATCAATTGATGAAGGAAATCGGGAAACGTTTTGCACAAGTTTATGCAAATGCAGGAGTTACAAAAGTCGTAACCATTGAAGCAAGTGGGATTGCCCCTGCTTTATATGCTGCTGAATCACTCAACGTTCCAATGATTTTTGCTAAAAAAGCAAAAAATGTAACTATGAATGATGATTTATTGATTACAGAAGTTTATTCTTTCACTAAAAAATTAACTTCAACTGTCCAAATTTCAAGCAAACTCATTGAAGAAGGCGATAAAGTCTTGATTATTGATGACTTTTTAGCTAATGGTCAAGCAGCACTTGGTTTGGTTCATTTAATGGAACAAGCTAAAGCAGAAGTTGTCGGTTTAGGAATGGTGATTGAAAAATCTTTCCAAGATGGCCGTCAAAAACTTCTTGACCAAGGAATGAAACTTACCAGTCTTGCCCGGATTGAAAAATTTGAAGATGGTAAAGTCATCTTCGCCCCAGCCGATGATAAAGATTTCGACTAAGCTTAAGCAATAAGAAAATAAAAAAAGAAAAATTTAAGGAAAATCAAAATGTCTCAAAAAAATGAACAAAGCCAGGAGCAAAGTAACTCAAAATCTGCTGTTTTAGGATTACAACATCTGCTGGCCATGTATTCAGGTTCAATTCTTGTTCCAATCATGATTGCTGGAGCTTTAAATTACTCAGCAACTCAGTTAACCTATTTAATTTCGGCAGATATTTTCATGTGTGGTTTAGCCACTTTCTTGCAACTCCAACTACGTAAGCACTTTGGGATTGGCTTACCAGTTGTCCTTGGTGTTGCTTTTCAATCTGTTGCTCCATTAATTATTATTGGTCAAAGACATGGCTCTGGAGCAATGTTTGGTTCATTAATGGTTGCAGGGGTTTTCGTTATTTTGGTTTCAGGAATTTTCTCTAAAATCCGAAAACTATTCCCACCAATCGTTACTGGTTCAGTAATTACAACAATTGGTTTAAGCCTTATTCCTGTTGCTATTGGCAATATGGGGAATAATGTTGACAAACCAACAATCCAAAGTTTAATTTTAGCTGTTTCAACTATAGTGATTATTCTTTTAATTAATATCTTTACTACTGGATTTATTCGTTCTATTGCTATTTTAATTGGGCTTATTGCTGGAACAATTTTGGCTGCTAGCATGGGCTTAGTTGATTTTTCAGTTGTTTCTCAAGCACCGTGGGCACACTTACCACAGCCCTTTTATTTCTCAGCACCTAAATTTTATTTGGCTGATTCATTAATGATGATTATTATTGCTATCGTGTCATTGGTTGAATCAACAGGAGTTTATTTAGCTCTTGCTGATATTACTGGTGAAAATCTTGATGAAAAACGTTTGCGTAATGGTTATCGTGCGGAAGGATTTGCTGTATTTCTTGGTGGTGTTTTCAACACTTTTCCTTACACAGGTTTTTCACAAAACGTTGGTTTAGTGCAATTATCAGGAATTAAAACACGTAAACCAATTTATTTCACAGCTGGATTTTTAATTGTATTAGGACTTATTCCAAAATTTGCCGCTGTTGCACAACTTATTCCAACTCCAGTATTGGGTGGAGCGATGTTGATTATGTTTGGTATGGTTGCCACACAAGGAATTAGAATGTTGGCAAAAGTTGAATTTGAAGGAAATCAAAATCTTCTGATTGCTGCGGTTGCTATTGCGATGGGTGTTGGTTTTAACTCAACAAACTTATTTACAGCACTTCCAAGCTTTATTCAACCTTTTGTTTCTAATGGGATTGTGATGAGTACTGTTTCAGCAATTATCCTGAATTTAGTATTTAATCATGGAAAAAAAGATGAATTAGTTACTGACGAAACAAAATAAAATAAAACCACCGTTGAGGTGGTTTTTTTATTGAATTTTTTCTAAATCTCGCTGAAATTTCTTTTCAGAGTAAATTTCAAAAGAACCATCAGGTGCTACTAGGAGGTACTCTCCAAGTCGTCCAAAGGCTGGGATGCGTACTTGATTGACTACAAGATAAATATTATCCGGATAAGCATTACTCAGCTTATTTGGCGAAATATAAAGCCCTAGCCAGTCCAAATGTTTTATTTTTTTAGAAAGGGTATCATGCTCAGCTGGATTTTTTGTAGACATTCCGTCAGCAAGTAATTTTTCTTTGGTCTCCTTATTCATTGCAAATTGACCGGACCACGAGAGCTGTCCTTTCTTAAAAGCCTCTAAGACCTACGATTCGTTTGCGGGATTAGTCAGGCTGATTTGCCAATATTCAACAATTTCATTGCCTAGTTTAGCCTTCATAAAATGCTCCTTATCTTTGTATCTCCTTCTTATTTGCCTTCATTATAGCACTCACTAAATAAAAGAACAATAAAAAAACGCCTGTCAGTAATAGGGCGTTTGTCTATTTATAAATACAATTATTTTAACTTATCTTTTTCATAAGTATGAACGAGTTCTAGTCCACGGAAATCTTGTTGTTTTAAAGCTTCATAGACAATCATACAAGCACAATTTGATAAATTTAATGACCGAACATGTTCGTCATTCATTGGAATACGAATGCATTCATCACGATGTTCATGCATAAATTCTTCAGGTAAACCTGTATCTTCACGGCCAAACAAGAAGTAGTGATCTTTTTCATCATCGGAGTAATCAACGTCAGAATAAACATGCTCAGCAAATTTACTGACCAAATAGAGTTGTCCTCTGTCATTAATTGAATTCATAAAATCATCTAAATTTTTATGATAGACAATATTTACCTTATCCCAATAGTCTAAACCAGCACGTTTAAGATGCTTATCAGAAATTTCAAAACCAAAGGGTTCAATTAAATGTAAAACGGTATTAGTAGCCGCACAAGTGCGGGCGATATTTCCTGTATTGAAATGAATACGAGGTTCAAAAAGAGCAATATGATTCATGAAATACACTTTCTTAATAACAAAAATTTTACTGACAGCCTTATCAAAAAATCTATGAGTAAAATGTAATTATTTAAGAACATTTTACCATAAGCAGAAGAGCTGTCAGTAAATTAATTAAAGTAAAAAACAAAAAAACTAGACCCCTCGGAGTCAATCTCAGCAAGAAGTCTAGTTGGGGGACTAATTTGCTTTAATCATAACAGGAAAGATTGAAACAAATTAATATAATTGATATCATACCACTTCTTTTGTATTTTGTAAAGAGAAAACTAAATTTTTTTGATAAAAAAAAGAAATTATTTTTAAAAATGAGTGACCAATATCAAACTTGTCAAAGCGAAAACAGCAAAAATTTGCTATAATAGTAAAAGTAAAAATCAATGAGAGGGGTTGCTATGATAATTGGAATATGGGCAGAAGATGAAGCAGGTCTTATCGGTGAAGCTGATAAAATGCCTTGGTCTTTACCTGCTGAACAACAACATTTTAAAGAAACAACCATGAATCAAGTGATTTTGATGGGACGAAAAACGTTTGAAGGAATGAATAAACGTGTATTGCCAGGGAGAATAAGTATTATTTTAACTCGCGATGAAACTTATCAATCAGATAATGAAAAAGTGCTCATCATGCACAGCCCTAAGGAAGTTCTAGATTGGTACCATAAGCAAAATAAAGACTTATTTATCACAGGAGGAGCTGAAATTTTAGCCCTTTTTGAATCTGAACTTGAATTGCTCTATCGAACAGTTGTTCATGAAAAATTTAAAGGAGATACTTATTTTCCAAGTACATTTGATTTTGGGAAATTTAAACTAGTCTCTGAAAAATTTCACGATAAAGATGAGCGAAATTCTTATACTTTTACAATTAAAAAATATGAAAAAGTGAAACAACCATGACAAAATCAATTTTTGGGCTTTTCACAGCTCTCCTTTGTTGGATTAGCATTGTCATCGCTATTCAATGCTTTAGAAAAAAACGTTGGGGTCTGGGAGTATTGTTTTTACTCAATGCTTTTACGAACCTCGTAAATACAATTCACGCTTTTTCTGGAACTTTATTTTAAAAAATAGAAAAAGTGCCTTTTAAGTAAGCCAATAATACTTACTTTTTATGTTAGTGAAATCAGGAAAAAAATAACTATGTCAAATACACAAAATCCAAATATACATTGTTCTTTCTGTGGAAAGAGTCAAGATGATGTAAAAAAAATGATTGCCGGTTCAGACGTTTATATTTGTAATGAATGTATTGAACTTTCAACTCGAATCTTAGAAGAAGAATTAAGAGAAGAACAAGATTCAGAAATGCTTGAAGTTAAAACACCTAAAGAAATGTTTGACCATTTAAATGAGTACGTGATAGGTCAAGAAAAAGCAAAACGTGCACTTGCAGTTGCCGTTTATAATCATTACAAACGAATTAATTTTACAGCAAGTAAAATTGCTGAAGATATTGAACTACAAAAATCAAACATTCTATTAATCGGACCTACCGGTTCTGGTAAGACTTTTCTCGCTCAAACTTTAGCGAAATCACTCAACGTTCCATTTGCGATTGCAGATGCGACAAGTTTGACTGAAGCTGGTTATGTTGGAGAAGACGTTGAAAATATTCTCTTAAAACTTTTACAAGCGAGTGATTTCAATATTGAACGTGCTGAACGTGGAATTATCTATATCGATGAAATTGATAAAATTGCTAAAAAATCTGAAAATGTATCAATTACTCGTGACGTTTCCGGGGAAGGTGTTCAACAAGCCCTTTTGAAAATTATTGAAGGGACAGTAGCTAGTGTTCCACCACAAGGTGGACGTAAACACCCTAATCAAGAAATGATTCAAATTGATACCAAAAATATCTTATTTATCGTTGGTGGAGCTTTTGACGGGATTGAAGAAATTGTCAAACAACGTTTAGGTGAAAAAATTATTGGTTTTGGTGCCAATAATAAAAAATTAAATGACGATGATTCTTATATGCAAGAAATTATTGCCGAGGACATTCAAAAATTCGGATTAATCCCTGAATTTATTGGTCGTCTGCCAATTGTTGCTGCTCTGGAACGTCTGAACGAAGAGGATTTGATTCAAATTTTGACAGAACCTAAAAATGCTTTGATTAAACAATATAAACAACTCCTTTTATTTGATAATGTTGAACTTGAATTTGAAGATGAAGCCCTCATGGCAATTGCTAGAAAAGCAATTGAGCGCAAAACAGGAGCGCGTGGACTTCGTTCAATTATTGAGGAAGTAATGATGGATATCATGTTTGAAGTTCCAAGTCATGAAGAAATTACCAAAGTTATTATTAATGAAGCAGTTGTTGATGGAAAAGCTGAGCCACAAATGATTCGAGAGGCCAAGAAAAAATGACCATAAATACAAATAATCTGACAATAACAATTTCAGCAGCATCAAAAAAACAATATCCAGAAAATGATTGGCCAGAAATTGCCTTAGCCGGGCGTTCAAATGTCGGTAAATCAAGTTTTATTAATACTTTACTTAATCGTAAAAACTTTGCCAGAACTTCTGGTCAACCTGGTAAAACACAGTTGCTCAATTTTTATAATATTGATGATCAACTTCATTTCGTTGACGTACCTGGTTACGGCTACGCTCGTGTTTCTAAAAAGGAACGCGAAAAATGGGGTAAAATGATTGAGGAATATTTGACAACAAGAGAAAATTTAAAAGCAGTTGTCAGCTTAGTTGATATTCGTCATGAACCCTCAGAAGATGATTTGATGATGTATGAGTTTTTGAAATACTACCATATTCCAGTGATTTTAGTTGCGACCAAAGCCGATAAAGTTCCACGTGGTAAGTGGAATAAACATGAATCTATTATCAAAAAAGCAATGAAATTTGATAGTACAGATGATTTTATTATCTTTTCTTCTACTGATAAGACAGGATTTGAAGAAGCTTGGGAAGCGATTTTAAGATATCTCTGAAAATAGTGCTATGAAGAGATTCATAGCCTTTTCTACACTTAAAAAGAGGAAATATGTACAAAATAAAACTTAATAATATAAAATTTAGGGCACATATTGGTGTTCTGCCAGAAGAAAAAGTTCTCGGACAAAATCTCGAAATTGATTTAATCGTGGAAACAAATTTTGATTTTTCAGGAAAAGACGAATTAGATGAAACTTTGTCTTATGTTGATTTCTATGAGGCAACAAAAGCAGTTGTAGAATCTTCAAAAGCTGATTTAATTGAACATGTTGCCTTTGAAATTATTCAAGCAGTAAAGGCTACTTCAGAGCGTATATCAACGGTTGAAGTCCATCTTAGAAAATTAGCCGTACCGATTGAAGGAATTTTTGATTCAGCTGAAATTGAGATGAGAGGCTAAAGCTGGTTTTTAAGATAAATATTTTAAAGAGATAGAAGAGAAACAAAATCATAAAAGATTATGTCTAAATGGAGGACTTATGCAAACAACTTACTTAAGCATGGGAAGTAATATTGGTGACCGTCAGTATTATTTACATGAAGCCATTCGTTTATTGGGAAAACACCCTAAAATTATGATTGAAAAAGTATCAAATTTTTATGAAAGTACTCCAGTCGGCGGCGTCAAACAAGATGATTTTACTAATTTGGCATTAAAGGTGGCAACGCTACTTGAACCTTTGGAATTATTATCTTTTATTCATGAAGTTGAGCTATCTTTGAACCGTGAGCGAAAAATTCATTGGGGGCCAAGAACAATTGATATTGATATTATTTTCTATAACGACTTAGAAATGCAAGAAGAAAACTTGGTTATTCCACATAAAGAAGCTTTTAATCGTCTTTTTGTCTTGAAACCTATTTTTGAACTTATTGATAAAGACTTTAAATATTATGCGTCAATAGAAAAAGCAATAGCCGAACTTTCAGTAAGTGAACAAGAGCTCCATGTGATAAAAGAAGAAAAAACACCGAGAAATCGTATTGAAGATGCCGTTAAAGAGATTCTCTTTGCAGTAGGGGAAAATCCAAATCGAGAAGGATTACTTGAAACTCCAGCGAGAGTAGCTAAAATGTATGAAGAAATTCTTTCATCACAACGCTTAAGCAAGTTTAATGAGTATAAACTTTTTGAAATTGATTCTTCTAAAACGGATTCAATTGTGTTGATTAAAGATATTCCTTTTTATTCAATGTGTGAGCATCATATGTTACCATTTTTCGGGAAAGCACATGTTGCCTATATCCCAGCTGATGGAAAAATTATTGGCTTGTCAAAAATTCCCCGTTTAGTTGATTATGTTTCGCGCAAACTCTCGGTTCAAGAAAATATCACTCATGATATTGGAGATATTTTGACTGATATTTTGAGTCCTAAAGGAGTGGCAGTTCTTGTTGAAGGACGTCATATGTGCGTTGAAATGCGTGGAGTAAAAAAAGTAAATTCTATTACTAAAACTTCTTATTTTTTAGGTGAATTTAAAGAAAATAATGAAAAAAGAATGGAATTTTTAGAAAGTCTTTTATGAAAATCTTAGAACTTAATCAAGAATCTTTTTCTCTTAAAAATATTATCCTAAAATTTGATGAGTTAAATCACAATGAAATGATTTCTCTTCAAAAAAAACTTTATCGAAATGGTAGTTTGACAAGACTGGCTCCAGACTCCTTGTTAGTAGTTTTAACAATTGATGACTTAGCAAAATTGATTAATCTTTTTGAAAATGATGAAGATAAAAAAATGCTTGAAGTGATTTATAAGCGTCATCAAATCATTTGGTCAGGTAAAAATTTCAATTTTGATTTAACTAGAAAGTCAATTGTCTATTCAATCGTCAATGTTACACCAGACTCTTTTTATGATGGAAATCCAGATAATTTAAACCTCTCTCATATTTTAAAAAGAGTAGAAGCTGATTTAGAAAATGGAGCTTCTGTTCTTGAGCTGGGAGGGAAATCATCGAAACCAGGATATGACGATATTAGCCCAGAAGAGGAATGGAACAGACTGAAAGAACCTATTCTTGAGTTGAAAAAAAACTTTCCTAAAGCGATTTTTGCTGTCGATACGGATGAAGCTTATGTCATGGAACGAGTTTTAGACGCTGGGGTTGATATTATTAACGATATTGATGGTTTTGATACAAATGATAAATTAAAAGTGCTAGAAAAGTATCAACCGGCTTTAGTTGCTATGAATAATGGGCGAGCTGGTTTTAGTTATGCTGATAATGTTTATGAAGAACTTCCATTATTTTTTGAAAATAAAAAAGAAGAGTTACTTCAACTTGGTTTAAAAGCTGAACAAATCGTTATTGATCCTGGAGTTGGTTTTTTTAATGGAGATTCAGGTTCAGATAGTCTTGAGCGGGTTAAATCAACTGAAATTTTAAGCAGAATAGGTTTACCTCTTATGATTGCAATCTCTCGTAAGTCATTTATGGGAAAACTCTTCAATGCCCAAGGAGATGAGCGGCTTTTTTCAAGCCTTGTCCTAGAAGCGCAAATGGTTGCTGACGGGGGACGGATTTTGCGTGTTCATGATGTTAAGGAGACTAAACGTTTACTCGATGCAATTGAAATTTATAAGGAATTTTAAAAATGAATGAAGACCTAATTGCTGAAATTCAAGCTTTATCTGCTATTGGAAGTGAAGAAAAATTTTCCGAGATTATTCGATTATTGAAAAATTCGACTTTAGAGCTTCGGGGGAAAAAGAATCCAGATTTACAATTGTCAGCAAGTGCATTAGTTTTTAAAAAACATAAACTATTTTTTATTGAACACCCTTATCAAAAGGAGCTTTTGCTTCCAGCAGGTCATGTTGAACTAGGAGAAAAGCCATTGGAAACTGCGATTCGTGAGTTCCATGAAGAAACAGGTTTTTCAGCGTCAGAATCAGGCAAGTTGGTAGATGTTAACTTGATTAATATTCCTTACAACAAAATTAAGAATGAGAAAGAACATCAACACATTGATTTTCGTTTTCTATTGGAATTAAAAGAAAAAGAAGCAGACCTTGCTGAATTGCCTTTTTTCCTTCTTGATAGGACTGAAGCTCCTGATGAATTTAAAAAATATTATCAATACAAAAGATAAAGTAGAAAAGGTCACAAAATGTCTATAGAAGAAGCATTGGAATGGATACATTCACGTTTAAAATTTAATATTCGCCCAGGCCTAAGTCGTGTTTCGGCCCTTTTAGAATTGCTTGGTCATCCAGAAGAGTCTTTGTCAATGATTCACGTTGCTGGAACAAATGGAAAAGGCTCCACAGTCGCTTTCACACGCTCAATCTTTATGCAGGCAGGTCTGAAGGTTGCTTCTTTCACAAGTCCTTTCATCACCACTTTTGGTGAGCGGATGTCGATTAATGCACTCCCGATTGCTGATGATAAATTAATTTATTATGTAGAAATGATCCAGCCTCTTGTTGCTGAACTTGATAAAGATGCTGAACTGACTGGAATTACCGAATTTGAAATTATCACGGCAATGGCTTTTAAATATTTCGCTGATGAGCAGGTTGATTTAGCGGTTATTGAAGTTGGTTTAGGCGGACTTCTTGATTCAACAAATGTGATTAAACCTGTTGTTTCTGGAATTACAACAATTGGTTTAGATCATATTGATATTCTTGGTTCGACCATTGAAGAAATCGCAGCTCAAAAGGCTGGAATTATTAAACCAGGAATTCCAGTAGTTGTTGGAAATATTGAGTTAAAAGCACTTCGGGTTATATGGGAAGTGGCTAGAAAAAATACAGCGCGTGTTTATCAATTTCCATATGATTATCGTACGGAAGTAGAAGAACACGAACATTTCAATTTCTTTTCTGGTCAAGAAGCAATATTGGATATTGAAAAATCTTTAGTTGGCTTACATCAAATAGAAAATGCTGGTATGGCTATTGAACTTTCTCTGGTTTATGCAAGTAAGGTTGGGATTGAATTGACTGAGGATGTGATTCGCTCTGGAATTCGTGAGGCTTTTTGGCCAGCTCGTATGGAAAAATTGGGTGAAAAACCACTCATTTTACTGGATGGTGCTCATAATGTTCATGCGATGAATCGTTTGCTTGAAAACCTTAGCTCTGAGTTTCCAGATAAAAAGATTACAATCATTTTTTCAGCCATTACTACAAAAGATATTAGTCAAATGATAAAAATGCTTCAAACTGTGAAAAATTCGCATCTGATTTTGACAACTTTTGATTATCCGAAAGCTTTGAATTTGGGAGATTTTCAAAGATTGGAAGAAGAAGGGGTTGAATTGGCTCCAAGTTGGGAATTAGCTTTAGTTCGTGCGCAAAAAAATTTAGCTGAAGATGATTTGTTATTAGTTACAGGCTCTCTCTATTTCTCATCTCAAGTTCGTGAGTTTTTGAAAAAAGAGAAGTAATAACTAAAATGATTTTTTAGTTTTTAAAATTAATAAATAGTTGTAAATTTAAAAAATTCGGCTATAATAAAATAGATTTATAAATTCATTTCTTTCTTTTGAAGAAATGACGAGGAGGAAAAGACAATTTTGATCGTATTAGCAGGTACAATTGGTGCAGGGAAGTCGAGTCTAGCAAAGGCTTTAGGAGAACATTTGAAAACGGATGTTTTTTATGAAGCGGTGGACAATAATCCTGTACTTGATCTTTATTATCAAGATCCTCAAAAGTATGCTTTCTTGCTACAAATCTATTTTTTGAATAAACGTTTTGAATCAATTAAAATGGCTTATCGTCAGGATAATAACGTGCTTGACCGTTCGATTTTTGAGGATGAACTTTTCCTAACTTTGAACTATAAAAATGGAAATGTAACAAAAACTGAATTGGAAATTTATCAAGATTTATTAGCAAATATGTTAGAAGAACTTGATGGAATGCCCAAAAAACGTCCGGATTTATTGGTTTATATTGATGTGTCATTTGAAACAATGCTCTCAAGAATTGCACAACGTGGACGTTCATTTGAACAAATTGAAAATCAAGAAGGACTAAAAGATTATTATGCTCAAGTGCATGATGAATATCCTGATTGGTATAAAAATTACAACATTTCGCCAAAATTGAGAATCGATGGTGATTCTATTGATTTTGTCAATAATCCTGAACATCTTGATGAAGTTTTGGGACAAATCGATAATGAGTTGAAAAAACTAGATTTGCTTTAAAAAATAGTGAAATTATTATTACTGACAAGGCTGTCAGTAATTTTTATTCTTTTAAATTTACTGAGCTTTCTGTCAGTAAATTTTTTTCGATAAAAATGGTATAATATTAAGAAATTGAGCGAAAGTTATTTTTTGAATTATCTTAAAATTTAATTTTTGTTTGAAAAGGAGAAGTGATGACAGTAAATATAGCAATATTGGGGTTTGGGACAGTTGGAACTGGGCTTCCAACTTTAATTTCTGAGAATAAAGAAAAACTATCAAAAATTTTAGATGAAGAAATCGTCATTTCAAAAGTTTTGATGAGAGATGAAAAAGCAATTGAAAAAGCTAGAGCACAGGGTTATCAATATGATTTTGTTCTAACTTTAGAAGAAATTTTGGCTGATTCTGAGATTTCAATTGTTGTTGAGTTGATGGGACGGATTGAACCAGCTAAGACCTACATTACGAAAGTGATTAAAGCGGGTAAAAATGTTGTCACAGCCAATAAGGATTTACTGGCTGTTCATGGAACTGAATTGCGTGCTTTGGCAGAGAAACATCATGTTGCTCTTTATTATGAAGCGGCTGTTGCTGGTGGGATTCCAATCTTAAGAACTTTAGCCAATTCATTTTCATCAGACAAAATCACACATCTTTTAGGAATTCTTAATGGAACAAGTAATTTTATGATGACGAAAATGTCAGAGGAGGCATGGACTTACGACCAATCTTTGGCCAAAGCTCAAGAACTTGGTTATGCTGAATCTGACCCAACAAATGATGTTGACGGAATTGATGCCAGTTATAAATTAGCGATTTTAAGTGAATTTGCTTTCGGAATGACTCTAAGTCCTGATCAAATTTCTAAATCTGGCCTCAGAACGATTCAAAAAACTGACGTTGAGATTGCTCAACAATTTGGCTATGTTTTAAAATTGACAGGTGAAATTAATGAGGTTGAATCAGGAATTTTCGCTGAGGTTAGCCCAACTTTTCTTCCCAAAAGTCATCCATTGGCCAGTGTCAATGGTGTTATGAATGCTGTTTTTATTGAATCAGATGGAATTGGGGATTCAATGTTCTATGGGGCGGGAGCAGGTCAAAAGCCAACCGCTACGAGTGTTTTAGCTGATATTGTTCGAATTGTTAAACGGGAAAAAGATGGAACAATTGGGAAGTCATTTAATGAATACGCACGTCCAACGAGCTTAGCTAATCCTCACGATATTGTAAATAAATATTATTTTTCCGTTGAAACACCAGATTCAACTGGGCAATTATTGCGCTTGGTGGAGTTATTTACAAGTGAAGATGTCTCTTTTGAACAAGTTTTACAACAAAAAGGTGATGGACATCGCGCAGTTGTTGTGATTATCAGTCATCAGATTAACCGCGTTCAACTTTTGGCCATTCAAGATAAATTAAAAGAAGAAGTAGATTTTAAATTACTTAATTATTTTAAAGTTTTGGGGGACTAGGAAAATGAAAATTATTGTACCAGCGACATCAGCAAATTTAGGTGCAGGTTTTGACTCAATTGGTATTGCGGTCAACTTGTATTTGACAGTGGAAGTACTTGAAGAAAGTAATGATTGGAAAATTGACCATGATTTAGGAAATAATATTCCTACTGACCAAAAAAATTTATTACTGACCACGCTGTCAGCAGTTTTGAAAGCTAAAAATTCCAGTCTGTCAGCAAAATATCATTTGAAAATGACTTCGGGAGTTCCTTTAGCAAGAGGTTTGGGCTCATCAAGTTCAGTCATTATTGCTGGGATTGAATTGGCTAATCAACTAGCAAAGCTAAATTTGACAACGGAAGAAAAACTTGAACTTGCTTGTGTAATTGAAGGGCACCCCGATAATGTTGCACCAGCACTTTTGGGAAATTTAGTTATAGCAAGTACTGTTGCTGACAAAACGAATTATGTTAGCTCAGACTTTCCTTCATGTAAACTTCTAGCTTTTGTTCCAGACTATGAGTTAAAAACTGTTGAAAGTCGAAAAGTTTTACCTAAGGAATTGGCTTACAAAGAGGCCGTTGCTGCCAGCTCTATTGCAAATGTACTGACAGCCAGTCTTTTGACAAAAAATTTAAAAGTTGCTGGGCAAATGATAGAGTCTGACCGTTTTCATGAAAATTATCGCGCTTCTTTAGTTCCTGAACTGAAAATTTTGCGAGAAATTGGTCATGAATTTGGTGCTTATGGAACTTATTTATCTGGGGCGGGGCCAACAGTAATGCTACTTTTACCCGATGATAAGCTGAATTTACTGACAGAAAAAATTAATGAGCAAAATTTATCTGGTCAACTTTATTCCTTGGAAGTTGACAGTAATGGATTACAAGTAGAAGAATCTGTATTATAAATACAGATTTTTTTCTTGATTATTTTACATATAAAATGATATAATCATTAAAGCAAAAAAGAATGTAAAGTAGTTCACTAACTTTCATTTTATTTGTCAGAACAAGGTTTTTGATTGATCATTTTTTTAAAATTAAAAGTAATGAATAATTAAATTTCTTTTATTGACAGGAAATGTGATTTAAATGAAAAACCATTATTGCCCTACTGTCCGCTTTTTTAAAGCAAGAGTTTAAAAAGAAAAGGAAACTCAAATGGCTCAAACAAAAAAGGCAAAAGTCAGAAATCTGATTATTGCTGCGATGCTAACTGCACTTGGAATTTTAATTCCAATGATTATGCCGGCTAAAATTATTATTGGTCCTGCATCATTCACGCTTGCCTCACATGTTCCCGTAATGGCTGCCATGTTTTTTAGTCCATTAATGACCGCTTTTGTTGCTCTAGGAACTACCCTAGGATTTATGATTAGTATTCCGGTACCAACTATTTGGTTGCGTGCCCTTATGCATCTCCCTGTAATGACAGTGGGTGCTTATGTCCTAAAGAAACATCCAGAACTTGTTCATCAAAAAGTTAAAATCCAAATTTTTAATTTTATTCTCGGTATTTTTCATGCTGGTTTGGAAACTTTAGTAGTTTATGTTTTTTATTCTTTAGGATTTGCAAATATTGATCAAGCTGCTCTACTTAATCTTCTATTATTGATTGGTTTTGGTGGTCTTGTTCACAGTATGATTGATTTCAATTTAGCGCTTGGTTTGTGCAATGTTTTGAGCAAAGCCTTCCCAATTGATATCTTCGATAAAGCTAAAGGTTTCTTGAATAAAAAGAAAGTTAAAGCCGAAATTTAAGACAAAATTGTCATCTTTAATAGAAAATGATAAAATAAGGATATGATAAAAGAAACTGACCTTGAAAATATCCCAGATTTGCTGGTTAAATTTAATGAACCATTATCAAAATATACTTATACAAAAGTAGGTGGACCAGCAGATATCTTAGCTTTTCCAGCTACAATTGAAGCACTGACAGAATTATTAGTCAAAGCAAAATCAACTGACACAGCAGTTACTGTGCTTGGAAATGCTTCAAATTTGATTGTGCGTGATGGTGGAATTCGTGGCCTTGTGATTTTACTTGAAAAATTAGAGTCAGTAAAAGTGGCTGGCTATACGATTGAAGCTCAAGCTGGTGCAAAATTAAAAGAAGTAACACAAGTGGCACAAGCAAATTCACTGACAGGTTTTGAATTTGCCTGCGGAATTCCAGGTTCAATTGGCGGTGCTGTTTTCATGAATGCTGGAGCTTATGGTGGCGAAATTTCTCAAGTTTTGGTAAGTTGCAAAGTTATGGATACTGACGGAAACATTTCGGTTCTGACTGCAAGTGAAATGCAATTTGGCTACCGTCATTCTGTCATTCGTGACAAAAATTTGGTTGTTTTGTCAGCAAAATTTGAACTCCAAGCAGGTGATCCGACTCAAATTCAAAATGAAATGAATCGACTCAATTTCCTGCGCGAAAGTAAGCAACCCTTGGAATATCCAAGTTGCGGTTCAGTTTTCAAACGCCCAGTCGGCCATTTTGCTGGACAATTAATCCAAGAAGCTAATCTACAAGGCGTACGCATTGGCGGTGTTGAAGTTAGCAAAAAACATGCAGGTTTCATGGTTAATGTTGCAAATGGAAATGCGACAGATTATGAAAAACTTATCGCACATGTTATTGATAAAGTGAAAGAAAACTCAGGGGTCACTCTTGAACCTGAAGTTAGAATAATCGGTGAAAAATAAGACAGGATTTTCCTGTCTTTTTCAAATTTCAACTTGATAAATCATCTAATTTAAGCTATAATTAATGATGTTCTGTGCATATACAGAAGATTTGACCGCTCAATTTTACTGACGAATAAGCCGTCAGCAAATTAGACCTTTCTATCTGCCAATTTAATGGTTGAATTCTGGATTTAATTTACTGATAGAAATTTCAGCAAAGCTGAAACTTCCCTTATCCACGGATTCAATGACTTCCTTTGGTCGCATTGAACTGACGAAACTAAAAATTTCTCAAAAGTACTTTTCGTCAGTAAAAATAACATCTCGTCAGTAAAATATTGACGATTTCTCAGTAAAAATTGAGCCAAGGCCAGACGGACAGCCGGGTCAAAAGCCGAAATTGGCGACTTTCGTTGCCTTATTGATTAACTCTTTTTAGGAGTTATGGGGAATATAAAAGCCCCACCCAAGAAAAACACGCTTTGGCGCATCAATAAGAGTATTAAAAGTTCTTCTGCTGTATAGACTCTGCACTAGATTTTTCTGTTTTTCCTTTTGGAATCAGAAAACTTAAATTGATGATGAAACCAAGCGTTGGCTTGGTTTTTTATATTACTAACAAGCAATTTTACGGCTTATCACATCTTTATATTCAAAGGAATTAAAAAAATGTCAAAAACAATTATCGAATTTAAAAATGTCAGTAAAACTTATGCTGACACTGATACAACCGTTCTTAAAGATATTTCATTTGAACTAGAAGAGGGAAAATTTTATACTCTTTTAGGCGCATCAGGTTCAGGAAAATCAACAATTTTAAATATTATTGCTGGGCTTCTTGATGCAACCGATGGTGATGTTATTCTTGATAATAAAAGAATTAATGACTTACCCGCAAATAAACGAAATGTTCATACTATTTTTCAATCCTATGCTCTTTTTCCAAATATGAACGTTTTTGATAACGTCGCTTTCGCTCTTAAAATTAAAGGGGTAGGTAAAAAGGAAATTGCCAAGCGTGTCTCTGAGAGTTTAAAACTCGTGCGCTTAGATGGCTTTGAAAAGCGTTCAATTACTAAATTATCAGGAGGGCAAAAACAAAGGGTAGCTATTGCCCGTGCCATAATTGATCGCCCTAAAGTTCTCTTACTTGATGAATCTCTTTCAGCACTTGATATGAAACTCAGAAAAGATATGCAATATGAATTAAGAGAGCTACAACAAAGTCTTGGAATTACATTTATCTTTGTTACGCATGACCAAGAAGAAGCGCTAGCGATGTCTGATTGGGTCTTCATCATGAATGAAGGCGAAATTGTGCAATCAGGGACTCCAACTGATATTTATGATGAACCAATTAATCATTTTGTTGCTGATTTTATTGGTGAATCAAACATTCTAAACGGAAGAATGATTGAAGACTACCTCGTTGAATTTAATGGTCAGAAATTTGAAGCTGTCGATGGTGGGATGCGTGAAAATGAACCAATTGAGGTTGTTATTCGCCCTGAAGATATCTGGTTTACACTTCCTGACGAAGGCAAATTCAATGTAAAAGTAGATACTCAACTCTTTCGTGGCGTCCATTATGAAATTGTAGCCTACGATGAATTTAATAACGAATGGCTCATTCATTCAACACATAAAGCCATTGTTGGAGAAACAGTTGGACTCGATTTTGACCCAGAAGCCATTCACATCATGCGTCTTAATGAAACCGAAGAAGAATTTGACGCACGTATTGAAGAATATGTTGAAGAAGAAGAAACGGTCGGTTTAGCTAATGCTGTCGAAGAAGAAAATGCCGAAGAAGAAGCTGCCATTCAAGAAGCCGTTAAAGAAGCGCTTGAAAACACGATGGAATTGACAGAACTTGCTGAAACAGTGAATGAAATTTTACAAAAGCAAGAGAATGAACCTGAGTCAGAAAATAAAGAAAGTGGGGCTAATAATTGACCAAAAGAATTTATTCTGTTCCCTATTTTCTCTGGATTATTTTCTTTGTTATCGTCCCTTTGGCCATGCTTTTATGGCAATCATTTTTTGATTTAAATGGTCACTTTACCCTTAACAATTATATCCTCTATTTTTCTAGCGGAACTTACCTCTTAATGACATGGAACTCTATTCTCTACGCACTGATTATTACTGTAGCAACCCTTGTCATCTCCTACCCCGTAGCTTATGTTTTGACCAAACTAAAAATGAAACAATTTTGGCTCATGCTTATTATTTTACCTACATGGGTTAACTTGTTACTCAAAGCCTATGCCTTTATTGGAATTTTTGGTAAATATGGTTCAGTTAATAACTTTTTACAGTTTTTGGGAATTGGACGGACACAGATTCTATTTACTGACCTAAGTTTTATTTTGGTCGCATCATATATTTCCATTCCCTTTATGGTTTTACCAATTTTTAATGCTTTAAATGATTTAGATGATAATTTGGTAAATGCGAGTGCCGATTTAGGCGCCTCACGTTTCCAAACTTTTACTCAAGTGATTTGGCCACTTTCATTAAACGGTGTTAGAGCTGGAGTGCAGGCTGTCTTTATTCCTAGTTTGTCACTCTTCATGTTGACGCGTTTAATCGGTGGGAATAAAGTCATCACACTCGGTACGGCCGTTGAAGAACACTTCCTAACGACACAAAACTGGGGAATGGGTTCAACCATTGCTGTTGTTTTAGTTGTAGCCATGTTGATTGTCATGAGAATGACGAAAGAAAGGAGAGATTGATTTGCGAAAGAAAAATTCACTTGGTAAAGTTTACCTCACCTTTGTCCTCATCCTTTTATATGCACCTATTTTTTACCTTATTTTTTACTCATTCAACTCCGGAAGTGATATGAGCAAATTTACAGGTTTCACATTAGATAATTTCAAAACGTTATTTGCTGACAGTCGTCTAATTCTGATTGTTGTTCAAACTTTCTTTCTCGCCTTTTTAAGCTCACTGATTGCTACAGTTATTGGAACAATTGGTGCTTTGAACCTTGTTAAATTCAAGAGAAGACGTCGTGAAACTTTACTGGGCTTAAATAATGTCTTAATGGTTTCCCCAGACGTTGTCATCGGTGCTTCCTTCCTGATTTTATTTACAATTGTTGGAATGAAACTTGGTTTTATGTCTGTTTTACTCAGTCATATTGCCTTCTCTATCCCTATTGTGGTTCTGATGGTAATGCCGCTTTATCAAGAAATGGATAGTTCACTCATTGATGCCGCAAATGATTTAGGGGCAAATTCAAGCCAAATAATGCGTGAAATTACCCTGCCCTATTTAACACCAGGAATTATTGCTGGTTTCTTTATGGCATTTACTTATTCTTTAGATGATTTTGCTGTCACTTTCTTTGTCACAGGAAATGATTTCACAACCCTATCAGTTGAAATCTATTCCAGAGCTCGCGCCGGAATTTCTTTAGAAATTAATGCCCTTTCTACTCTTGTATTTCTCTTTTCAATTCTATTAGTTATAGGATATTATTATATTATGAGAGATTCAGAAACTGTTGGAAAATCTTCAAATCTGACTTAAAACTATTTTACTGATACTTTGTAGCTCAAAGTATAGAAAGGAGAAACTTGAAAAAATTATCATACTTCTTTGTAGGAATTTTGATTATTACTGCCTCGTTAGGACTGATTACTAATAGAATGAAAGCTGCTGATGGAGTCAAAACTCAAAATAATAGCCTGACCATTTTTAACTGGGGAGAGTATATCGACCCAGACTTGATTAGTAAATTTCAAAAAGAAACAGGATATAAAGTAAACTATATGACCTTTGATTCCAATGAAGCCATGTATTCAAAAGTCAAACAAGGAGGAACAGCTTATGACCTGATTGTTCCTTCCGATTACATGATTGAAAAAATGGCCAAAGAAAATTTGCTCATTAAGCTAGACCATAGTAAAATTAAAGGTTTAAAAGATGATGACCCTAAACTCCTGAATCCGGCTTTTGACCAAGGAAATCACTATTCTGTTCCATACTTCTGGGGAACATTAGGGGTTGTTTATAATTCAAAAACAGTAACAAGGCCACCAAAAACGTGGAATGATATCTGGTCACCAACTTACAAAAACTCAATTTTACTGACAGACAGTGTGCGTGACGTTATGGCAATGGTCCTTAGTAAACATGGATATTCATTAAATACAACCAACCAAAAAGAGCTAGATATAGCCTATCAAGATCTTCTAAAACTTACGCCAAATGTAAAAGCAATTCTGGGTGATGAAATCATGAATTACATGATTAATAATGAAACACCTTTGGCCGTTGTTTATAGCGGACAAGCAGCAGAAATGACCTCTGAAAATAAAAATTTGAAATACGTTATCCCTGAGCGGACAAATATTTGGTATGACAATTTAGCCATTCCAAAAACAGCTAAAAACGTCAAAGCAGCTTACGCATTTATCAATTTCATGCAAGAACCCAAAAATGCAGCCCAAAATGCGCAGTGGATTGGTTATGCAACTCCAAATTTGAAAGCCAAAGCCCTCTTACCTAAAGAAATTCGAGATAATAAATCCTTTTATCCAGATGAAGCAACCATCAAAGATGATGAAGCCTACAAAAACCTCAATCCATACTGGACTGGAATTTATAATGATTTATATTTAGAATTTAAGATGAATAAATAAAAAGAGCATTTAACCCTAGCGGTTACGCTCTTTTTTCTTTGTTGTGGCAAATTTTATATCATTATTTATTTTACTAAAGATATTTTTAACTTTTATATTCTTAAATTTTTTAGCTCTTTAGAATATGGAAATACATATCGAGTATTATGGATATATTTGAATGTCCTATTTTTTTAGAAATAGTCATAATGTTAACTCTTTTATAAAGAAGTACAGAGGTATGTGTATGTCTTAATTCATGTGAAGTTTGATGGTCAAGTCCAATTCGTTACAGAATTTCTTTAGTGCTTATTTGCTTCTAAAATTACAATTATTCCTCTGTGTTGATGCCAGCAAACTAAATTATTAGGGTTAGGATTTGTGAGTTCCAAATCTTGGAACAACTTTTCTTGGCGATGTTTATATCTCCAAAGAATAATTTTTTTAAAATTTTCATCTAATCAAAAAAATGCTTCTGAACTGATTTCTATCAGAAATACAAATATGCTAATTGAATTGGAGTGAAAAAAGACAGGAGAGTAGAACGTGGACAATATCTACTTAATTTACAACAAATACATGGGAAAAATAGAAGAGCGCGTGTTTACTCTTAAAGAAGCTTTTGATATAGCACAGGGGGAATTTAAAGTTTGGGAGGTTTGTTGATAGGAATAACATTGGAGAACTTTTGCAAATAAAGCAGGTCATGATGGTTAATATTTCTGATAAGATTCTTATTATCCGTACCAATTTTGAAGAATAGAAGAGTTAAAAAATCTAAAATTGGGAACTGGTGGAACTCGCTTGCCGAATTCTATGAACAAGCACAGGTATCGCCTAAAGCAATGGCAGATATATTAAATTTGAATAAAAATAACCCTGACTTCGGCCAGTTTTTTACAATTTTGTAAGTGTTACACTTACAAAATGTTATACTTTAAGTATCAAAACATTTTGAGGAATAAAATAATGAAAAAAATATTTTTGGGTTTAGCTACTGTATTATTAGTAATCCTTATCGGCTCTGGTTATACTTGGTATAAAGTAAATTATGGCGGTACAGCCTACTATGTTCAGATTAATAAAAATGGTAAAGAAGAGGAAAAAATTACGTCCGACTCAAGTGCAAAATATAAACAATATGCTTATGATATAGATTCTTATCAAAAAGATGGAAAAGTAAAAAGAGTTGATTTCAATACGGACCATAATCTTCGAAAAGAAGCATATTTGAAATTAAAGGTTAATCCTACTAAGGGAGTAATTTCTTGGGAAGAGGTTAAAAAAAGTGAAGTACCAAAAGCAGCATTGGAAAAATTAAAAGAATAGATTTTAAACTAATATCCTGACTTTAGTCAGGGGTTTTTTTGATATAATAATATCAAAGAAAGTGAGGAGTTATGATTCAATCAATAGTGCACATTGCGTTAGTTGTTAATGATTACGATGAGGCAATAGATTTTTATACTAAAAAGCTTCATTTTGAATTAGTAGAAGATACATATCAACCTGAGCAAAATAAAAGATGGGTGGTAGTATCTCCTCCTAGTTCCAATGGTACAACTATTCTTTTGGCAAAGGCTACAAAGAAAGTCCAAGAATCATTCATAGGAAATCAAGCAGGAGGGCGAGTATTTCTTTTTTTGGGAACTGACAATTTCGATAGAGATTACTCAGAGATGGTAAATAAAGGTGTTGAATTTGTTAGACCTCCAAAAGTCCAAGAATATGGAAAAGTTGCAGTCTTCAAAGATTTATATGGTAACTTATGGGATTTAATTGAATTTGTTCCAGGTCACCCGATGTTTACCCGTGTTAAATAATTTATCCCGCTTCAGCGGGTGTTTTTCTTTAAAAAAACCTAATAGCAGCAGACTAGTAGGATAGTTTTAATAATGAAGGAGGTGGGGATTGAACCCACTAAATAATTATATTCTCCCAACCATTTCGGGTTTCCTTCTTAATTGATAGCTTAAGAATACCAACAAAAGATAACGTTGTCAAAAGAAATGCTTTATAGAATTGTTATTTATAATACCAGAGTATATCATTTTGTAAACGTCAACATACAAGTTATAATAGCAATAGATTGTTTCGAAAGTACTCTAACCGTCATTAGAGTACTTTCTTATTTTGGTTTTAATATGTTATACTGTTATCATTATATTATAATCGGAGAGGGACAAAAATGAATTTAGGTTATTTATTTTTAGCGATTGCTATTGTTTCAGAGGTTACTGGTTCAAGTTTAATTAAGTATACAGAAGGTTTTACAAAACCTCTTCCATCAATATTTTGCATGGCTTTATTTGGGCTTGCAATATTTATGCTTTCAAAAACAGTTAATTATATTCCTTTGTATATTGCCTATGCTCTTTGGGGGGCTCTTGGAATCATATTGGTTACGCTGATTTCAATATTTGTGATGAAAGAATCAGTCAATATAGCAACAATTTTAGGGGTGTTTTTTATTGTAATAGGAGTAGTATTAGTAAATATATACGGTTCATCACATTAAACTTATATAATTGTCCTAAAAAGAATTTAGTTCTTAAGAGCTAGGCTGAGATTATCATTCATTTAAGAAACAAGTTATATAATAAGTTCATTCCAAAAAATAACTTTTTCATAAATACTCCTAAGCGCCTATGAATTTAGGTGCTTTTTTATTCAAAGAATCCCTTGTAATAATAGTAAAAATTGGTATACTTACTCTGGTGAGTTTGATTGAGCTCTTTTCTTTCTAACATGAGTCACCCTCCCACATTTGGGTTAGCTTTTTTAAATAATGTGTAACTATAAACAAAAATCAATTTGATAATAAGATTAAGGAGCATCTAACGAATAAGAATAAAGAGAAAAGGGCGATCATAGGAATACTGTTTTTCGAGTTTATAGTAAGTATTTTAGTGATATATCTAGTGATAGCTTTACTAATGTGAGAAATAACTTGGTGTTCGGATAAGATAACACATCTTTAAAATAATTTATGAATCCAAAGGTTAAATTGTTTTTAACTGATATTAGTGTTATAGTTAAAAAACGGGATGGAGCAGTTAGGTAGCTCGTCGGGCTCATAACCCGAAGGTCATAGGTTCAAATCCTATTCCCGCAATATTTTAAGGGCTTTAGGGAGCCCTTATTTTTCTTATAAAAACCCACCCTTAAGTAAAAATTTTTTCGTGAAATAGGCAACACCTAGAATGGAAGTGAAAAATGAAAACAGGAGAAAAATTACATTATCAAATGGGGAACATGCAACGGTCGTTTCTGGATATATTAATCTCTATAATAATGCACTAATTGTTGAATTAGAAAACCATGATGTCAGGGTTGTTGATAGAGAAACCCTGACACTTGCTAAAGCAAATCCGCATGAAAATCTGGGGAGTCACAAGAAGATCAATAAGTATTAAATAGACCAATTTGCCTTTAGTAATAACAGGTGTTATTACTATGAGGTAGGTTTTGTCTCGAGTTTAAATGTTTTAGGAATGCACTTTTTCGCAAAATGAGATTTACAATTTTGTCGAAAGGAAATAAATATTATGGCAAATGGAACAGTAAAATGGTTTAACGCAGATAAAGGATTTGGCTTTATCACTTCAGAAGAAGGCAAAGATTTGTTTCGCTCACTTCTCAGCAATCCAATCTGATGGATTCAAAACACTTGATGAAGGTCAAAAAGTTGAATTTGATGTTGAAGAAGGTCAACGTGGACCACAAGCAGTTAATATCACAAAAGCATAATTGTATCTGAAAATCGTGCAAAAACTGGAGTCATTACTTCAGTTTTTTATATTCGGTTGAAATTATGAGAGAGTATGATATATTAGAACTCTTAAACATGGTGTCAGCAATCTGCTGGCATTTTATTTATTCCAAAAATTTGCCAAATAATTTATAATTCTATATTTTGTTATGATTTTCAATAATAACAAGACGGAGAATAGCAAGCTTTATTTGGAGAAAGATGTTTATCCAATAATGTAATAGTTAAAAAAATAAAAATAACTTTCAGAGTTAGGTTATTATAGTGGTATAGATAATACAAATGCATTAATAACTAATGAATCAATAATACTTACAAAAAAACTTTGAACTTTGCTTATATAAAATACATAAAGTATCCAATAAATTTTGATATAATTAGATAAATAATATTATTTTATGGAGATTATGGAGAAATATTTTATGTCACTTGCGACAATCTATAGTTTGATGGGAACACTAATAACGATTAACACATTGCTTGCCCTTGTGACAATTTTTCGGAAACCTAGGTCTATTGCTAGTATTTTTGCGTGGTCTATGTTCTTGTTCTTTTTACCAGGCGTTGGTTTCCTTGGCTATCTTTTTTTAGGAAGAGGGCTTGATCGAACAACAACAAATCGTTTTGAAGAAGAAAATAAATATAATCTATCTATTCTTGCCCAAAGGGTGCGTGAAAATAATGAAAAATTTGAGCCAAAAGAAATGGCACCCCATGAAAGATTACTGAAAAGGTATTTTAATAATATGGAACGTACACCACTTTGTCGTGGGAATAAAGTGAATTTTTATCTGAATGGAGAAGATAAATTTACAGCCTTGTTTGATGACATAAAGAATGCTAAAGATAATATTCATGTAGAATACTATGCATTCTTTAATGACAAAATTGGAACTGCTTTTCGCGATAATCTAATTGAAAAAGCTAAAGAAGGGGTGGAAGTTAGAGTAGTTTACGATCCATGGGGAGGAAAAACGAGAAAGGATTTCTTTAAACCTTTGGAAGAGGCAGGAGGTAAGGTCACAGCCTTTATCACATCGCGTAATACACTAACAAAAACCCGACTTAACTATCATTTACATCGTAAAATTGTAGTGATAGATGGTCAAATTGGTTGGACCGGCGGTTTTAATGTTGGTGATCAATATATTTATAACAGTAAAAAGTTTGGCTTCTGGCGCGATACACACGGTAGAATTGTTGGTACAGCAGCTTTTGGTCTTCAAGAAACATTTATTCGAGATTGGAATGTTTCAGTCAGAGATCCTAAAGATAAGCTTGAAAGAGAAGATTCATATTTTGTGGTACCGGAAGAAGAAGGGAATATTGATATTCAGATTGTCGCTAACGGACCAGAGAGTGATAATAAAACCTTAAGAACAGGTTTTATTAAAATGATTATGGATGCGGAAGACTATATTTGGCTTCAATCGCCTTACTTGATACCTGATGACTCTATGATAACAGCGCTTGTAGCAGCGGCAAATTCTGGTGTTGATGTAAGAATTATGATTCCCAATATGCCAGATCATCCGTTTATTTTTAGAGCAACACAATATTACGCAAATTATCTACATAAACACGGTGTGAAAATATACAATTATACAAATGGCTTCATACACTCTAAAACCCTTGTAATGGATGGAAAATTAGGAGTATTTGGTACAACTAATCAAGATATTCGCAGTTATGAATTAAATTTCGAGATAAGTGCTTTTTGTTATGATGAAACTGTAGCAAAAGAGATGAGCAGGACCTTTGAGGGAGACTTAAGAAATTCAAAGCTACTTACTGATGAAGAAATTGCCCAACAATCTATCTGGCTTAAAATCAAGCAAAACTTTTCGAGATTACTTAGTCCGATATTATAAATGGTCCTGTATATAGGGCTTAATAAGGATGAATTGACTCCTTTAAAATACATTAATATTGAAAAATAAAAATCACTTGAAAATTTTAGTGATTTTTATTTTGGAGAAATTCTTCCTATATTCAACTGAAAGTTAATTATTCAAGAGTAGAGTAATAGATGCTACAAATCATTCATACTCACTAAGACCTTGATTGTCTACTAAAAGTCAAAAGGTTTGCTGAACTTATGCGAGCATTTTTTATTAATATCAGACCAGAGGGTTAATCTCCAAAAGATAAATTTAGTAGAAAAACGTCTTTTAATGCATGTTTTTTTAGCCACTGCATGAGGCGACTTTTTTACTTGTCTGATATTGAACAAATAAAAATCTTTTATAATCAATAGATAATTTAAAAGCTAAAAAGTTATTAGAATTATTAGCCTTCTAATAACTTTTTTGATAAAATAATTTTTCAAATACTTTCAAAAATGTAAGAAAAAAAGGTAAAATTTTAGATATAATAATAATTAAAGAAATTAGTTTAGGAGGAAAAGCAGATATTGAATAAAGTAAACATGATCGAAGGACTGTCAAATGCAGAAGTCGAAGAACAAAAAAGACTTGGAAATTTGAATATCATGACGGTTAAAGTTGGGAATTCAAATAAAGATATTATCATTAAAAATTCAATGACCTTATTTAATTTACTCAATCTAGTACTTGCGGTTGTGTTATTTATCATTGGTTCTTATAAAAATATGCTGTTTATTTTCTCAATTATTTCTAATACCTCAATTGGCATCTATCAAGAAATTAAAGCCAAAAGAATTATTGAAAAACTTTCTTTTCTAAAACAAGATAAAGTAGAAGTGATAAGAGCAGGTGAACAAGTAAGTATTGAAAAAGAAGAGCTTGTTTTAAAGGATATTATTTGTCTGAAAAAAGGGGTTCAGGTTCCGGTGGATGCGATATGTTTGGAAGAAGGACTAGATGTTGATGAATCCATGATTACCGGAGAATCTGATTTTATCGAAAAACATGTTGGTGATTTCATCTATTCAGGTAGTCTTGTCATGCAAGGTGCTTCAAAAGCACAAGTTCAGGCAGTCGGTAATCGTACATTTATCAGTAAGCTCACAAAAGAAGCTTCAGTATTAAAAAAATCAAAATCAAAAATTCAACAACAAATTGATAAAATTTTAAAAATTATAGCAATAGGAATTATTCCTATTTCAATTCTTGTTTTGCTGAACCAGTTCGTCTTTTCATCATTAAACTTATCAGTGATTCCTCAAAGAAAGATGGCGATTGTTGGAACAGCAACAACGATTACAAGTTTAATTCCTGAAGGATTAGTCTTGCTTACATCAGTTGCTTTGGCCTTAGGTGTCATTAAACTTTCACAAATGGATGTTTTGACTCAAGAATTATCAGCAATTGAAACATTGGCTAGAGTTGACGTTTTATGTTTAGATAAAACGGGAACAATTACCGAAGGACAAATGAATGTTGAAAATGTTCTATACTATAATGATAAAGCTGAAACAAATGATATCATTTCATATATTATCTCCTTAGATAAAGAACAAAATTCCTCAATGGAGGCTTTGACAAAATATTTTACTAGTGGTCAACAAAATACCTTTGAATTAGTTTCATATCAACCTTTTAGCTCAGAAACTAAATATCAATCTGTAGAAATTAAAAATAAAGGAAATTATATTTTAGGAGCTTTTGATTTAGTAGCAAAAGATGTCACTCCTAAACAACAAGCTGATATTGAGGAAGCCTTGGAAAAAGGTTATAGAATTCTCGCTCTCTCTCATAATGTTTTGGGAGAAAAAAGCCAACTTCTTTGTCTTATTTTCTTAAAAGATAGACCTAAAAAAGAAGCTAAAAAAATATTAGAATACTTTGAAAAACAAGGGACTCAGATTAAAATTATTTCGGGTGACCATCCAAAAACGGTCTCACTTATTGCAAAAGAGGTCGGTTTAGAAGCGGATTATATTGGTCTATCAGAACTTCCTGAAAGTGAAAAAGAACTACAGGAAGTGGTAGAAGAAAAGACAATATTCGGTCGCATAACTCCAGAAAGAAAACGGGATATCATTGCTGCTCTACAGGCAAATGGTCATACCGTTGGAATGATTGGAGATGGAATTAATGATATTCTCGCCCTTAAAAAATCAGATTGTCCAATTGCCTTAGGAAGCGGTAATGAAGCTACAAAGTCAGTTGCTCAATTTATTCTATTGAAAAATGATTTCTCTGTTCTTCCAAATATTCTCAAAGAGGGAAGAAAGGTAATTAATAATATTACACGTGTCGCTAGTATGAATCTTCTAAGAGTGATATACATCTTTACCTTAACAGTTCTATTGTTAATTACACGTCATCTCTTCCCATTAGAATCAATAAATTTAATGATGATGGGTATCTTTACCGTCGGAATTCCTAGTGCTTTACTTGTGCTAGAAAAAGATGAAAAAAGAAATGAAGATGATATTCTCCAAAAAATTAGAGACAACGCTCTACCTACGGGAATCATTATTGGGATTGCTATATTTGTAATGTTCAGCTTGGCCTATAAATTCCCAATCTATACAACATTTACTGATGGACACTTTGTGACTCATTATAAGGAGTTTATCAGTGATGTAACTTTAGTTATTGGTAGTGTTCAACTCTTTTCACTCTATCTCTTATGCCGTCCGTTAAGCCGCTTTAGAGCTATTGTTATTGTCGGAATGACAGCACTCTTTTATGGAACTTACTTTATTTCACCAGTAACTAAATTTTTAGGAATTGCACCTTTCAAAAGTTTCAGATTTGTTATACCAACAATTATCTGTATCTTAATGATTCTTATGGTTAGAGCTTTATTCTCTAAAAATATAAAGAGAAAAACAAAGAAAATTGCGATACTTCTTGTAGGTTTAGCCTTAATCAGTGGATTCTCATTTACCAAATTAAGACAGTATAATGCAAAAGCAGCGATTGAAAGACCTCAATATAAGAAGATATTAGTCGATAATTGGGAAAGATCTCAGGTTAATAAAGAAAATGTAAACGAGAGATAAGCATAAAAAAAAGACACCATCCTTTTTGGCGGTGTTTTTTTTTTTTTATTCCGATGAATGGGCTACTATTTTTCGCCAATTGCTTTTATAAATCGTGTGGCAATCTCAAAAGGTCTGGTTATTGCTCCCCCGATAACCATGGCATCAACACCAATATCATAAACGCGTTTGGCTTGTTCTGGACTATGAATTCTTCCCTCTGCAATGACTGGAATCTTCTCCTCAACTAGTTTTTCAAGTAAGGCAAAATCAGGTTCATCTTGTTTTGGACTTTCATCTGTATAACCACTAAGCGTTGTACCAACAAAATCTACCCCAGCTTCATATGCATTTTTACATTCTTCAAAGGTTGAACAATCTGCCATCAAAAGTTGGTTTGGATATTTTTCTTTGATTGATTTGATAAATTCATTAATAGTTAGGCCATCATAACGTTCTCTAGAGGTACAATCCAAGGCGATGACTTCACAAGAAGTGGCTACTAACTCATCTATTTCTTTCATGGTAGCAGTAATAAAAGGTTTTTGTGGTGGATAATCTCTTTTAATAATACCAATTATTGGTAAATCAACTATTTTTTGAATTTCTTTAATATCTCTTACAGAATTTGCCCTAATTCCAACGGCTCCCGCTTGTGCAGCTGCTTTAGCCATCAAAGGCATGATACCACCTTTTTCAGAATATAAAGCTTCACCAGGTAAAGCCTGACAGGATACAATAATTCCATTTTTTACTTTGTCTAAAAATACTTCTTTATTCATTCTACGATTTGCCTCCAATAAAAATTAAAGTGGAGATATTCTCCAACAACGAATATAGCATGCGCTTACATTTTTGTCAAATGACATAAATTTTTAATTGCTTTTTTAAAAATATAGTAAGAAAATGATAAATATTTAAGTTTTTCGGAATCTTATGCTATGATATTTATTGAATAAAAATGAAAAAGGAGTATTTTCTCAATGGCAAAATCAAAAAAGGAAATTGAAAAAATTGTTTTAGAACAGACTAATTTTGTTCCATACAATGAAAAAGGACAAGAAATTTATATTACTTTGAAAGCCAAAAAAAATGGTAAAAAAAATTTAAAGCACAATGAAAAATTTGCTAAAAGTGCAGAATTTGATAAATTAGTAAAACTTTTTGGAGAAAATAAAGTGAAACTCATTCATGCAAGTGCTCAACGTAGAATAGAGATTTTGCGTTAATGTAAATTCATAATAAAGACTACACTTTCTTTATTAGATAAATTAGAACTACTTACCTTGTGAGTGGCTTTTTTATTGTCGAAAAATATTTGACTACACTTTTAACTATATTTTAGGTGAAAGAATTAGGGAATTATGGAGTATATTTTTTCAAAAATTTAAATACTCTTCATTTATAGGAACCAAATGATAATATGTGTTATAATATGGACATGACAAATTTCAAGAAAAACGATATATTTGAAGCAGAAGTACTTGACTTAACACATGAAGGACAAGGGGTTGTTAAAATCGACTCTTTCCCTTTCTTCGTGGATAATGCTTTACCTGGGGAACGTATCAAAATGCATGTGCTTAAGGTTGGGAAATCTTTTGGATTTGGGCGTGTGGATGAATTTATAAGTCAGAGTAAACATCGTGTTACTCAGCTTAACCTTGATTATTTGCGCACCGGAATCGCAGATTTTGGTCATCTATCTTATGATGAACAAGTGAAATTTAAACATAAGCAAGTAGTAGATATTTTGAGAAAAACAGCTGGTAAATCTGATTATCCAGTTTTACCAGTAGTTGAAGCAATCAAAACAATTAATTATCGAAATAAAGCACAAATTCCTGTCCAAATGATTGACGGGCTTTTAACTACAGGATTTTATCGAAAGAATTCTCATACTTTGATTCCTGTGGAAGATTTTTATATTCAACATCCTGAGATTGATGCTGTGGTTCTTTTTTTGCGCGATGAGTTTCGAAAGATTAATTTACAAGCTTATGATGAGAAAACAAGAAAAGGTTGGTTGCGAAATATTGTTGTCCGTCGAGCATTTCACACGGGTGAAATGATGATTACTTTAGTCGTTACAAGTAAAAAACTTCCAGAAAAGGTTGAACTTGTGATTGATCATTTGGTTGAACGTTTTACAAATATAAAATCTGTTCAATTAAATATTAATTCTGGAACAGGTTCATTTATTTTAGGAAAAGAATTTATTTTATTATACGGCAAAGATTTCATCACAGATTTGATGCTGGATAAAACTTATCAAATTTCGGCCCCTGCCTTTTATCAAGTTAACACACCTCAAGCTGAAAAGCTTTATGAAACTGCCTATGACTTTGCGGGTCTAAAACCAGGTGATGTTGTTATTGATGCATACTCTGGAATTGGAACAATTGGAATTAGTATGGCTGATAGAGTTGCAAAAGTCTATGGTATGGAAATTGTTCCAGCAGCCGTTGAAAATGCTAAACGTAATGCTCAATTAAATGAACTTGAAAATACACATTATGAGGTTGGAACTGCTGAAAAAATCATGCCTAAATGGCTTTCAGAAGGAATAAAACCCGATGTCATTTTTGTTGATCCACCAAGAAAAGGGTTGGATGAAGGCTTTATTAAAGCAGCAGCAATGATGAATCCTCGACGTATTGTTTATATTTCTTGTAATCCAGCAACTTTTGCTCGTGATGTTGTTCGCTTTGAAGCTGAGGGTTATTTGTTGGATAAAGTTCAACCAGTTGACTTATTCCCACAAACGCATCATATTGAATTAGTTGCTAGTTTTAATAAAAAATAAAAGAGGATAATAAATCCTATTCATAGAAAGAAAATCATGATTCGCATAACACAAATCAAAATTTCAATTGATGAACCTGTCAGTAAGGTTAAAAGTCTTGTTTTGAAAAAACTAAGACTACAAGAATCTGACTTACTGGATTATCGAATTTACAAAGAATCAATTGATGCAAGACATAGAGGCGAAATTGATTTTATCTATACTGTTGATATTAAACTTAAAGATGAAGCAAGAATTCTGTCTAAAAAAATAAAAAATGTTTCTTTGGCACCTGAATTGGATTATGTCAATCCAGTTATAGGAAGTAAAAAAATGCTTCATCGGCCTGTAGTCATTGGATTTGGTCCCGCAGGAATGTTTGCGGCTTTATTATTGGCTCAAAATGGTTATCGACCAATTATTCTTGAAAGAGGTCAAGCTGTTGATGAGCGTGTAAAATCAATTGATAAGTTTTGGCTTGAAGGAAAACTTAATCCAAAATCGAATGTTCAATTTGGTGAAGGTGGAGCAGGAACTTTTTCTGACGGTAAATTAACGAGTCGTGTTCGTGATTTGCGTGGTCGTAAGGTTTTGGAGGAATTTGTACAAGCTGGTGCCCCAGAAGATATTCTTTATAAGGCACATCCTCATGTCGGAACCGACTTACTTCGTGATATTGTTAAAAATATCCGAAAACAAATTATTGAGTTGGGCGGAGAAGTTCATTTTGATGCTCAAGTTGAAGAATTTTTAATTGAAGATGAAGAATTACAGGCTGTAAAACTTGCTGACGGAAATATTATTAAAACAAATCAGGCTATTTTAGCCATTGGTCATTCGGCACGTGATACTTTCTCAGAACTTTATGATAAAGGGGTAACGATTACAGCTAAACCCTTTGCTGTTGGAGTCAGAATTGAACATCCCCAATCTTTAATCAATAAAGCACAATATAAAGAATTTGCTGACCATCCACGTCTTGGAGCAGCAGAATATCGCTTAACTTATAAGGCATCATCAGGGCGTGGCGTTTATACTTTCTGTATGTGTCCAGGAGGACTGGTTGTCCCAGCTGCATCAGAAGAAGGTGGCCTTGTAACTAATGGGATGTCTGAACATGCTAGAAACCAAAAAAATGCAAATTCTGGACTTTTAGTCCAAGTTTTTCCAGAAGATTTCCCAACTGACCATCCACTTGCTGGAGTAGAGTTCCAAAAGGAATTAGAACATAAAGCCTTTGAATTAGGTGGTTCTAATTATCAAGCACCAGCTCAACTTGTTGGAGACTTTCTTGATGGAAAAGCCTCTAAAGCAATGGGAACAGTTGAACCTAGTTATGCTTTAGGAGTCAAACCAACTAATCTTGAATCGCTATTCCCAGACTATGTTACACAATCTATGCGTGAAGCGATTGTTGGATTAGATAAAAAAATGCATGGCTTTGCCCTTTCTGATGCTGTAATGACAGGGGTTGAATCTCGTTCATCTTCACCGGTCAGAATTAATCGTGATGAAGAAAATTATCAATCTGTTTCGACAAAAGGAATCTATCCTTCAGGTGAAGGGGCTGGTTTTGCTGGCGGAATTGTCTCAGCCGGTATTGACGGTTTAAAATGTGCTGAGAGCATGATTGCAGAATTCGCTAAACCTTTGATGGAGGACTAAAATGGCTCAAAAGACTCATGATTACGAAAGAGAATCTGAAGACTTTTATGACCATATTGCGAGTCGTTTTGATTATAGTTTTGATGGATTTTTAGCCAGTTTTTTCAAGAGATTTATTATAAAACATTTAAAAGTTGAAAAAAATTCAAGAATCTTAGATGTTGGTTGTGCTAATGGAAATCTTTTGGCAATGTTAAATCGAAAAGAGAAAATTTTTGGAAGTGGCTTAGATATTTCGTCAGAAATGATAAAAATTGCTCAAGTTAAGCATCCTAATTTTACTTTTAAGCAAGGCTCTGCTCAAAAAATTCCCTTTGAGGATGCTAATTTTGATTTGATTATTTGTTCAGCGAGCTTTCATCATTTTCCTTTGCCTGAAGTTTTTTTAGCAGAGGCTAAACGACTGCTGGCGCCGGAGGGGAAATTGGTCATCGCTGAGATTCATATTCCATTTATTACAAAAGCCTATAATTGGCGACTTAATAAATTTTCAACAGAAGGAGATGTAAAAGTCTATCAGCCAAAAGAACTGACAAGAATTTTTAATCACAACGGTTGGAAAATTACTGACAAAAAGTTTTTTTTACAGATTCAATATTATGAACTAGAAAAAAATTACTGACAGAAAAACAAAAAGACTTGAACAATATCTGTCAGTAATTCTAAAAAAAGAATTAGGAAAAAAATATGGAACAAGAACAACACCGAGGTTTCAAAGCCTCTTGGTTTTTCAAGTGGTTTATTAATAATAAAGTAGTTGCAGCTTTAGCAATCGTCCTTCTCTTATTACTGAATATTCTCTTACTCAATAAAGTTGGATTTATTTTTAAACCTGTAGGAGAATTTATAACGGTTATCTCGCTGCCCGTTATTTTGGCAGCTGTATTTTATTATCTTCTTAACCCAATTGTTGATTTTTTGGAAAAGAAAAGAGTCCCACGAGTTGTTACGATTATTGTTCTTTTCTTAATAATTGCAGCTTTGATTGCTTGGGGCTTAATTGTTGCTATTCCTAATATTATCAGTGGAGTAGATAATTTTGCTTCGTCAGTCCCTCACTATGTAAATACTGCTCAAAAAGAGATTAATGCTTTAGCAAAAAATCCACATTTTGAACAATTTCGACCACAAGTTGACCAGTTTGCTAAGTCAATTGGTAATCAATTGATTGATTGGTCAAAAGCTTTCTCTGTTAATGCTGTTACGACTCTTTCACATCTCATCAGTAAAACAACAAGTATCTTAATTTCATTAATTGTATTCCCTTTTGTTCTTTTTTACTTATTGAGAGATGGTCAAAGATTAAATGGATTTGTCACTCATTTATTGCCAAATGATTGGCGTAAAGAAACTTCAAAAGTTTTGCACGAAATTAATAGTCAGCTTTCAAATTATGTCCGTGGCCAAGTTTTGGTCGCAATTGCGGTTGCTATCATGTTTATGATTGGTTTACCTATTATTGGTTTGCGTTATGCTGTTGCTTTAGCAATCACCGCTGGATTTTTGAATTTAGTTCCATTTTTAGGCTCATTTTTAGCTGCTATCCCAATGGTAATTGTTGGTTTAGCAATTGGTGGACCTTTGATGCTTGTAAAAGTAATCATTGTCCTTATTATTGAGCAAACACTTGAAGGAAGATTTATTTCTCCTTTAGTTCTTGGAAAACAAATGTCAATTCATCCAATTACAATATTATTTGTTTTACTGACAGCAGGTCAAATTCTGGGTGTCTGGGGAGTATTACTTGCTATCCCATTCTATGCAACTTTGAAAGTTATTATTGTCCATGTTTACGAATGGTATCGTGAAATTTCAGTTCTTTATCGTGAAGAAACGACTACAGAAGAAGCAAATGAGTAATTAATAGAATAAAAAATAAGGAGAAAAATGTCTTATTCAGAAGATACAATTGATTTCTTACATCAGGGAGATCTGATTGGAATGCAAAATTCACTTGCTAAAGCATTAAAAAATGATAATAGTGAAATGTTGGCTGACCTAGCCGAATATTTGCAAATGATGGGTTTCATTGATGAAAGTCAAAAAATTTATGATCAAATTATGTCAGAAGATCCGGAAACAACTGATTACCTGATTAACTTAGCAGAAATTGCAGAAGATAACGGTAATTTGGATGAAGCATTAAATTACCTTTATCAAATACCGGTGAATGATGAAAATTATATTGCTGCTTTAGTCAAAATTGCTGACTTATACCAATTTGAAGGTGATTTTGAAACAGCAATTTCTAAGTTAGAAGAAGCAAGAGAATTATCGGATTCTCCTCTGATTACTTTTGCTTTGGCTGAGTCCTACTTTGAACAAGGTGATTATTCAGCTGCCATTACCGAATATGCAAAACTTTCAGAACGCAAAATTTTACATGAAACAAAAATTTCTATTTACCAAAGAATTGGTGACTCTTATGCCCAATTAGGTAATTTTGAGAATGCCATATCATTTCTTGAAAAATCACTTGAATTTGATGAAAAACCGGAAACCTTGTATAAAATTGCTCTTCTTTATGGAGAAACTCATAATGAAACAAGAGCCATTGCTAATTTCAAATGGTTAGAAAAAATGGATGTTGAATTTTTGAACTATGAATTAGCCTATGCCCAAACCCTAGAAGCTAATCAAGAATTTGAAGCTGCACTAGAAATGGCAAAGAAAGGGATGAAAAAAAATCCTAATGCCGTTCCTCTCTTACACTTCGCTTCAAAAATTAGTTTCAAACTTAAGGACAAAGCTGCAGCAGAACGTTATCTCATGGATGCTTTGAATTTACCAGAATTACATGACGAAACAGTCTTTTTGCTTGCTAATTTATACTTCAACGAAGAAGATTTTGAAGCTGTCATTAATCTTGAAGAGCTTTTAGAAGATGAACATTTATTAGCGAAATGGCTTTTTGCAGGAGCACATAAAGCTTTGGAAAATGATTCTGAAGCGGCTGCTTTGTATGAAGAACTCATTCAAACCAATCTGTCAGAGAATCCAGAGTTTTTAGAAGACTATATTGATTTTCTTAAAGAAATTGGTCAAATTTCTAAAACAGAACCAATTATTGAACAATATTTGGAACTTGTTCCAGATGATGAAAATATGAGAAATTTACTGATAGACTTAAAAAATAATTACTGACAAAGCTGTCAGTAATTATTTTTTATTGTAAGCTAGAAAATTCACAAACTTGCGTCAAAATAATTGTAAAAGGTTCTATTATCTGATAAAATGATTGTGAAGTAATCCAAGAGATTATGAAATATGAATTAGAACAAATAGAGGTAAAATAAAAAATGTCTGAGAAACAATTTGGGGCGAACTTGGTTGTCGATAGTTTGATTAACCATAAAGTGAAGTATGTATTTGGGATTCCAGGAGCAAAAATTGACCGGGTTTTTGATTTATTAGAAAATGAAGAAGGCCCTCAAATGGTCGTGACTCGTCATGAGCAAGGAGCTGCTTTCATGGCTCAAGCTGTTGGTCGTTTGACTGGCGAACCTGGTGTAGTAGTTGTTACGAGTGGGCCTGGTGTATCAAACCTTGCGACTCCGCTTTTGACCGCGACTTCAGAAGGTGATGCTATTTTGGCTATCGGTGGACAAGTTAAACGAAGTGACCGTCTTAAACGTGCGCACCAATCAATGGATAATGCTGGAATGATGCAATCAGCAACAAAATATTCAGCAGAAGTTCTTGACCCTGATACACTTTCTGAATCAATTGCCAACGCTTATCGTATTGCAAAATCAGGACATCCAGGTGCAACTTTCTTATCAATCCCCCAAGATGTAACGGATGCCGAAGTATCAATCAAAGCCATTCAACCACTTTCAGACCCTAAAATGGGGAATGCCTCTATTGATGACATTAATTATTTAGCACAAGCAATTAAAAATGCTGTATTGCCAGTAATTTTGGTTGGAGCTGGTGCTTCAGATGCTAAAGTCGCTTCATCATTGCGTAATCTATTGACTCATGTTAATATTCCTGTCGTTGAAACATTCCAAGGTGCAGGGGTTATTTCACATGATTTAGAACATACTTTTTATGGACGTATCGGACTTTTCCGCAATCAACCAGGAGATATGCTTTTGAAGCGTTCTGACCTTGTTATTGCTGTTGGTTACGACCCAATTGAATATGAAGCTCGTAACTGGAATGCAGAAATTGATAGTCGAATTATCGTTATTGATAATGCCATTGCTGAAATTGATACTTACTACCAACCAGAGCGTGAATTAATTGGTGATATCGCAGCAACATTGGATAATCTTTTACCGGCTGTTCGTGGCTACAAAATTCCAAAAGGAACAAAAGATTATCTCGATGGGCTTCATGAAGTTGCTGAGCAACACGAATTTGATACTGAAAATACTGAAGAAGGTAGAATCCACCCTCTTGATTTGGTCAGCACTTTCCAAGAAATCGTCAAAGATGATGAAACAGTAACCGTTGACGTAGGTTCACTCTACATTTGGATGGCACGTCATTTCAAATCATACGAACCACGTCATCTCCTCTTCTCAAACGGAATGCAAACACTTGGAGTTGCACTTCCTTGGGCAATTACAGCCGCATTGTTGCGCCCAGGTAAAAAAGTTTATTCACACTCTGGTGATGGAGGTTTCCTTTTCACAGGGCAAGAATTGGAAACAGCTGTACGTTTGAATCTTCCAATCGTTCAAATTATCTGGAATGACGGCCATTATGATATGGTTAAATTCCAAGAAGAAATGAAATATGGTCGTTCAGCAGCCGTTGATTTTGGCTATGTTGATTACGTAAAATATGCTGAAGCAATGGGAGCAAAAGGTTACCGTGCACACAGCAAAGAAGAACTTGCTGAAATTCTTAAATCAATCCCAGATACTACTGGACCAGTAGTAATTGACGTTCCTTTGGACTATTCTGATAACATTAAATTAGCAGAAAAATTATTGCCAGAAGAATTTTACTGATAAGAATCAAATAGTTTGTAAAAAAATAAAAAACCTTGAACCTTTAAGAATTCAAGGTTTTTTTATTACGTATATTAGGTTTAAACATTAGAATAGTTTTAAGTTTGGTATAATAAATTTTTAAAAAAAAGATAAATAACAAGTATCGTTGTACATTATTTGTATATTGCTATGTCATATTATTTCCTCTATCATATTATTATATAGAAAATGAATTTCTATTCAGTAAATAAGAATTCATATTTAGGAGGTAATATTGTTTTTAACAAATTTATTATTGCAAATTATTATTATTTTTATTTTAATGCTGGTTGGTGTATTTTTAAAAAAAATTGGCTTTCTCAGAGATACAACTAATACTGATTTAACAAAAATTATTTTATATTTTATCTCTCCATGTGTAATCATTAAAGCTTTTGAGCAAAAATTTACTGCGGATCGTATGATAACCTTTTTGATAACTAGTATCGGTGTTTTCGCTATTTATATTATTTCCATAATTATTTCAAAACTCATCTTTTCTAAAGTAAAGGATAAAAACTTACAACGAACTTTAAAATATGGAAGTGTATACCCAAATTCAGGATTCATGGGAATTCCATTAGCTCAGGCACTTTTTGGAAGCCAAGGTGTATTTTTTAGTGTTATCTCAGTTTTAGCTTTTAACATATTTTCTTGGAGCCATGGTGTAAGTCTATTTAACGAGCAAAAAGGTTGGAAAGAGTTATCACGTGATATTTTGATGAATCCCAATATTATAGCTATTTTACTAGGGATTTTTGTATTTGTTTTTTCAATACCTATCCCTAACGTAGTTAACCAATTACTAGATTATATAGCTGCGATGTTTGCACCCCTGTCCATGATTATAATAGGTTGTAGTTTAGCAGATATTCAGTTAAAAGCTTTAAGTTTTAATCGATTATTAATTTTAGCTATCCTTTTGAAAAATTTTATATACCCAATTTTTTCTATATTTATTTTAATATCATTGGGAGTCACGGGTACCTCACTTTTAACAACAGTAATATTGACTTCTTGTCCAGTTGCTGGCTTAGTTGTTTTATTTACATTGGAATCGAAAGGTGATGCAGAACCAGGAATACTCTTGGTTAGTTTGTCTACGATTTTATCATTAATAACAATCCCATTCATCATTTTTTTCCTTAATTTTTTGCATCTAAATTCCTAATGTTGAACCTCTACAATTGTGATATAATATTATATTCTAAAGCAGTCTGCTAACGGTTTGAAAAAATAGTTCTTATAAAAAATATAAATAGAAATACTCCCTGATAACTCTCCGGGAGTATTATATTTTAGAAATATAGATTAAGTACTTAAAACTAGCTCCGTATTTGTAAACCTATATAATAAATTATTTTCTATAAAACTGATCATAAACAGATTTAATGGCTAAAGAAGCAAATAACAAACTAATGAAAAAACATGATTTAACAGCAAATATTTGGAAAAAAAAGAGTGATAATATTGCTCCAATAAAGAAACACAAAATTAATTTTATAAAAAATTTGATCTTTTTTAAAGATTTGATTTCAGGGTTATTTATATAATTGATCAAGTTAAGACCTAATCCTTTTATATTACCACTAACATATAAATTGATATAAGAATGACCTTCTACAGTATTAAATAGAACCCATTGAATTGAAACAGTAAAAGCAATTAGTGCAATCACCATACTGGGATGGTTGTAAAATATTGGAAATCCAATTAAAGAAAATATAATTGCTTCAAAAAATAAAGTATATACTTCCCAACCGGGTAATTTCTGTAGCAAATTCTGCATTAGTCTTGCAAATAAAACCCCTAAAAAAAAGCATAATACGGCCAGCCCCTTTTTTATGGCTAAATCATAATGATGTGTATATATATTTGATAATGCAAGTATTAGATTCCCACTATGAGCTACTGGAAATGCATTATACTTTAAGAAAGTATAATGCATTTCCAGTAGCTCCTCCTATAAATGTTAGATACATTGCAAAATGGATTTTTTCATAAAATGCTAAATTCATATAAACTTCCCTTTCGTTGATAACCAGACAAAACTTCTTTTAAAAATTTAAATCTAATACTATTTTTGGCTAATTAATTCTTCCATTAAGGTTTAACAGAAGAAATCTATAATAAAAAATATAAAACTAATTATTTCTTAATTTCTCTCTATATTTGATTCTAATCAATTCGTTCAACTCATTTAGAATTAGCTCATCCTCAATTGAATCCAGATAAAATATTTCTTTACCACTTGATTTATTAAATCTTTCATACGTGTCAGTTATAACAATATCAGCTTCGTCATAGCTATCAGTAATATAGATATTTTGTTTGTTATAGAAACTAGTTAATCTATTTCTAATAAAAATTTCTGTTGTAAATGATTTAATGACTTGAATATATATACTCAATTGGCCTTTTTTCTCAGAAATAGATAATGAACATATTAGATTACTTAGAAGATTAGTGTGTTTTCTATCGTTTACTACCGATAATATTTCTTCTTTAATTTTAGAAAACAACAACGTATTTTGGGGCAATTCAAAATGTGTAAAAGGAATATAAAAACTAAGTACATCCTTGTTCTCATCATTGAGCAGACACCAAGCATTAAAAATTACAATGTAATAAAGGTATAAGTACTTTCGTTCATCATTTTCTAACCCATTAACATTAATTAAAGAAGCTATTTTAGTAAATATCTTTTTAGCAAGTATACAAAATGGATGTTCAGAAGTAGAAAAATATTTTCCTAATTTCTTTTTTTGTTCCATCGAAAAAATATAAGGAAGGAATATCCTAGACAAAAAACTAAAGTATAACATTTCTATTTTTTTACTTTTTCCAAGTTTAATAATTGAAAAAAAGTTTGGATGAATTAGAGAGGAAATATCAAAGTCTTGATAAATAATTTCAAAGAAGGACATCATATCTTTGGAAAATGGTGCTATTAAAAATTTATTATCAGCTACTCTAATTGATAAGACAGTATATAGTAAATACAAAGCCCTCTTTTTAGTACTGGCCCATTTGTCAGAATTTTGTAATATTTTCTGAGGTTTTGGAATGTCTTCAAATGGCCAATCCACTTCCTGAAATGCGTCTTGTAAAAAAAGGTATGAAAAAAGTCGAATAGACAGTTCATTGCCCTCCAAACAATAAATTCCTTGATTATTTAAGATCGTTATTCCAAATTCTTCAAAAAATATATTAAGTTTATGTATTAGTTTAGGTAGATAGTATTCTGATATAAAAAGAGAACGAATCAAATGTTCTCTACTTATTTTAGAGTGAGTAACCAGCTTAACGCAGCAATTAAATAAGACATTACTCTTTAAAAGATATAGTCGTAAATTATAAGCATATTCTAATGAGCAGTACTTATAATTTGAATTTACGCAAATACTTCCAAAATTATTTGAAACAATAAAGCCAATTACTGAAAAATAATCTTCCATAGAAGTATTAATCTTTATTATATTTTCTTTTACAATTCTCTTCGAAACCCCTAAGCTAGCAGAAACATCGTTAAGAGTTGTTGATTTCTTTTTAATTATATAGAATAAAACCTCTATTTCAATATTTAAATAACAGGGAATAATATTTTTTAACATGGATAAATTTTTATACTGGTGATTGTACTTTCCTTTCTTATTTATTAGGTAAATATATGATTAATAACACATATAAGTGTCTTATTTTTTATACGACTAATTATATATTTATCTTCAATTAATTACAACGAAAGGTAAAAGTTAATGTACTGATATTCTTACAAAAAAAAGAGAAAAGGTTGATAGAAAGCCATACGTGTACCTTTATACACAAACGATGTATAACGATATACAGCATTTATGTATTGTTTATGATGCGCAATATATTATAAAATATAAATATAATAAATATAGTTCTATTTGATAAAGGAGGTATTATTTTTCGAGATACCAAAAAATTTTTAAATGATATATGAGGTATGAAACCTAAAACTCTTTTCAATACTTTCAACAAGCTTAATGTAAAAATCTTAAATATCATACCAAAAATTATATGGTTACTGAGGAGAAATTTTAATGAAAAAAATAGTTAATTCCTTTTTACTAGGTATTTTGCTTGTTATGGGGATAGCACTAATAAATGTAAAAACATGTGAAGCATATGAACCTGGAGGCGTTAAAGTAAAACTTTTACCAACACCTAAGCCAACTATTAATGCAGACATTTCAAATATATATTCAAGTTCTAGTCAAGTTATCCCTGTCTTTCTACAGGGAACTTGTGATAATTCAGATACTAGCATTACCGACTTCCCTCTTATTGCACAAACTGGCCTTTCTTTTATATGTGATGTTAACTTTTCAAGCTTATCCAGTGAGGAAGATATAACACCGGAAACGTTGAAAGCAGCAGTGGACAAAGGCTTTGCCTTATCTCCTTCTTCATTTAAATTAACACTAGATAATTATCCTGGACATGATACAACCATAGTCAATACGAATGGATTTAATGTAGTTAATGCTCCATCAGGAGAAAAAGTGCTTCGTATAACTATGAGGGGTGATTCAGAAACCGGGGTAGCTAGTATGTTATGGAACTATATATTTGACAGTGGTCTACCAAAAGATAATGTTCCAAACCATATATCAATGGCTTTTGACAAGCATGTGTTGTTGTCTGCGGAAGGATTACCTTTTGATGAAAGTCCAAATAAAGTTAATACCAAAGGATGGATATTTCCCTCACAAGACAATAAAATTGTTGGAAAAGCAACTTTTTACGATTGGGATCAGTGCCAAACTGAATTTTTGCATAGGTCTAAGATTTCTTTAATAGATGGAGCTAAACCATCTAATACCATGGAAATAGATATTCCTACATGGTCAACTTATATTTCTCCGTGGGACAGTAAAAATGAATATAATATAGAGCATGCATCCTTTGATGAAGTCAAAGGAGTTAATACTCAACTTCCAGGCGGATATCTCACTCCAACAATACAATGGAATTTAAGGAAAGATGGGTTCCCAACAGCAGAGATGGTGGCTAAAAGATTCGGTAGAGTTGTTAATATCTTTAATAAAACAGTTGACACTCAGCCTAAAGTACAAGCAACTGCACAAAAGACATCCCAAGGGGAAAATTTTGTTTTAAGTTCTAGCGAACAAAATGTGCTCCAACGCCCGATAACGCTCCAAACACTATTTAAGGCTGAAAAGCCACAACTACTAATGGCTACAATGGGGAGTGAAAGTTACGGAAGTCAACAACCAATTGATCTTAAGTTTTCTTTTGATGCGCCAACAAGCCAAAAGGTAACACTATGGGAATCTGTCGACCAAGGCGATTTTAAGCAAGTTCAAACCTATGACTTAAGTGATTCAAGCGAATCCGGGGCAACAAAACAAGCTTCTTTACCTCCTATTAATCAAACGGGAAAACATACCTTACGTTTTAAATTAACGGATTCAAACGACCTCGAATCTAACTCTATTGATTCAATAGTTACTATTGACCAGCGTGAACTAAAGACTCAAAACAGTGTAATTTATCAATACAATCCATGGGATAAAAGCTCAAATATTTTAACTGTAACAGATCGAGATGGAAACCCTGTTAAGGATGATCAAGTAATAGTTAATGGAGAAGTTGATACAAAAAAAGTAGGTGTATATCCACTAACCTTCACATACGATGGCATGGTAACGCATAATGAAGTAAAAGTTTTAGAAACTAAAAGTAGCCTTGATGTTCAGGATATTGTTTTAACCGTCGGTGATTCATTAGATATTAGTAAAGGATTTTTGTCAGCAACGGACAATGCCGGGAATCCATTAAAGTTTGATAAGGTGTCAGTATTGGGGGCAGATAAAGTGGATACTCATAAAGTAGGTGATTATTCATTAACATACTCTTTAAAACCTATTTCTCCTATAGAAAAAGTAGTACATGTTCATGTTAAATCTGGAGCATTGACACTATCAAGTTTACCTAGTATTGATTTTAATAACATTATTTTAAATGGAAGTAGTCAAACTTCAAAGCCTAAAATAGAAGATATATCATTGAACTTGCGGGATCGTCGAGGGTTATCTGATGGGTGGGATTTACAGGCAAGCTATCTAAAGGGAGCCTCCTTGGGAGGAGGGATGACTTTAAGCCTTGCTCCTACTTCTGATCAAGGGAAGGTTGCGGCAGTTTCATTGAATGGAAGCGCCCAAAATATTGATGTTCTAGAAAAAGCAGATGTTAACAAACCAGATACAAACATTATTTTGAACCCTACTATTGATGTCCCTGCTCATGTGACTCCTAATAGCTATACTGCAACCATTGTCTGGAATTTGCAAGAAGTTCCTGCTTCTTAATAAAAGTTGACATATAGATATAGAAAGGGACAGAAGATGAAAACCCAGATCACGTGTTTGCTATTAACTTCAGTTTTAGCTTTAGGTGGAGGAACGAATACCTGGGCGGATACGACCTCAAGTCAAACTGATGTTACGATTACAGTTAAAGCCTCCCCTTCAGTAGTTCCTGCTCCCAATCAAATTATTCCCTTAAATCAGTCTTATACACCTATCCGTGTGACACCTGTTCAAGGATTACTTCCACAGACTAATGACCGATACGACCCTTTTAAGGAGGGGGTTCTAGGGTTATTTTGCTTACTTCTAGCAAGCTTAATTTCAGGACTTAATTTATCAAAAAATAAAGAGAAAAAGGAAATGATGAAATGATAAAAACAACAACAGTTGCAACGACAGCTTTACTCACAATGCTCGGAGGAACCTTTTTATTTCAAGGGGTAGCCCACGCAGATTCAACAACTAATACCAACGCAACTATTTCAGTAACAAGTGGTGGATTAAACATTGATCCCCTTGCCAGTATTGATTTTAATGCGATTACTTTAAATGGGCAGGCACAAACATCGACGCCTAAAACGACAGGAGTAGCTTTAAATTTACATGACTATCGTGGTTCTACTACTGGTTGGTATCTACAAGCAAACTATAAAAAAGACGCAACTTTAGGGGGAGGGATGACATTAAAACTTGCTCCTACTTCTGATCAAGGGAAGGTTGCGGCCGTTTCATTGAATGGAAGCGCCCAAAATATTGATGTTCTAGATAAAGCAGATGCAACTAAACCAGATACAAAAATTACTTTGAGTCCAAGTATTGAGGTTCCAGCCAAAACTACTCCTAACCAATATACCGCAACCATTGTTTGGAATGTGGTTGATGGAGCTCCTAGCTGATGACACTTCAGGTGTAAAAACAAGAAAAGAGACCACTCTCTTAAAAGAGTGGCTTTTTTAACTAAGGAATCTCAAATGAAAAAATATTTTATGCTCTTTTTCTCTCTCCTACTTTTCATAAGCTTTGGGAGTCAGGGTTTTGTGAATGCTCAAGAGAGCTCATCTTCTGAAAAGCCAGGAAATTATACGGTTACTCCTAACTTTGGTATCTCTCAAAAGAAAGAGACTTCTAATTTTTATGATATGAAATTAGCCCCTAAAGCAAGTGATAATTTTGAATTAACGCTTAATAATGAATCTAACCAGCCTCAAACATTTCAAATTGAAATTAATAACGCGACAACCAATTGCAATGGGATTGTCGACTATACTCAATCAAAATTTAAGAAAGATCCTTCTATGAAGTTAGATCTAAAGGACTTGATTAAGAATGACAGCCCACAACTTACAGTAGGTGGACACCAATCGCATACAGTTCGTTTTCATTTAACAATGCCCGATCAAGCTATTAATGGGATTTTATTAGGAGGAATCGTTGTTCGTCCAGTCCAAGAAAAAAAAGAAGGTAAAGGCATACAAAACGTCTTTATCCATACGATTGCGCTTCGGATTTCCGAAAATGATACACCTGTTCACTCCGAACTGATTGGGGGCGATGTCAAAATCGGACAGGAAAATTTACACAACCAGGTCAGTATGGCCATTCGCAATCCTCAAGCTAAATTAATGTCTCAGCTGAATGGGGATTTTATCATCACTAAAAAAGGAGAAACAAAACCATTAGTTAATATCCAAAAGCAGAACCTGAGTATTGCGCCTAATAGTGCTTTTGAACTCCCTGTATCACTTAATGATCACTTTAAACCAGGAACCTATACTTATAAGATCGTCTTGAAGAATGATCATGAAGACTGGCAATTTTCAAAAGACTTTACTATTAAAGAAAGCGAAGCTAACATGTATAATCAGACGTCTGTAGATTACACAAAAAAAACAGACTTAAATTGGTTACATTATATGTTGGTAGGAATAACTTTGTTTTTATTGCTAATATTATTCTATTTTTTGGGAAAGCGAAGTAAGTAAAACAAAACACATACATACATACATACATACATATACATTCATATTCAGCTTTTTTATTTCGAACTTAAAAAAGCTAGTTAATTAAACTAGGAATATTAAAATGTATAAATTAAATAGAAAAAGTCGCTTATTATTATAAATATTCAGCGACTTTTTCTATAAAATAATGAAATAAAAAGGTTTAAATAATTATTAATAAAGTTTTGCCAAAGAATAATCGGTATTAAAAATATCGGATAATGTACTTAGGATATTATTTTGGGGCAAAAATAATTAATGATATAATGAAAACGAATACAACGATGCAGGTGCAGTAATAAATTAAATACAAAATAGAAAGCAGGTGAAGAATGATTCTAAACAAAAAAGGAACTGTAATAGTCTCTCTAATTGGTCTAATATTTATTAGCTTACTAACATTGCTATCAGTTCAAACTAAACAGACTAATGCTGAAGAAGTAGTTACTGTTAATTCAACTGATGTTGATACGGGAGCTACAACACTTACTAGGAGTGATTTCAATGATAATTTTACTTTATCAGGTACTGTTGGCATGCGTTATCAAGTCGGTGGAGCTTTTAATCCTTTTGGTCCTGCACTAACTGATGACGAAACGAAAGCTAGATATGATGAAGAAACAGGAATTATCACCTTAACCCCTAATCGAAATGACTGGTCAGGCAATTTCACGCTTAATAATCGAATTTCAACAGAACAACCTTTTAAACTTAAAGGCGCTATTTATTTGGGAGATAGAACTGATGAAGACTGGAGAGATAAAGAAGATGCTGGCGAAAATGGAGGAACTCCAAGTGGAGGTGCGGACGGGATAGGTTTTGCTTTTCATCCTGAAGAAGTAGGAAAGGTTGGTTTTACAGGGGCTAACATGGGGATTGGCGGTCTTAAAGGTGCGATTGGTTATAAGTTTGATACCTACTGGAATACTGCGCAGCAAAGTAATGGTGATGACAACCATCGCTTAGGCTGGGAAGAGGATCCTGGAAGTAAAGCACCTCACCAAGGTAACCCTTTCGGATCTTTTATCGAGACGACAACTGAACCTACTCCGGCCAACACTCCCCTTTTGAATTCAGGCCGAACGGTACCTTTTGCAACTGGTGCAGGATTTGGTGTAGCCGATTGGAATCAAGTTGCTTGGCTAGACACAAGTAAGATACTACAAAATTCAGGTATAAGTCGCCGTGGTGAAATTGGTGATGATACCGACGGCAACCCTGTACAAGGGGAAAGTAGAAGATTAACTTCCGATTATGGGTATGATGCTAATGATGATTTACTAAGTGGTTCAACTAAAGATAACACCACAGGTTTTCAAAATGTCATCTATGATTATAAACCTGGAGATTCAGGAAAAGGAACGCTTAGCATTTATTTGCTCCATGGCATAACAACTAATCCAATCTCATCAGGAACATTGACGGAAGATGGCATTGTTTATGATTTAATTGGTCAAAAAGAAATTGATTCATCTGATTCGCTAGCTTTAGCTGTATCTGCATCAACAGGTGCCTTTCGTAATCTTCAACAATTTAGATTTGATTCTTTTGAATACTCAGCGGTAAAAAGATTGACAATCGATAAAATTTGGGAAGATGAGAGCGATATAAACGGTCTAAGGCCCGATACCATTGAAGTTCAAATTTGGGCAAATCTTAAAGCAACGAATAATAAAGAAGAAGTTCGACTTCCTTATAAGACCCCAATAGAAATAAGAGCTACAGATAATTGGACCTATGTTTATGATAATCTACCAAAATATAATAACGAAGGGCGTGAAATTTTCTATGACGTGACAGAAATTCCCGTAGCTGGTTATGAGTCAACAAGCCAAAGATTAAATGACGAAAATGATTCAGAAATTCAATTTAAACTTTCTAATAAGATTCAAAACCCACTTACCATTTCGGGCGAAAAAATCTGGTTGGATGATGGAAATATTACTTCACGACCAGCTCATATCACAGTTCAACTATGGAGAAAAGATGGTGAGCAAGAACGTCAGGTTCAATTCAATGAATTAGCAACCGGTTATCAAAGCTTTTATGGACAAGTAAATTCTAATGATTTTGTGACACAAGAGACAAATTCAAATAAGAACTGGGAATATACTTTCTCTCACTTGCATGGAATGGAGGAGATAGAAGGAGTTGAACAAGGAATTCAGTATTTCTTAAAAGAAGAGTTATCAACTGACTATAAATATCGCTATGAGTCACAAGTTATAGGACGAGATATTGTCAATACAGCTATTGAAGTAGAAAAAATGAGCTTGATTGTTAATAAAGATTGGGATGATAAGGGCTATGAATCTATCAGACCAGAAACAATTACAATTCAACTATTGGCAAATAATAAGTTGCAAGGGAATCCAGTCACTATTGGAGTCAGTGAAAAATGGACTTGGGAATTTACCGATTTAGCCATAAGAGATGAACTGGGCAATGATATTTTATATTCAATTAAAGAAATTGACGTACCTAAGCATTATCAAGTTGATCAAATTCAAGAAAATAATAAAATTACTTTGATTAATAAATTTGTGAAGGAAGAGCCTAATCCTGAAGAAGAGGAGGAGGACAACAACAACATTAATAATGACGGTGACAACGAACCTACTAATAATAATGATGGTAACTCAAATCATTCAGAAGAAGCACACAACGATGCTAAAAAAGAAACCACAGAAAATCTCCCTGTGGTGGGGCAATATTCAGGATTTTGGTTGATACTTGTTGGTGCCGCATTACTATTTGGAGTTGTATTGTTAGTGAAGCATAAACAAGAAAGAAAAAAATGATAAACTAAAAAAGAACCAAAGCATTATATAAATTCTGGCCAGTTCTGTTAAAAGCAAAAAAACTCTATTTTCATGGAATCTGAAGATACTATGAAAATAGAGTTTTTTTGTTGAAAAATTAAAGTATACTTAGTTGTGAGGCCAAGTCTTGTTTCTTTAACTAAGCAGAAATTTCAAAATTGAATTATTTTGAAGATTGTAAAATTGGAAGGGTTAGAAAGTTTATGTCATTAATGGACTACGTTTTTTTATGCTATAATATGGACAAGAAAATTTAGAGGCAATCAATGAAAAAGGGAAAACTAAAGATATATTTTGGCTATGCTGCTGGTGTTGGAAAAACATTTGCTATGCTCGAAGGGGCGCGTGAGGTTCAGAAATCTGGAATTGATGTTGTTTCAGGCTACATTGAACCTCATAATCGACCAGAGACCTCAAAATTAATTGAAGGGCTCGAAACCTTACCTTTAAAAAAAATAAATTATAAAGGAATTCAATTAAAAGAGTTCAATTTAGAAGAAGCTTTGATTCGTAGACCTCAGGTTATCCTAGTTGATGAATTAGCCCACACAAATTGCCATGGTTCAAGAAATAAGAAGAGATTTCAAGATATTGAAGAACTTTTGAAAGCAGGAATAGATGTTTTTACAACAATAAATATTCAGCATCTTGAAGGTCTAAATGATGTAATTGAAAAAATAACTGGGATTATTGTAAATGAAAAAATTCCTGATTACATATTTGAAGAGGCTGATCAAATTGAGCTAATTGATATTGAACCCGTTGATTTATTAGAACGACTAGATAAAGGAAAAATTTATCAGTTAAACAAAGTAAATCAAGCAAAAGAAAATTTTTTTACATTAGAAAAACTTATCGCCCTTCGGGAAATTGCTTTACGAAAAACTGCTGACCAAGTCAATAAGAGCGCTATTCGTAAAGCTCAAAATAAAAAAAGTATTTATGCAAAAGAACATGTTTTAGTATGTGTTTCAGCTTCACCCTCAGCCTCTCATGTTATTCATGCAGCTGCGAGACTTGCAGTTGCATTTAAAGCAGAATTTACGGCATTATATATCGGTGATTTAGAAAATTCTTCCAAAGAAGAAAAAGATAGACTGAGACAGAATTTACGTTTGGCTGAACAGTTAGGCGCAAAACTATCTGTCCTTTATGGAGATAATGTTTCTAAGCAAATTGTCGAATATGCTAAAATTAGTCAAATATCAAAGTTGGTAATTGGTAAAAGTGTACAAAGTTCATTTTGGAGTAGGGAAAATATTGTAGATCTTATAAGTCTGGAAGCGCCAGAGCTTGATATCTATGTCATTCCAAATGCAAGGGGACAACAAAAAAATACTTCTGGAACTTTGTATAATTTTAAAAAAATCCGGTTTTCATTAAGTGATTTATTGAAAACAATACTGATGCTAGCTCTTGTCACTTCGTGTGGGTTAGCCTTCAAATACTGGAACTTCAATGTTGCTAATATAATTATGCTTTATATTTTAGGAGTTCAGATTAATGCTATTTTTACAAAAGGAAGAATTTTTAGTCTCATTTCCTCAGTCTTATCTGTACTTTGCTTTAATTATTTTTTCACAGAACCTTATTACACTTTTGTAGCCTTTAGCTCTAATTATCCAATTACTTTCTTAATTATGTTGGCTGCTGGATTAATTACGTCGACATTAATCAAAAGAATTCAAGAACAAGTTCGAGTCTCTGCGGAAAAATCATATCGAACAGAAGTACTTTTACAAACGAATAAAGATTTAGCACAGGTTGATTCGGTAGTAGAAATTCTAGAAGCAACAGTTCAACAGTTAAAAAAATTACTTGATCGAGATATTGTGATTTATCCAATCAAAGATAAAGTTTTAGGAGATGAATCATATTTTTCAACTGAGTCTTCTAAGTATAATTTAGAAAAATACCAGAATTTTAATGAGAGAGGTGTAGCTGAGTGGGTAATGCACAATAATAAACGTGCAGGAGCAACGACCAATACATTATCAGCTGCTAATTACTTATATTTGTCAATTCGTGGGAAAAATCAATCTTTTGCGGTGATTGGTATCCTAATGAAGGACAAAAATGAGTTGGAAACATTTGAAAAATCTATAATTCTGGCTATATTAGGTGAAGCAGGATTAGCTTTAGAAAAAGAAATTCTTCGAGAAGTCCAACAAAAAAACGAAATTCAAATTGAGCAAGAACAGTTACGTGTAAATTTGTTACGTGCTATTTCACATGATTTAAGAACTCCACTTACTAGTATTTCTGGACATGCAAAATTACTGATGAAAAATGATAGCACAATAAATAAACTTCAAATTCAAGAATTATCAGCTTATATCTATGATGATTCAATGTGGTTGATTAATTTAGTTGAAAATCTTTTATCTATCACAAGATTGGATGAAAAAATAGAATTAAAGTTGGAAGCAAATATTATTGATGAAGTAGTTGAAGAAGCCCTTAAACATGTAGACAGGCATTTGGAACAGCATGAATTTAGTTTAAATTTAGCCGACGAACTCTTAATGGCAAAAATGGATGTGGCTCTTATGATACAAGTGATTGTAAACTTGATTAATAATGCAGTGAAATATACACAAATTAATTCTAAAATAGAACTACAAACCAAAAAAATTAATGATGAGTTAGTTCTTGAAGTTTCTGATAATGGGCCTGGGATTACTGATAAAGCCAAAGAAAAAATATTTGATTTATTTTATACTGACGAAAATCGGCAAGTTGATTCTAAGCGTGGTTTAGGTTTAGGACTTTCTTTGTGTAAAAGTATTATTTTAGCACATGGAGGACAAATTTATGTTAAAGATAATCAGCCAAATGGAGCAATTATTGGTTTCAAATTACCTTTAGAGGAGGTTTTAATTTCTGATGAACAATGATGATATAAAAATATTGATTTGTGAAGATGATTTGTCAATTAATAAACTCTTATCTTTGACAATGGAGGTTGAAGACTATACTTATGTAGCCGTTCAAAATGGAAAGGAAGCGTTAAGAAAAATTATCTCTCAGCGCCCAGATTTACTAATTTTAGATTTAGGCTTACCGGATATGGACGGAAAAGAGATTATTTCTAAAGTTCGTGGATTCTCTCAACTTCCAATTATCGTAGTCAGCGCCAGAGGAGAAGATGCTGATAAAATAGCAGCTTTAGATGCTGGTGCGGATGATTATTTGACAAAACCATTTAGTACTGATGAACTTTTGGCTCGACTTAGGGTAAGTTTGAGAAGAGCTAAGTTTTCTGGGAATAATCAAAATTTACTGACAGAAGTAACAACTTTTACTAATGGCTGGTTGAAAATAAATTATTTATCAAAGTGTGTTTTTGTAAATGAAAAAGAGATACATCTCACTCCTATTGAGTACAAACTTCTTTGTTTATTAGCAGAAAATTTGGACCGGGTGATGACCTACAACTATCTTGTCAAAGAAATTTGGGGGTATTATGAGGAAGATTTTTCAGCACTTAGAGTATTTGCAAATACGCTACGTAAGAAGATTGAACTTGATTCCAATTATCCAAAGATGATACAGACACATATTGGTGTCGGCTATCGAATGATAAAAATTGACTAAAAAGTACTGACAGATTCGTCAGTACTTTTTTTATGAGAATCTTTAGATTATCTTTATACGAACAACCCAATCTTTACACTCTTTTTATTTTTCAAGTGTTAAAATAATTTCAACATCAAGGAGGAGGAAAATATTTTGATGGATTTATTGATGCTTGGAGGATTAGTAGTAAGTTTTCTACTAATTCTGGCTCTAATAGCTTGGTGTGACAAGCAAATTAAAGAAATTTAGAAAGAAGTTTTTAAAATGTTTATTATTTTAGGGATTATTATCATGTTATTGGCGATTTATCTCTTTTATGCTCTGATTTATCCAGAGAGGTTTTAGGGGGAACAGATGTTACAAATTATTTTCGTATTGGCAGTGGCCATATTATTAATGATACCTACAGGTAAATACCTTTATCACATAGCAACAGATCAAAAGACCTTTGCAGATCCGGTCATGGATAAATTTGATGGCTTTATATATAAATTGATTGCTATGAAAAAACAGCCCATGACTTGGAAAAAATACGCGCTATCTCTAGTATTAACAAATGCTGTAATGGTTTTTATTGGTTATTTAATTTTGAGAATTCAAGAAATTCCCTTTCTAAATCCTAACCACATTGGGGCAATGGAGCAAAGTCTAAGTTTTAATACAGTAATTTCATTTATCACTAATACTAACTTACAAAACTATTCTGGAGAGTCTGCCCTTTCCTATATGAGTCAAATGATTGTCATTACCTTTATGATGTTTACATCAGCAGCTTCTGGTTTTGCAGCCTCAATGGCTTTCATTCGAGGACTGTCTGGAAAATACAAAGATATGGAAAATTTCTATTATGATTTTGTACGAGTGATTACTCGTGTATTACTTCCATTTTCTATTATTGGCGCTTTATTATTGATATCACAAGGCGTTCCTCAGACATTAGTACATAATTTAACAATTACAACCCTTGAAGGGAAAATGCAAGATATTGCTCTAGGCCCAGTGGCAGCACTTGAAATCATCAAACATTTGGGAACAAATGGCGGCGGCTTTTTTGCAGCAAATTCAGCAATGCCCTTTGAAAATCCAAATATTATTACAAATATAATTGAAATGCTATCAATGATGTTATTACCTGGTTCGATATTATTTGCGTTTGGATATATGGTTTCAGATAGTCATCAAGAAAATAAATTATTAAATTCTCAATTAAAAAGTAAAAGAAGATTTTTCTTAGGAAAAGAGGCTCGACCATTATTTATCGTGATGAGTGTTTTATTTTTAATCGGGCTTACAATAATTATTTGGGCTGAGTCCAAAGGTAATCCTATTTTACAGCACCTAGGCTTAAGTCAAGCTATGGGTAACATGGAAGGGAAAGAAACTAGATTTGGCACAAATATGTCAGCTTTATTTACCGAAATTACTACTGCTTTCACAACAGGTTCTGTAAATAACATGCATGATAGTCTGGCACCATTAAGTGGTGGTATTGCCATGATTAATATGATGCTTAATCTTGTTTTTGGAGGAAAAGGCGTTGGATTAATGAATATGATTCTCTACGTTCTTTTGACAGTATTCATCTGTGGTTTAATGATTGGCCGAACTCCTGTTTACTTAGGGAAAAAAATTGAAGGAAAAGAAATGAAATTGACTGCTCTAGCAATTATCATACACCCTTTAATTATTTTAAGTTTTACGGCACTAGCCGTTTCTGTTTCCGCGGGTATTGCTGGAGTATCCAATCCTGGTTTTCACGGTTTATCGCAAATTGTTTATCAGTATACATCTTCGGCGGCGAACAACGGTTCGGGTTTTGAGGGGTTAAAAGATAATACCGCTTTTTGGAATATTACGACAGGAGTTGCTATATTTTTAGGCCGATATCTCATTTTAATTATTCAACTTGCGATTGCTTCATCATTAATGATGAAAAGGTCGGTAAATAATTCTGTAGGTTCACTTAAAACAGATAGTGGAACTTTCACCGTCGTTCTATTTGTAATAGTGATTGTAATATCAGCATTAACATTTTTACCAGTTTTGGTTCTTGGACCAATCGCTGAATCTTTAACATTATGAGGCTTATGATGATTTCTAAAAATAAAAAACTATTGAATCAAGAGATTCTAAAAAGTTCTATCAAAGGAGCTTTTATCAAACTTAATCCAGCATATATGATGAAAAATCCAGTCATGTTTGTCGTTGAGGTTGGATTTACTATTACATTAATTCTATCTATTTTTCCTAACTTATTTGGGACAGTTCAATCGTCAAGTCAAATTTATAATATAATTGTGACTTTAATCTTATTCTTAACAATTCTTTTTGCTAATTTTGCAGAATCTGTCGCTGAAGGCAGAGGAAAAGCTCAGGCGGAGAGCTTGAAAAAAACGCAAAAAAATATGAAAGCAAGAATTATTAATAAAGATAAAGCTACTAATCAGATTAAGGAAACTATTATTGATGCAATTGAGTTAAAAAAAGATGATTTAGTTCTAGTTAAAGCAGGTGAATTGATACCAAGTGATGGAGAAGTGATTGAAGGAATTGCTTCCGTCGATGAATCGGCAATAACAGGAGAATCTGCTCCTGTTGTAAAAGAATCTGGTGGTGACTTTGCCTCAGTAACAGGAGGAACAACTGTTTCAAGCGACTGGCTCAAGATAAAAATCACTTCTAGTTCAGGAGAATCATTTCTTGATAAAATGATTTCTCTTGTTGAAGGAGCCTCACGGAAAAAAACGCCAAATGAAATAGCATTAAATACTCTACTTGTGAGTTTAACTATTATTTTCTTAATAGTTATTGTGACACTCTACCCCATTGCTTCTTTTGTTCATGTGAAGTTAAGTGTAACGACACTCATTGCCTTAACGGTCTGCTTAATTCCAACAACAATTGGTGGCTTACTATCGGCAATTGGGATCGCTGGAATGGATAGAGTGACACGTTTTAATGTGATTGCAATGTCTGGTAAAGCAGTTGAAGCCAGTGGTGATGTGGATACTATGATTTTAGATAAAACGGGAACAATTACATTTGGTAATAGAATGGCCGCAAAATTTCTTCCAGTAAACGGTGTTTCTTTAGAAGAATTGACAGAAAATGCTGTTTTAACTTCATTGAAAGATGAAACACCAGAAGGCAAGTCTATTATTAGATTAGCAGAAGAACAAGAAGATAAGGACTTTATGACTCCAGCTGAAATGACTTTTGTAGAGTTCACCGCTCAAACAAGAATGAGTGGAGTTGATTTTCCGACAGGAAAGACAATTCGCAAAGGAGCAACAGATGCTGTGATTGATTATATTCAACAACAAGGAGGGGGAGTTCCTAATGATTTGAAGAGAATTACCGATGAAATATCTTCGGTAGGCGGCACCCCATTGGTAGTTTCAGAAGATTCAAAGATTCTGGGAGTTATCTATTTAAAAGATACAATAAAGCCAGGATTGGTAGAACGGTTTGCTCGTTTACGTGAAATGGGAATTAAAACAATTATGTGTACTGGTGATAATCCTTTGACGGCCGCAACGATTGCTCAAGAAGCTGGGGTTGATAGTTATATCGCTGAATGTAAGCCAGAGGATAAAATCAAAGCAATAAAAGTTGAACAAAACGATGGAAAAGTTGTTGCAATGACAGGGGATGGAACTAATGATGCACCAGCACTAGCACAAGCTGACGTTGGTATTGCAATGAATTCAGGGACAAGTGCGGCCAAAGAAGCAGCAAATATGGTAGATTTAGACAGTGATCCGACTAAAATTCTTGATATTGTAGAGATTGGTAAACAACTTTTAATTACAAGAGGAGCACTAACAACATTTTCTATTGCCAATGATATCGCCAAATATTTTGCGATTATTCCCGCAATGTTTATGCTTGCTATTCCACAAATTCATATTTTAAATATTATGAATCTTGCAACGCCTTCCAGTGCAATATTATCAGCATTAATTTTTAATGCAATAATCATTCCACTTTTAATCCCTCTAGCGATGAAGGGCGTAAAATATAAACCACAGCATTCGGATAAAATGCTGACACATAATATGTTAGTTTATGGTTTAGGGGGAGTTATTGCTCCATTCATTGGAATAAAAATTATTGACTTAATCATTGCTCCGTTATTGCACATGATTGGTCTTTAATGCTAAAAGGAGAAGTGATGAGAAAAATATTTAAAGAATTAAAAACACCTTTTCTAGTTACAGTGGTTTTTACAGTGATTTGTGGTCTTTTCTATCCATTGCTCATAACAGGTCTGGGACAAAGTATCTTTCCCTATCAGGCTAATGGTAGTCTTATCGTTAATAAGGGGAAAGTGATAGGATCTGAATTAATTGGGCAACAATTTTCTGATGAAGGGTTCATGAAGGGACGTCCCTCAGCTGTTAATTATAATACTTATACTGCAAAAGAAAAATCTGAGGGTAAATATTTGGGAGTGGCTTCAGGCTCACAAAATTTATCACCTAGTAATCCCTTACTAAAAAAACGAGTAGAGAGTGATTTACAAAACTTTCTAAATAATAATCCGAGCATAAATAAAAAAGATATTCCTACAGATTTATTGACATCATCAGGTTCAGGCCTTGATCCTAGCATTAGCCAACAGAGTGCCCTGATTCAAATTCCTCAAATTTCGAAGTCTACAGGTATAAGCGTAGATAATTTGAAAAAAATTATTGATAAAAATACTCAAAATAAAACTTTAGGATTTCTAGGTGAAAAAACAGTCAATGTATTAAAAGTTAATCTTGAAATTTACAATCAATTAAGTGAAAAAAGTGATTAATAACGTAAAAAAAGAAAAAACTATAAATCACTATGATTTATAGTTTTTTTAGATATTCTCTTTTTATAAAAATAGTATGGAAAGATTTTAAGACTATCTTTCCAATTGTATACTTCTAAAAATAAGCATTTACTGATGGTAACATAAAAAGTAAGAAGTTTTAAATTAGCGATAAATTAAACCAAAAATGATTTAGAATACACAATTAGATAACAGAAAATCAACGGTCCTGGTTTATGAGAAATATTTTGGTGAGAATTATTCTAAGGAACCCTTTCAAAGAAGCTAAAAAATACCAGTGAAGTATTAACAATTTTTGAAATTTCTATCGAAAAAATTAATGGATTAGGACATGAAATGGAATAAAATCGTTTGGTTCAATTAACATATATATAAAACATGTTGGCAAAAAAATTAAAAAAATGTATAATATAGAGTACATGTAATTAATGTAACATTTTTATAATTAAAAAAAGTCTGATGAATAAGGTATTTAAACAGTTAGTTGTTTAAATATCATGATGTTCCGTAACATATTATAATAAGACTCCGAAAAATTAAGATTTTTCGGAGTCTTTTTGTGCTGAAAAATACATAATATGCCACTTATGATTCGTTACGATTCCCATACCATGACTTTTATTTACTTAATTGTTTTATTTTAAATACCTTTTTTTTTTCAGTATTTTTGTAAATGCTGTTTTAAGCGAATTGTTCATATATAAGTATAACAGAACAGTCACAGTACTTTCCGAAAAATCTTAATTTTTCTGAAAATTAGATTTTGATATTTTGAAAGGAAAAGCGATGGAAGAAAGTATATTTTATAAGAGAGTTAGAAAGCTAGCGACTGATTTAGGAAAATCATTTAATCAAATCGAAAAAGAATTAGGATATTCTCGAAATGCCTTAAGTAATTATAAAACACAAACCATGCCATCAGCCATTCGGTTATTAGAGTTAGCAGAGTATTTTGATGTAACACCAAGATATTTACTAGGGATGGATAAAATTTGTTCAAAAAATCATGAAGAAAGAGATTTTGCAGAGTTTCTTTTTAAAAGTCTTGATAAAAATCAAAAAATTGAAATATGTAAGTTTTCGCAAAACTGGATGTTGCAAGAATTAAAGGAGGAACAATCTCACAATTAAAAAGAATTTAGAGATTGTATGGAGTTTATTTATTATGATAATAAAAAATAAGATGGTAAAAAGACTTATAAGTACTTTTTTAATGTCATTATTGCTTGCATCAATGATGTTAGTAATTGGAGCTGGAAAGGTTTATGCTCAAGGTTCAGTTTCGAGTACGAGTCTACAGGTCTCTGCCGATGGTTCTGATTACTATATCATAGGTTCTGACTTTTATAATCACTTCGTTAGGCCTACAACCGTTGACTTAGCGAAAAATAAAGTTGTTTATAATAAACAGATACTAACAGTATATAATGGCAGAATAGATAAATGGAAAATGTCTTTCTTGAATCAGGATTCATCAGGAAAATCCTGGTTCAAATTTTTATCTTATCCAGAAGCAACTAAAGGAGACATAAAAATTACTTATACAACGGATGGGATTAACTATTCTGATAGTAAACCAAGTCTAGAACAGCTCAAAGGCTACATGGTCGAGCTTCTTAAACCAATTGTATATCCAGATGATGCAAATAACCAAGAGAATGATATAGAGGTTTCTTTTCAACTTTCTCCTGATACTGATTACATATTGAGCAATTCCAATTTAAATAAACAGTTTATTCCTTTTAGCGGAGAGTACTGGTTACAAAATTATAGTCCTTATCCCTTTTTTACTGATCGAAATCAACTCCAATTCGTATACCCAGATTATTCTAAAGGAGTAATGGTGAAGTATGTTGATGAGGAAGGAAATGAAATTCATGATCCGCAAACTATTAGTGGTTCAAAAGGAGATGTTTATGACGCCAGTACAGATCAGTACAAATTGGTCTTAGATGGTTACACATTAGACACATCTAAACTACCACAAAATAGTATAGGAAATTTTAAAGAAGCGCTTCAAACAGTCACTTATGTTTATTCTAAAAATCCAGTGGTTGCAGCTGATGTGACAGTAAGATATGTAGATATAGAGAATAATCCTATTTCAGAAGATATCATTTTACAAGGAAATATTGGTGAAAACTATTATACTGATAAAAAAAATATTAAAGATTATACTCTAAAAGAAGTTCAAGGAAATTCATCAGGTCAGTTTTCAGAAAAGGCACAAACAGTTACTTATATATACAAAAAAAATGAGTTACCTATTGCTACAGGAAAAGTTGTTGTAAAATATATAGATACAGATGGAAAATCAATTTTAAAAGATGTTGTTAGAACTGGAACTGTTGGGGAAGATTATATAACTGAAGAAAAAAATATTTCTGGTTATACTTTTCAAGGAATTCGAGGTAATTCAAAAGGTAAATATACGGATAAAATTCAGACCATAACTTATGTTTATACTAAAAATCATATTATAAAACCAAAAGATGAATTAGTAAATTCTGGAACAAAAATAATAAATAAAACTAATCCAAAAGTTAAAAACTCCAGTTCTGAAAAATCCCAAAAACTACCTGAAACTGGTGAAAACAAAAAAAGGAGTATATTGTTTTTCATTAGTGGACTCACTCTTATAACTTTAGGGTCAACTATTATAGTATTTCGACATAAAAAAGAATAAATAAAAGGCTATCAAAGGCCTTTTTATTATTAATAGTCGAATATTGCTTACTGATTATGTTATGATAGAAAGATACAATTGGAGGAAGAAATAAATATATATGGTTCAGCTATCAGAATTAGCATCAGCACTTAATCAAACAGAAAGTAAGGGAGTATTTTCTAAACATCCTAAAGGTTTCGGATTTGTTCATCCAGAAGACTCAACAGATAAAACAAATGATATCTATATCGGTAAAAATGATACTAAATTTGCGATGGATGGGGATAAAGTTACCGTTAAAGTTACCTATCCTAAAACTGAAAAACGCGGTGCAAGTGGACAAATTACTAAAATAAATGAACGAGCCGTAGTTGATACGGTCGGGACTTACCGTTCTTTGTCAAATCGTCAAGTCAAAGCATTAGGATACAAAGGAAGAATAGAACTCTATAATGATCGAATTTCTGATACTTTATATATCAAACAACCTTTATCAGGGGTTCAAGAAGAAGATGTAGTAAGTCTTAAAATAACCCAATATCCAACCGATACCAAGACATTTGAAGGAAAAATTACAGGTATTATTGGACATAAAGGCGAAGTAGGACTAGATATTTTAGAAGTGCTTTGTGCTATGAAAATTCCACAAGAGTTCTCTTCTGAAACTTTAGCTGAGGCTGAGGCATTTTCCGAAAAATTAACTGATTCAGATTTGCAAGATCGTGAAGATTATCGGAATGAAATTACCTATACCATTGATGGAGATGATTCTAAGGATTTGGATGATGCCATCCACGTTAAAAAATTATCAAATGGACATTTTGAATTAGGAGTCCATATCGCTGACGTAAGTCATTATGTGACTGAGGGTTCTTCTTTAGATGAAGAAGCCTACTCACGCGCAACATCAGTCTATGTAACTGACCGAGTTGTTCCGATGTTGCCTGTTAAGTTATCCAATAATTTGTGTTCACTCAATGAAGCTCAAGAACGACTGACAATGTCTTGTCTAATGGAAATTGATGACAAAGGTAATATTGTCAGTTATAAAATATCACCTTCAGTCATAAAAACAACTTATCGAATGACTTATAATAATGTCAATAAAATGATTCATCAAGGACAAGAAGGTCATAGAGAAGCCCTTGAAAACTTCTATAAAATTACCGATTCGATTAAAGTAGCCGTTGAACTTCATGAAATTCTTGAAACAATGCGAAAAGACAGAGGAATGATTGAATTTGACGAGAGTGAAGCAAAAATTATTTTAGATGAAAAAGGTCATCCAATCGAAATTGTAAAACGTGATCGTGATACTGCAGAACGAATGATTGAATCCTTTATGCTGATGGCAAATGAAACTGTTGCCCTAGATTTTCAAAAGAAAAAACTACCTTCCTTATATCGAGTTCACGATAACCCTAAAGAGAAAGCTTTTGCTAAATTGATGGAAGCTGCTGCTAATGCTGGCTTTTCCTTAAATTCAGATTCTCATCAAGCCATTAATTTCTTTGCTGATGAGATTAAAGGAACAAGTTCTGAAAAGGCATTGACTTATCAACTTCGACATACGATGTCAACAGCGGTTTACTCTGAAAAAAATACAAAACATTTTGGGCTCGCAGCGACTAACTATACGCATTTCACAAGCCCAATTAGGCGTTATCCTGATTTAATTATCCATCGTTTATTACATTTATATCCTTCTGACCATTCTAACCGTACTAAAGACGAATGGAAAGAACGTTTACCTGAAATTGCTAGCCATTCTTCTGATATGGAACACCGTGCGGTCGTCACTGAACGAATTATTGATGCAATGAAAAAAGCAGAATATATGTCAGAGCGGATTGGAGAAGTTTACACTGGTACAATTACAGGCCTGCAAAAATTTGGAATCTTTGTTGCATTAGATAATACAGTTGAAGGTTTAATTCGTGTACCTAATTTACATACTGGGACTACAGAAGAACTTGAATTTGATGAAGAAGCAAGTATTTTTACAGGAAAAAAATCAGAAACAGTCTATCAAATAGGACAAGAAATAAAAATTCGTGTTATTGCTGCTAATAAACGAAAAGGAACAGTTGATTTTGAACAAATTGCTCCTGAATAAAGCCAGTCTACTATTATGTCGAATAAATAAAGGACTAATAAGATAAATTAAACTATTGAAATTTAAATATTTTCGAGTAAAATACCAGTATTTACTGGTATTTTTATTATGCTAAATAACAAGATAGATATTTTGTTAAAATAAATGTTGACTTTTAAAAATATAAGTATTATAATTCAGATAATTAAGAATTAACAAACAAGAGATGAAAGAGTAGTCTTAGGTATCAGTTGAGAGAGCCTTGTTGCTGAGAAAAGGTCTGATAATGGGATGAACCACACTCATCGCTATCTTACTCACATTATTATGTGAGCGTTAGCTGCGTTAATGCTAAGTTGTTATAACTTACCGAGGTCACTTTTGTGAAAAAGTGATAAATTAAGGTGGAACCACGATTAAACCGTCCTTTAAGCCAAGTGCTTTTAGGCGTTTTTTTTATATTATCTTTCTATTCTCGAAAGGAGAAATCTATGAGTTGGCAAAATAACCTTCGGTCAGTAAGTCCCTATATTGCAGGTGAACAACCTGAACTTACTGACATGATCAAATTAAACACTAACGAAAATCCATATCCGCCCACTAGTGTAGCTCAATTATTTAATGAACGTTATAAGACAAAAAATTTGCGTCTTTACCCAAGTACTGACGCGAAAAGTTTAAGAAAAAAATTGGCCGACTATCATCATTTAGAAGTTGAACAGGTTTTTATTGGAAATGGCTCTGACGAAGTTTTGTCACTTAGTTTTCTGACCTTTTTTAATAGTCAAAGCCCTTTATTAATGCCTGACATTACTTATTCTTTTTACCCTATTTATTGCGAACTCTATCGAATTCCCTTTCAAAAAGTCCCTGTGGATGATGATTTTAAAGTTTCAATAAAAGATTATTGTATTGAAAATGGCGGAATTGTGATTGCAAATCCTAATGCTCCAACGGCTTTGGCGCTAAATCTTAAAGATATAGAAGAAATTCTGAAAAAAAATCAAAAATCAATTGTCTTGATTGATGAAGCCTATATTGATTTTGGTGGTGAAACATGTCTTCCTTTGCTTAAAAAATACGATAATTTAGTAGTGGTTCAAACTTTTTCTAAATCACGGAGTTTGGCAGGAATTCGTTTGGGTGTAGCTTATGGCTCTGCTGAAGCAATTTCTCATTTGTATGATGTGAAAAATTCATTTAATTCCTATCCAATTGATAGTTTGGCACAAATTATTGGAGAAGCAAGTTTAATGGATGAACATTATTTTCAAAAAAACATTCAGAAAATCATTAAGACAAGAGAAGTTTTTAAAGATAATCTGGTTAATTTAGGATTTGAAGTGACTGATTCAAAGGCTAACTTTGTTTTTGTTCATCATCCAAAAGTAAAAGCAGAAGAACTTTTTAAGGCGCTTTATGAGGCAAAAATTATTGTCAGGCATTGGAATCAACCACGGATTGATGATTGGTTACGGATAACTATTGGAACTAATAAAGAAATGAACAAAGTGATTGAATTTTTAAAAGGCTATTTAAAAAAGAATGAGGAAATTGACGAATGGAAAAAATAAATTATCTGCTTCCTGAAGAATCGGCAGAAATGACCTTGAATCAAGTTAAAAGTCTACGGCAGATAGAAGGTCGTTTAAGGAAATTATTTGGCTTGAAGAATTATCAGGAAGTCATGCCTCCAAGCTTTGAATATACACAACTCTATACAGCACTTGAAAGTAATGGAAAAACTTTTAATCAAGAAAAAATGTTTCAGTTTATCAATCATGAGGGACAATCAATTACACTCCGTTATGATTTTACACTTCCTTTAGTTAGACTTTATTCGCAAATCAAGGATTCTACTAGTGCTCGTTATTCCTATTTTGGAAAAATATTTAGAAAAGAAAAACGGCATAAAGGTCGTTCAACGGAAAATTATCAGATTGGTACTGAACTTTTTGGTGAATCAGCCGATAAGTCAGAATTAGAAATTCTTAGTTTAGCCCTTCAAGTGATTGAACAGTTAGGTTTGAATAAAACGGTCTTTGAAATAGGCTCAGCAAAATTTTTTCAACGTTTATGTAATTTAGCTGACGGTTCAACAGAGTTACTTACAGAACTTTTACTCAAGAAAGATTTGAGTGGTCTTAATGCTTTTATCGAAAAAAATAATTTTTCTAAGGAATTAAGAGAACTTTTGAAAGAAATATTTATTACTAATGAGTTATCAAGGTTGGAAAATTTAGTGACAAATACAAAAGATGATGTGCTCATTTCTTCCTTTAAACAGCTTAAAGAGTTTTCAGAAAAACTTTCAATGATTAAACCGATTATCATTGATTTGGGAATGGTTCCTAAAATGGATTATTATACTGATTTAATGTTTAAAGCTTACAGTTCAGCAGCGAATCAACCTATTTTATCAGGAGGAAGATATGACCAACTATTAAGTAATTTTCAAGAAGAGGCGGTTGCCATTGGTTTTTGTTGTCATATGGACACCATTCTAAAGGCTCTGGAAAGACAAGAATTGGAGGAAGACAATGATTAAAATCGCCATAACTAAAGGACGAATCCAAAAACAAGTCACAAATTTATTGGAAAATGCAAACTATGATGTTGAACCAATTCTAAATCTAGGACGTGAATTACAAATTAAAACGAAAGATGATTTACAAATCATTTTTGGAAAAGCTAATGATGTCATTACTTTTTTAGAACATGGAATTGTTGATATTGGCTTTGTTGGTAAAGATACGCTTGATGAAAATGATTTTGATGATTATTATGAATTATTGGATTTAAAAATTGGGCAGTGTATTTTTGCCCTTGCTTCCTATCCTGACTTTTCAAATAAAAATTTTCAAAGACGTAAACGAATTGCTTCAAAATATCCAAGAGTGACAAAAAAATATTTTGCTCAAAAGCAAGAAGATATTGAAATTATCAAGTTGGAAGGCTCTGTTGAGCTTGGACCAGTTGTTGGTTTAGCCGATGCAATTGTTGACATTGTCGAAACAGGAAATACTTTATCTGCAAATGGTTTAGAGGTCATTGAAAAAATCAGTGACATTTCAACACGGATGATTGTCAATAAATCTAGTTTCAAATTTAAAAAAGATAAAATTATAGAAATGGTGGAGAGGTTAGAAGATGATCAAACAAATTGATTATCAAGGAAAGCTTGAAGAAATTGCTGAAAAATTTCAAGGTCGAAAAACAGAAGTATCAAAAGAAGTTAATAAAACTGTTCAACAGATTGTAGAAGACATTCAAAAAAGTGGAGATACTGCCTTATTTAACTATGCTAAAAAGTTCGATGGTTATGATGTGAATACTAGTAATTTACTCGTCACGCCCATGGAACGTGAAACAGGACTAGAACAAATTGATGAGGATTATTTTAGAATTCTTAGACGCACCAAATCACAAATCGAAGAATTTCATAAGCACCAACTGGGAAATTCATGGAATATTTTTAAGGAAAATGGTGTTATCATGGGACAAATTGCGCGTCCTCTGGAACGTGTTGCTCTCTATGTTCCCGGAGGAACGGCTGCATATCCCTCAACAGTCATTATGAATGCTGTTCCAGCGCTTTTAGCAGGCGTCAAAGAAATTATTATGATTACCCCAGTTAAAGCTGATGGAAAAGTAAATCCAAATATTTTAGCAGCTGCTGAAGTTTGTGGAATAGAAACAATCTATAAAGTGGGTGGAGCACAAGGTGTTGCCGCCGTTGCGTATGGGACAGAATCTATTCCCAAAGTTGATAAGATTGTCGGACCCGGAAATATTTTTGTGGCTACAGCTAAGAAAATCTGTTATGGGGTGGTAGATATTGATATGATAGCCGGTCCGTCAGAAGTTCTAGTTATTGCTGACAAAACTGCCAATCCAAAATATATCGCTGCTGATTTAATGGCTCAAGCAGAACATGATAAACTTGCGTCAGCGATTCTAGTGACGACTTCTGAAAAACTTGTTCAAGAAGTAGATGAGGAATTAAATAGACAAGTTCAAAATTTGGAACGTCGTGAAATCATTGAAAGTTCCATCAGGAATTACGGTGGAGCCATTGTTGTAAAAAATATTGATGAAGCCTTTGATGTTTCCAATCAGCTGGCTCCAGAACATTTAGAAGTTTTGACTAGTGAACCTTTAACCCAACTTCCAAAAATCAAAAATGCTGGCTCAATTTTTATTGGAGAGTATACGCCAGAACCGTTAGGCGACTATATGTCAGGAAGCAATCATGTCTTACCAACTGGAGGAACAGCCAAATTTTACTCTGGTTTGGGTGTTTATAATTTTATAAAATATTTGACTTATAGCTATTATCCTAAAGAAGTTTTGGGTGCCTTTAAAGAGGATGTTGAGACATTTGCAAAATCAGAAGGATTGACGGCTCATGCTAACTCAATTTCTGTGAGATTTGATGAAATGTAATACTTGAGACAAGATTTTCAAAATTTATTGGTCAAGGCGTGAGGAGCCACATGGATTTTAAAATATTGAATAAGAAAAATAGTAGGGAGAAAAACATGACAAAACAAGAAAATTATTACGCAGAAGTTTTCGAAAAACCATGGGGTCGGATGTTCTATGACTTACTTTTTCCACAGCTCCTACCAAATTTGACAAAAGATTCAAAAATTCTGAGTTTCGGCTCTGGATTTGGACGGACGGAAACATTTTTGGAGGAAAAGGGATTTGAAGTCACGGGCTATGAGCCTGATGTAGAAAAGCTCGAGATGATGTCTGACCAAACTTTTCGTCAGTTGACAGGAACTTTTGACGACTTTGCAGAAACTGTTAAAAATGAGCGTTACGACGTGATTCTCATTCACAATGTTTTAGAATACGTCCTCGACCGAAAAGTCGTGTTGGAATTACTCTTGTCACTTTTGACAGATGGCGGCACGCTTTCTATTGTCAAGCACAGTAAGTACGGTAGCATGATAGAAATGGCAGCAGGACGTGATAATCCGCAGGCAGCGCTTGATGTTTATGAAAATGAAGCTGTCACTTCTCACAACCACGGCGATATCCTAGTTTATGACGATGATTGGCTGACAGATTTTGTGGCAAATTACAAACTGAAACTCCAAGAAAAATTTGGAATTCGTCATTTCTACGGTATTTCACAAAACGCAGAAATCAAAGAAACAGACAACTGGTATCAACCCATGCTTAAGTTAGAGCAAAAAGTAGCGAAAGACCAAACGCTGTATCCAGTCGCACGATTACATCATTTGATATTTAAAAAAACTAAGGAGAATCTGTTATGACACGCATATCACACATCACGCGTAATACCAAAGAAACACAAATCGAACTTTCCATCAATCTTGACGGCACAGGTCAAGCGGACATTAGTACAGGTATTGGTTTTCTCGACCACATGCTGACACTTCTCACCTTTCACAGCGATTTTGACTTAAAAATCATAGGACATGGGGATCATGAAACAGTAGGGATGGACCCCCACCATCTCATTGAAGATGTTGCGATTGCTCTTGGAAAATGTATCAGCAAAGCATTAGGTAATAAGCTCGGTATTCGACGTTATGGAAGTTTTACCATTCCAATGGATGAAGCTTTGGTGACTTGTGATTTAGATATTAGTGGACGACCTTATTTGGTATTTCATGCTGATTTATCAGGAAATCAAAAACTTGGTGGCTATGATACAGAAATGACTGAAGAATTTTTTCGTGCCCTTGCTTTTAATGCTGGGATTACGTTACATCTGAACGAAAATTATGGGCAAAATACGCATCATATTATTGAAGGCATGTTTAAATCTACAGCGAGGGCGCTAAAACAAGCTGTAAGTATTGATGAAGCGAAAGTTAATTTAATTCCGTCATCGAAAGGATTACTATAAATGATTGTTATCATCGACTACAATATTGGAAATCTTCAAAGTGTACAGGCCGCATTTTTACGATTGGGACAAGAAACAGTGATTTCAAGAGATTTAGAGGAAATTCGTAAAGCAGATGCACTTATTCTTCCAGGAGTTGGGGCTTTTCCTACAGCAATGAATAATCTAAAAAAGTTTAATTTGATTGAACTTATACAAGAACGAGCTGCTGCTGGAATACCAATATTGGGAATTTGTTTAGGAATGCAAGTGCTTTTTGAAAAAGGATACGAGATAGAAGAAAGACAAGGTCTTGGACTTTTAAAGGGAGAGGTAATTCCAATCAAAACTAATGAGAAAATTCCGCATATGGGATGGAATCAATTAAACCTGGCTAAAACCAGTCCAACAACTCATTATTTGTCTGATAATGATGAGGTCTATTTTGTCCATTCTTATCAGGCGACTTGTCCTGATGATGAACTCATTGCCTACACCACTTATGGCGAAGTAAAAATTCCGGCAATTGTTGGAAAAAATAATGTGATAGGCTGTCAATTTCACCCTGAAAAGAGTGGAGAAATTGGCAGAAAGATACTAAAAGCATTCTTGGAGGAAATTTAAATGAAGATTATTCCAGCAATTGATTTGCAAAATGGTGAAGCCGTGCGTCTCTACAAAGGAGATTATGATAAGAAAACGGTCTATTCAAAAAATCCCCTTGAAATTGCTCAAAAATTTGAAAGAATGGGAGCGACTGACCTCCATTTGGTTGATTTAGATGGTGCTAAGATAGGACAAACTCGTAATTTAGAGCTTGTGCGAAAAATAAAAGATGAAACAAGATTGAAAATCGAAATTGGTGGTGGAATTAGAGATTTCGATACAGTTAGAATGTATCTTGAACAAATTGGTGTGGAACGAGTGATTTTAGGAACCGCAGCGGTAGAAAAGCCTGATTTTCTTAAGGAATTATTAATTAAATATGGTCCAAGCAGAATCGTTGTTGGAGTTGATATTAGAGAGGGTTTTGTATCAACAAGTGGTTGGTTAGAAAAAACAAGTCTTCCTTACCTGTCATTTTTAAAAAAATTAGAGAGAATAGGGGTTAAAACCACTATTATTACTGATATCTCCAAAGACGGAACACTGACAGGTCCAAATTTTAAACTTTATGATGAAATTTCAAAGGAAAATTCCCTAAACGTGATTATTTCTGGAGGTGTAAAGGATAATTCTGATATTCAACGTGCAACTCGTTCTGACTTCTATGGAATTATCGTTGGGAAAGCTTACTATGAGGGGAAAATTAATCTTGAAAAGGAGTTCAGGAATGCTAACTAAAAGAATCATCCCTTGTCTTGATATTAAAAATGGTAAGGTTGTTAAAGGAATCAATTTTGTGGGTTTAAGAGAAATAGGTGATCCAGTGGAATTGGCCAAAATATATGAAGAACAGTGTGCAGATGAAATTGTTTTTCTTGATATTACAGCATCTTTTGAAGAACGTGAAATTATTGGTGAATTAATTGGTCGGGCGGCGCGTGAACTTTCAATTCCATTAACCGTTGGTGGAGGAATTCGTTCAATTGACGATTTTAGAAGAATTCTTGCTAGAGGAGCTGATAAAGTATCCGTCAACTCAGCTGCAATTGAAAATCCTGAACTTATTCGTCAAGCGGCTAACGAATTTGGCGTTCAATGTGTTGTTGTTGCTATTGATGCTAAAAAACGAGCAGACCATAGGGGATATGATGTCTATATCAAAGGTGGGCGTGAAAATGCAGGTCTTGACTTAGTTGATTGGGCTAAAAAGTGTGAAAGATTAGGAGCAGGCGAAATTTTACTAACCTCAATGGATAAGGATGGAACAAAGACAGGCTACGATTTGGAAATGCTGAATGACGTTTGTACTGCTGTTAATATTCCTGTTGTAGCAAGTGGCGGTTGTGGGAAGATTTCGGACATTGTTGAAGTTTTTCAAAATACAAGAAGCGATGCTGCCCTTGTTGCTTCATTATTTCATTATGGCGAAGCAACAGTTGATGAAGTTAAAGACGAACTTATAAAAAATAATATTCCAGCAAGAATTATTAAGAAGGAGACATTATGAGACCAGATTTTCATAAGCAGGAACTTATTCCTGTTGTTGTTCAAGATTATCAAACAAATCAAGTATTAATGCTTGCCTATACAAATGAAGTGGCTTTTGAGAAAATGCTTGAAACTGGTGAAACTTGGTTTTGGTCACGTTCACGACAAAAACTTTGGCACAAAGGAGAAGAATCAGGTCATTTTCAAAAAATAAAAGGAATGCGTTTGGATTGCGACCAAGATACTTTATTGGTTTTTGTTGAACAAATTGGTAATGCTTGCCATACCGGAACTTACTCTTGTTTTTATGATGAAATTATTCCTTTTGATGACTCTGATATTTTTAGTGAGTTGGAGAAGCAAATCATCGACCGAAAGTTACATCCAGTCGAAAAATCTTATACGAATTATTTGCTTGGAGAGGGCATTGATAAAGTATTAAAAAAAGTTGGTGAAGAAGCAAGTGAAGTGATTATTGCTAGTAAAAATTCAGATAAAGGAGAACTTTTAGGAGAAATTGATGATTTACTTTATCACTTGTTTGTATTAATGAATCAGCAAGGTATTTCTCTAGAAGAAGTACGGCAAAAAGCAAAAGAACGGCATCAGCTAGAGGGAAATAAGAAGGAATTTCATACAAGGACGGCAGATTAAATGAAAAAATTAGATTATCATTTCCACTCTCATTTTTCGGCTGATAGTGAGGAGCTTCCTAGAAAGCATGTGACAGAAGCTATAGCACATGGTTTAGAAGAAATTTGTTTTACAGAGCATCGAGATTTTTATTTTCCAGGAATGGATTTTTCATTAAATCTACCTGAATATTTTCAAGAAATTAATCAATTGCAAGCGGAATTTAAAGATAAAATTAAAATAAAAATTGGTTTGGAAATGGGAATTGATTTACGTTTTAAATCAGAAATTAATCAGTTTATTGATTCGGCTTCTTTTGATTTTGTGATTGCCTCTGTTCATGAAATTGGAGATATTGAAGTTTATGACGGAACAGAATTTTATCTACAGAAAACAAAAGAAGAAGCACAAAGAGAATATCTTTTAGCTTGTTTAGATGTTGTTCAAAATTTTGAGACTTATAATTCATTTGGTCATTTAGATTATGTTGCTAGATATGGGCCTTACACGGATAAATCAATAAAGTTTGCAGAGAATCGGGAGATTTTATTTGAAATCTTGCGGGCTTTAGCTTCAAAAGAAAAAGCCTTAGAAATAAATACTAGATTGTTTGATGATCCGAAAACTGAACAATTTTATAGTGATTTATTGATTAATTTTAAAAGATTAGGTGGAAAATTTATAACTTTAGGAACGGACAGTCATATAGCAAAGCGTGATTGGCTTTCAATTCGTAAAGCAAGAACTCTAATTAAAAAAGCTGGTTTTCACGAACTAGCAACTTTTAATGGGATGAAAATTGATAAAAATAAAAAGTCTATTAAAGAATAATAGACTTTTTATATTATGATGCTAAATCTTTCTCAAGTAGCGCAAGACGTTCTTGAACTTCTTGATTTGATAGTTGGTGGGCTTTGATGTAACGGTTATTGGGATGAACTCGACATTCATGTGAACAAGCACCAAGATATTTTGCTTCGTTTTCCTCTGAAGCTAACATTTGTCTGTTACATTCTGGATTTCCGCAATTGATGTAACGTTCACATGGGCTTCCATCAAACCAATCACGTCCGACAATGACATGTTCTTTTTGGTTGATTGGAACTGCGATTCGGTTATCAAAAACATACATTTGTCCGTCCCAGAGATCTCCTTGAACTTCTGGGTCTTTTCCGTATGTGGCAATTCCTCCGTGAAGTTGACCAACGTCTTTGAAGCCTTCACGAACGAGCCATCCTGAAAATTTTTCACAACGTATTCCACCGGTACAGTAGGTTAAAACACGTTTTTCCATGAATTGTTCTTTGTTATCTCGAATCCACTGAGGGAGTTCTCTAAAACTTCTTATTTCTGGACGAATGGCGCCACGAAAATGTCCTAAGTCAAATTCATAATCATTTCGTGCATCAATTACTACTGTATTTTCATCAAGCATGGCCTCACGAAACTCTTTTGGATCAAGATAAGCCCCAGTAAGTTCCAAGGGATTGACGTCATCTTCTAAACTTAAATTGACTAATTCAGGGCGATAACGGACATGCATTTTCTTAAAAGCATTTTGCTCGGCTTCATCAATTTTGAAAATTGTTGAGCTAAAGCGAGGGTCATTTTTCATCAATTCCATGTAGGCATTTGTTTGCTCGATAGTACCAGAAACAGTTCCGTTGATACCTTCGTCAGCAACTAAAATGCGTCCTTTTAAACCTAATTCTTTACAGTCTGCGAGGTGTTTTTGGGCAAAAGTTTCTCCATCTTCAATTGGGACATATTGGTAATATAATAAAACTCGATAATCTTGAGTCATAATTTCTCCTTAATCTTATTAGTACATTAGAATCCATTATAATTTAATCATTTTATGTCTACCTAAAGCAACAAAATTGCTTGTATATTTTCTAACAAGCTTAATTATTGTGGATTTAATTGAATATTAAAGGGAGAAGTTGTAATCTATTTGTTGTTAAATTCTTGTTAATACAAATAAATGCATTAAATATTATTATTTTATTGACAATTTAAAATATTAAGAGTATTATAATGTAAATTAACAAAAAAAGAGGAACTTGAAATGACATACACACAATTTTCATTGTTGTTGATCAAGGTGGACCTACATTAGCTTTTGTGGCTAAAATATGTGGGTCCTGTTTGGCGATAGTCATTTCGAGGACCGAGAGACGTCCTCACGGGCGTCTTTTTTGTTTCTTAATAAAAAAATAGAGGTAATATTATGCGAAAAATTGAATTCTTTGACACAAGTTTGAGAGATGGCGAACAGACACCGGGCGTTAGTTTCTCCATTTCAGAAAAAGTAACGATTGCTAAACAACTGGAAAAATGGGGGATTTCTGTCATAGAGGCTGGTTTTCCTGCGGCAAGTCCAGATAGTTTTGAAGCAGTAAAGCAAATTGCTGATTCTTTGAATGATACGGCTGTCACTGCATTAGCTCGTTGTGTTATCTCAGATATCGATAAAGCGGTTGAAGCGGTAAAGGGGGCTAAATATCCGCAAATTCATGTTTTCATTGCCACTTCACCTATTCACATGAAATATAAACTTAAAATCAGTCCCGAAGAAGTTTTGAAAAATATTGATAAATGTGTGAAATACGCACGTGAACGGGTTGAGGTTGTTGAGTTTTCTCCAGAGGATGCAACAAGAACGGAGTTGAATTTTCTTTTAGAGGCTGTTCAAACGGCTGTCGATGCTGGAGCAACTTATATTAATATTCCTGACACTGTCGGTTATACGACGCCAGAAGAATATGGAAAAATTTTTAAATTTTTGATTGATAATACTAAGTCTGAGAGAGAAATTATTTTTAGTCCACATTGTCATGATGATTTAGGAATGGCTGTAGCTAATTCATTAGCTGCAATTAAAGCTGGGGCTGGGAGAATTGAAGGAACTGTCAATGGTATTGGAGAGCGAGCTGGGAATGCTGCTCTTGAAGAAATTGCTGTGGCACTACATATTCGTAAAGATTTTTATCAGGCACAAAGTCCTTTAAAACTTTCAGAAACTGCTGCAACGGCAGAACTAATTTCACAATTTTCAGGAATTGCTATTCCAAAAAATAAAGCAATTGTTGGTGCTAATGCTTTTGCACACGAATCAGGAATTCATCAAGATGGTGTCCTTAAAAATGCTGAAACTTATGAAATTATTACACCAGAACTTGTCGGAATAAAGCATAATTCGTTGCCTTTAGGTAAACTTTCTGGTCGTCATGCTTTTAGTGAAAAATTGACGGAACTTAATATTGCTTATGACGATGAAAGTCTTGCAATTTTATTTGAAAAATTTAAAAAGTTAGCTGACAAGAAAAAAGAAATTACTGACGCAGATATTCATGCCTTGTTTACAGGAGAAACGGTAAAAAATCTAGCTGGATTTATACTTGATAATGTTCAAATTGATGGGCACAAAGCACTGGTGCAACTAAAAAATCAAGAAGAGGAAATTTATGTTAGCCAAGGAGAGGGGTCAGGTTCAGTGGATGCAATTTTTAAAGCTATTGATAAAGTCTTTAATCATCAACTAAAATTAATTTCCTATTCAGTTGATGCTGTAACTGATGGAATTGATGCACAAGCAACGACTTTGGTTTCTGTTGAAAATCTATCTACAGGCACTATATTTAATGCTAAAGGTGTTGATTATGATGTATTGAAAGGAAGCGCCATTGCTTACATGAACGCTAATGTTTTAGTTCAAAAAGAAAATTTACAAGGAAAGGTTGAACAAATTTCAGCTCATGATGGAATTTAAGGTGAAAAATATTGTCTAAAAAAATTGTGACACTTGCGGGAGATGGAATTGGGCCAGAAATTATGTCAGCTGGTTTAAGTGTTTTAAAAGCTGTCAGTAAAAAAATTGATTTTGAGTATGAATTAGAAGCTAAAGATTTTGGAGGAATTGCAATTGATAAGCATGGTCATCCTTTACCAGAAGAAACTTTGCAAGCAGTTAAAAATGCTGACGCAATCTTGCTCGCTGCAATTGGTCATCCTAAATACAACAATGCAAAAGTTAGACCAGAACAAGGGCTACTTACTTTACGAAAAGAATTAGGACTGTATGCTAATGTTCGTCCATTAAAAATTTATCCGGCTCTAAAAAAACTTTCTCCCATCCGAAATGTTGAAAATGTTGATTTCCTAGTGATTCGCGAACTGACAGGGGGAATCTATTTCGGTCAGCATGAATTGGCAGATGATAAAGCACGAGATGTCAATGATTATTCTGCTGATGAAATAAGAAGAATTCTTCATTTTGCTTTCAAAAGTGCTCAAAGTCGGCCCAGAAAATTACTGACTTCGGTTGATAAACAAAATGTCCTTGCAACTTCTAAATTATGGCGAAAAATGGCAGATGAAATTGCTGACGAATATCCTGATGTACGATTAGAGCACCAATTGGTCGATTCTTGTGCGATGTTACTGATTACTAATTCGCAACAATTTGATGTGATAGTCACTGAAAATCTATTTGGTGATATTCTCTCTGATGAAGCAAGTAGTTTGGCCGGTAGCTTAGGAGTGATGCCTTCGAGTTCGCATGGATTTAACGGTTTAGCACTCTATGAGCCAATTCATGGTTCGGCACCAGATATTGCAGGAAAAGGAATTGCGAACCCTGTTTCGATGATTCTATCAATTGCCATGATGCTAAGAGAATCTTTTGGGCAAGAAGATGGGGCTGCGATGATTGAGAAAGCCGTAACCCAAACTTTTACTGACGGAATTTTGACTAAAGATTTAGGTGGGACTGCAACAACTAAAGAAATGACAGAAGCAATCCTGAAAAATTGTCAGTAAAATGCGATTGAATAGTGAGCATTTTAGTTGTAGATAAAAGAACCGTCAGCGCAGCTGACAATTCTGTCAGTAATTGCGATTGAATAGTGAGCATTTTATACAAAATTACTGACAGAATTTGTCAGAATAAATTTTTAAAAAAGGAAATAAAAAATGTCAGGTAAAACAATATTTGATAAACTTTGGGATCAGCATGTGATTGCTGGAAATGAGGGAGAACCTCAACTGCTTTATATTGACCTTCATGTTATTCATGAGGTTACGAGTCCGCAAGCATTTCAGGGCTTACGCGAAGCAGGACGTCGTGTTCGGAGAAAAGATTTGACATACGGAACTCTTGACCACAATGTTCCAACACAAGATATTTTTAATATTCAAGATTTGATTTCTAAAAAACAAATTGATACTTTTACTAAAAATGTCAAAGAATTTGATGTTCCAGCGGAGACTCATGGTGGAAAAGGACAAGGAATTGTTCACATGGTAGCACCTGAATCTGGCAGAACTCAACCGGGAAAAACAATTGTTTGTGGCGATAGTCATACCGCAACAAATGGAGCATTTGGTGCAATTGCTTTTGGAATTGGTACAAGTGAAGTTGAACATGTTCTTGCAACTCAAACCATTTGGCAAGTTAAACCCAAGCGTATGAAAATTGAATTTCAAGGTCATCCACAAAAAGGAATTTATAGCAAAGACTTTATCCTCGCATTAATTGCTAAATATGGTGTGGATGCAGGTGTAGGTTATGCGGTTGAATATAGTGGGGATGCTATCAGTGATTTAAGCATGGAAGAACGGATGACAATCTGTAACATGTCAATTGAATTTGGGGCAAAAATTGGCCTGATGAATCCTGATGAAAAAACTTATGACTATGTCAAAGGGCGTGAACATGCACCTAAAAACTTTGATGAAGCTGTCAGTAAATGGGAAAAACTTGTCAGTGATTCTGATGCACAATACGATAAGATTTTAAGTCTTGATGTCAGCCAGTTGAAACCAATGGTGACATGGGGAACAAATCCCGGAATGGGCCTAGAATTTGGCGAAAAGTTTCCGGAAATTAACAATGATTTGAATTATGAACGTGCTTATCAGTACATGGATTTAAAGCCAGGCCAAACTGCTTCTGATATTGATTTAGGCTATATTTTCATTGGTTCTTGTACGAATGCTAGACTTGGTGATTTAGAAGAAGCTGCAAAAATTATTGGAGACAGACATATTGCTGATGGACTAACAGGAATTGTCGTCCCTGGAAGCAGACCTGTGAAAGAAGCGGCTGAAGCACAAGGGCTTGATAAAATTTTTAAAGAAGCTGGTTTTGAATGGCGGGAACCGGGTTGCTCAGCCTGTCTTGGAATGAATCCTGACCAAATTCCAGAATACGTTCATTGTGCTTCAACCTCTAATCGAAATTTTGAAGGACGTCAAGGACATAATGCAAGAACGCACCTGTGCTCTCCAGCTATGGCCGCTGCCGCCGCAATCGCTGGTAAATTTGTAGATGTTAGAACGCTCGTAACAGATTAGTCTGTAGAAAGAAAAAAAGATGGAAAAATTCACGATTTACAAAGGGACAAGTGTTCCAGTCATGAACGATAATATTGACACAGACCAAATTATTCCTAAACAATTTTTGAAAGCAATCGATAAAAAGGGCTTTGGGAAAAATTTATTTTATGAATGGCGTTATCTTAAAGATTACGATGAGAATCCTGATTTTATTTTGAATGCTCCAAAATACAAAAAAGCTTCTCTGTTAATTTCAGGAGATAATTTTGGTTCTGGTTCTTCAAGAGAACATGCGGCATGGGCCTTATCAGATTACGGCTTTCGGGCAATTATTGCTGGCTCTTACTCAGATATTTTTTATAATAATGCTTTAAAAAATGGCTTGTTACCAATTAAACAACCAAGAGAAGTTCTAAATCAACTGACAAAACTGTCAAGTCAAGAAGAAATTACAATTGATTTACCCCATCAGCTAATCATCACAAGCCTTGGTGACTTTCATTTTGAGATTGACCCCATTTGGAAAGATAAATTAATTAATGGCTTAGATGATATTGGAATAACCTTGCAATATGAAGAAGCAATCTCAGCTTACGAACAAAAAAATCAATAAGAGCGAGCCTAAAATGACAATTATTAATTTAAAGAATGTAAATCTTACTCGAAATAAAAAAGAAATTCTTAAAGATATTACTTGGAAAGTAAATCCCGGCGAAAATTGGGTTATTCTGGGCCTCAACGGCTCTGGAAAATCAAGTCTTTTGAAATTGATTTTAGCAGAAGAATGGAAAACTTCTGGCGAAATCACTGTTTTAAATACTCAATTTGGAAATGGAGAAATTCCTAAGTTGAGAAAAAGAATCAGCGTAGTTGGCTCATTTATTGCTGAAAGATTTCAACCAAATATTAAGGCTGAAAACCTTGTTTATACTGGGAAATTTAATTCGAGCATGCTCTATAAACCCTACACAGATCAGGAACTTGATGAGGCCCGTCAGCTTTTAAGACAAATGGGCGCAAAATCACTTATTGGCCGAAATTATGCCAGCCTTTCTCAAGGGGAAAAGCAAGTTCTTCTTATTGCTAGGAGCTTAATTTTAAAGCCTGAGCTTTTAATTTTGGACGAAGCAACGAACGGTTTAGATTTATTTGCTAAAGAAAAATTATTAAAGCAACTGCAGCAGATTAATCAATTAAAAACCGCACCAACACTCATTTATATTTCTCATCATCCCGATGAAATCACTGATATTTTTACTCACCTTTTACTTTTAAGAGAAGGAAAAGTGATTCAATCAGGGAAAAAAGAAAACTTATTAAATGAAAAGATACTTACTGATTTTTATCAAGAAAAAGTAGAAGTTCACCGTTTTGAGCAGAAATATTTTGTAATTCCTGCTAACTGAGAAAGGAAAGCAAAAGTATTTTATAGACTATATAGAATATTCTGACAAATTATTGTATTTTCATTTTTTTAGTGATAAAATAGCTCTATGTAAATTTACGGGGAGGTCAAAAAGATAACATATGGAATTCAAATATAACGGAAAAGTTGAATCAGTGGAACTCAATAAATATTCTAAGACATTGACTCAAGATCCAACACAACCAGCGACTCAAGCGATGTACTACGGCATTGGTTTTAAAGATGAGGATTTCAAAAAAGCTCAGGTCGGAATCGTCAGCATGGATTGGGACGGAAATCCATGTAATATGCACTTGGGAACACTTGGGAGTAAAATCAAAAGTTCTGTCAACCAAACTGACGGATTGATTGGACTTCAATTTCATACTATTGGAGTTTCTGATGGAATTGCTAACGGAAAGCTTGGCATGAGATATTCTTTGGTCAGTCGTGAAGTGATTGCTGACAGCATCGAAACCAACGCTGGCGCAGAATATTATGATGCCATCGTTGCCATTCCCGGTTGTGATAAAAATATGCCAGGGTCAATCATCGGAATGGCTCGCTTAAATCGTCCGTCAATTATGGTCTATGGTGGAACGATTGAACATGGCGAATATAAAGGTGAAAAATTAAATATTGTTTCGGCCTTTGAAGCTCTGGGGCAAAAAATCACTGGAAATATTTCTGATGAAGATTATCATGGCGTTATTTGCAATGCCATTCCAGGACAAGGGGCTTGCGGAGGAATGTACACTGCCAATACCCTGGCTGCTGCTATTGAAACTTTAGGAATGAGTTTACCTTATTCCTCTTCCAATCCAGCAGTCAGTCAAGAAAAACAAGAAGAGTGTGATGAAATTGGTTTAGCCATCAAAAATTTATTAGAAAAAGATATTAAACCAAGTGATATCATGACCAAAGAAGCTTTTGAAAATGCCATAACAATTGTCATGGTCCTTGGAGGCTCAACCAATGCTGTGCTTCATATCATTGCAATGGCAAATGCCATTGGTGTAGAAATTACGCAAGATGATTTCCAACGAATTTCAGATATTACCCCTGTTCTTGGCGATTTCAAACCGAGCGGAAAATATATGATGGAAGATCTGCACAAAATTGGTGGCCTTCCTGCTGTTTTGAAATACCTACTTAAAGAAGGAAAACTTCACGGTGATTGTTTGACCGTCACAGGTAAAACTTTGGCTGAAAATGTTGAAACAGCATTAGATTTGGACTTTGACAGCCAAGATATTATGCGACCACTAAAAAATCCAATTAAAGCTACTGGACATTTACAAATCTTGTACGGTAATCTTGCCCAAGGGGGTTCTGTTGCAAAAATTTCTGGTAAAGAAGGCGAATTTTTCAAAGGAACTGCTCGTGTTTTTGACGGAGAACAACACTTTATCGATGGCATTGAGTCTGGCCGATTGCATGCCGGTGATGTTGCGGTCATTAGAAATATTGGCCCAGTCGGAGGTCCGGGAATGCCAGAGATGTTAAAACCAACTTCAGCATTAATTGGAGCCGGACTTGGAAAATCTTGTGCCCTAATTACTGACGGAAGATTTTCTGGTGGCACACACGGCTTTGTTGTGGGTCATATCGTCCCTGAAGCAGTTGAAGGTGGGTTGATTGGTTTAGTTGAAGATGATGATATTATCGAAATTGATGCGGTGAATAATAGTATTAGTTTAAAAGTTTCTGATGAAGAAATTGCTAAACGACGTGCCAATTATCAAAAACCAACCCCTAAAGCAACGCGTGGTGTCCTTGCAAAATTTGCCAAACTTACACGCCCCGCTAGTGAAGGTTGCGTTACAGATTTATAGAAAGGTTTGAATGAAAAAAATAAAGTTAGAAAAACCTACTTCCGGTTCCCAACTTGTTCTCCAAACCTTAAAAGAACTTGGAGTAGAAATTATTTTTGGTTATCCTGGTGGGGCCATGCTCCCCTTGTATGATGCGATTCATAATTTTGAAGGAATTCAACATATTTTAGCCCGTCATGAGCAAGGAGCAACGCATGAAGCCGAAGGTTACGCTAAATCGTCTGGTAAAGTTGGTGTCGTCGTTGTTACGTCTGGACCGGGAGCGACTAATGCAGTAACCGGAATTGCTGACGCTTATCTTGATTCAGTCCCATTGTTAGTTTTCACAGGTCAAGTTGGCCGTCAGTCAATTGGTAAAGATGCTTTTCAAGAAGCAGATACTGTTGGAATTACAGCCCCAATTACAAAATATAATTATCAAATTAGGGAAACTGCAGATATTCCAAGAATTGTTACAGAAGCCTATTATTTGGCAAGGACAGGACGTCCTGGACCAGTAGAAATTGATTTACCAAAAGATGTTTCCACCCTTGAAGTCACTGAAATTAATGACCCAAGCTTGAATCTTCCTCATTATCACGAAAGTGAAAAAGCGACTGATGAACAATTGCAAGAATTACTGACAGAACTTTCTGTCAGTAAAAAACCAGTCATTATTGCTGGCGGAGGAATTAATTATTCTGGCTCAATTGATATTTTCAGAGCATTTGTCGAAAAATATCAAATTCCAGTTGTTTCTACATTGCTTGGCTTAGGAACATTACCAATCAGCCACGAATTGCAACTAGGAATGGCAGGAATGCACGGTTCATACGCTGCAAATATGGCTTTAGTTGAAGCTGACTATATTATTAATTTGGGATCACGTTTTGACGATAGAGTTGTATCCAATCCTGCAAAATTCGCTAAAAATGCTGTCGTTGCTCATATTGATATTGACGCTGCTGAACTTGGCAAAATTGTAAAAACCGATATTCCAATCCTTTCTGATTTGAAAGCGGCTTTAAGCAGACTTTTGCAATTAAATAAGGTCAGGACTGACTTTAATGATTGGATTAAAACTGTCACTAAAAATAAAGAGAAAGTACCATTTACTTATGAGCCACAAAACCATGATATCCGTCCACAGGAAACAATTAAATTAATTGGAGAATACACTCAAGGAGATGCAATCATTGTAACTGACGTTGGGCAACATCAAATGTGGGTGGCGCAATATTATCCTTATAAAAATGCAAGGCAACTTATTACTTCTGGGGGAATGGGAACGATGGGCTTTGGCATTCCTGCAGCAATCGGTGCAAAGCTGGCACAGCCAAATAAAAATGTCATTGTTTTTGTTGGCGATGGTGGCTTTCAAATGACTAATCAAGAATTAGCATTACTTAATGGCTACGGTATTGCAATCAAAGTTGTTCTGATTAATAATCATTCATTGGGAATGGTACGTCAATGGCAAGAATCATTCTATGAAGAACGACGTTCACAATCGGTTTTTGATGTTGAACCCAATTTTCAATTGTTAGCCGAAGCTTATGGCATCAAACATGTTAAGTTAGATAATCCAAAAACTTTGGCTGATGATTTAAAAATTATTACAGAAGATGAGCCAATGCTTATTGAAGTTCTAATTTCAAAATCTGAACATGTTTTACCAATGATACCAGCTGGATTACACAATGACGAAATGATTGGACTTCATTTTACTGATAATAATGAGGAGGTAGATAATGCGTAGAATGATTATCGCAAAACTTCATAATGTAACAGGAATTATGAATCGATTTACCGCCGTTCTCAATCGAAGGCAAGTGAATATTCTCTCAATTACCGCTGGAGTTACAGAAAGTCAAGACTTAACTCATACCACTTTTGTTATTGAAGTTGATCATCTTGATGAAGTAGAACAAATCATTAAACAATTAAATCGCTTAATAGATGTGATTGAAGTAGCTGATATTACAGATTTGCCTCATGTAGAACGTGAAGTCGTCTTGATTAAAGTATCAGCTCCACCGACCATTAGGGCAGAAATTTTTACAATGATTGAACCTTTTAGAGTAAATGTAGTTGATGTCAATCTGGAAAATGTCACCATTCAATTAACGGGTGATTCAGCAAAAATCGAAGCACTTATTGATGTTGTTAGTCCTTATGGCATTCTAAATATGGCTCGGACAGGTAGTGCAGGTTTTGAGCGTGGCTAAATTTAAATAAGTTAACAAATAAATAGAAAAATAGAGGAAACAAAAATGGCAGTTACAATGTATTATGAAGATGATGTAGAAGTATCAGCACTTGCTGGAAAGCAAATTGCAGTAATCGGTTATGGTTCACAAGGACATGCTCACGCACAGAATTTGCGTGATTCTGGTCACAACGTTATCATTGGTGTGCGCCACGGAAAATCTTTTGATAAAGCAAAAGAAGATGGCTTTGAAACATTTGAAGTAGGAGAAGCGGTAGCTAAAGCTGATGTTATTATGGTTTTGGCGCCAGATGAACTTCAACAATCCATTTATGAAGAGGACATCAAACCAAACTTGAAAGCAGGTTCAGCACTTGGTTTTGCTCACGGATTTAATATCCATTTTGGCTATATTAAAGTACCAGAAGACGTTGACGTCTTTATGGTTGCACCTAAGGCTCCAGGTCACCTTGTCCGTCGGACTTATACTGAAGGTTTTGGTACACCAGCTTTGTTTGTTTCACACCAAAATGCAAGTGGTCATGCGCGTGAAATCGCAATGGATTGGGCCAAAGGAATTGGTTGTGCTCGAGTGGGAATTATTGAAACAACTTTTAAAGAAGAAACAGAAGAAGATTTGTTTGGAGAACAAGCTGTTCTATGTGGAGGTTTGACAGCGCTTGTTGAAGCCGGTTTTGAAACACTGACAGAAGCTGGATACGCTGGCGAATTGGCTTACTTTGAAGTTTTACACGAAATGAAATTGATTGTTGACCTCATGTATGAAGGGGGTTTTACTAAAATGCGTCAATCCATCTCAAATACTGCTGAGTTTGGCGATTATGTGACTGGTCCACGGATTATTACTGACGAAGTTAAAAAGAATATGAAGCTTGTTTTGGCTGATATTCAATCTGGAAAATTTGCTCAAGATTTCGTTGATGACTTCAAAGCGGGGCGTCCAAAATTAACAGCCTATCGCGAAGCTGCTAAAAATCTTGAAATTGAAAAAATTGGGGCAGAACTACGTAAAGCAATGCCATTCACACAATCTGGTGATGACGATGCCTTTAAAATCTATCAGTAATTTCTCTTATTGATTGAACAAAAACATAAAAGCATTTTATGGAGGAATGACATAAATGATAAGTGCCAAAGAGGTTGAAGATGCCTATGATTTGTTAAAAGCAGTTGTCACTAAAACACCTTTACAATTAGACCCTTACCTTTCCAATAAATATCAAGCAAATATTTACTTAAAAGAAGAAAACTTACAGAAAGTTCGTTCTTTTAAATTACGAGGAGCTTATTATTCTATCAGTAAATTATCTGATGAGCAACGCTCTAAAGGAGTGGTTTGTGCCTCCGCAGGAAATCATGCACAAGGAGTTGCTTTTGCTGCAAATCAATTAAATATTTCTGCGACAATTTTTATGCCCGTTACCACACCTAACCAAAAAATTTCACAAGTTAAATTTTTTGGCGAAAGACATGTAACAATTCGTTTAATTGGTGATACTTTTGATGAATCAGCCAGAGCAGCAAAAGCTTTTTCTCAAGATAATGACAAACCATTTATAGACCCTTTTGATGATGAAAATGTAATTGCTGGTCAAGGGACAGTGGCTTTAGAAATTTTTGCGCAAGCTAAAAAACAAGGAATAAGTTTAGATAAGATTTTTGTACAGATTGGTGGAGGTGGTTTAATTGCAGGAATTACGGCCTACAGTAAGGAGCGCTATCCCCAAACTGAAATTATCGGAGTTGAAGCAAAAGGGGCAACAAGTATGAAAGCTGCCTACTCTGCTGGTCAGCCCGTCACCTTGGAACACATTGATAAATTTGCTGACGGAATTGCGGTTGCGACTGTCGGTCAGAAAACTTACCAACTTATTAATGACAAAGTGAAACAATTGCTTGCGGTTGATGAAGGTTTAATTTCTCAAACCATACTCGAATTGTATTCAAAATTAGGTATTGTCGCCGAACCAGCAGGTGCAACATCTGTTGCCGCACTTGAACTTATTAAAGATGAAATCAAGGGTAAAAATATTGTCTGTATCATCAGCGGCGGAAATAATGATATTAGTCGAATGCAAGAAATTGAAGAAAGAGCTTTGGTTTATGAAGGTCTAAAACATTATTTTGTCATTAACTTTCCTCAAAGACCAGGAGCCTTACGAACTTTTGTCAGTGATATTTTAGGGCCAAATGATGATATTACCCGATTTGAGTACATCAAAAGGGCTGATAAAGGTAAAGGACCTTGTCTTGTTGGGATTTTACTTTCAGATGCTAGTGATTATGATTCATTGATTAATCGGATTGAAAGATTTGATAATCGTTATGTTAACTTACATGGAAATGATAGTTTATACGAACTTTTGGTCTAACTAACCAATTGGTTTGAGCCATTTTCTAGTTTCAATTCTCTTTAAATCACTAGAAATTTGATATAATTTAATTAATAAATTATTTAAATTTAATGAGATAGAAAAGAGAAATATCATGACAGAAATCACACAACTTTTTCAATATAATACCCTTGGAGCTTTAATGGCAGGCCTTTACGAGGGGACAATGACAATTGGTGAACTTCTGAAACATGGTGATTTAGGAATTGGAACTTTAGATTCTGTTGATGGAGAATTGATTGTTTTGGACGGCAAAGCCTACCAAGCTAAAGGTGATAAAACTATCGTCGAATTAACTGATGACATCAAAGTTCCTTATGCTGCGGTTGTTCCCCATCAGGCAGAGGTAGTTTTTAAACAAAAATTTACAGCCAGTGATAAGGAATTAGAAGACCGAATTGAAAGCTATTTTGATGGGCAAAACTTATTTCGCTCAATCAAAATAACAGGTGAATTTCCAAAAATGCACGTTCGTATGATTCCACGGGCTAAATCAGGGACAAGATTCGTAGAAGTTTCACAAAATCAACCCGAATACACTGAAGAAAATGTCAAAGGAACAATTGTTGGAATTTGGACTCCAGAAATGTTTCATGGTGTGAGTGTTGCTGGTTATCATCTTCATTTTATTAGTGATGATTTTACTTTTGGTGGACATGTCCTTGATTTTATTATTGATAATGGTACTGTTGAAATTGGCGCAATTGACCAATTGAACCAGTCATTCCCTGTTCAAGATCGCAAATTCTTGTTTGCTGACCTTGATATTGAAGCACTAAAAAAAGATATCGATGTAGCTGAATGATAATCACTAGATTTCTTTAGCTATATTAAAGGAGAAATCTATGAAAATTATTGCAACATCAGGTGCACCAGCCGCTATCGGTCCTTATGTTCAAGGCAAAATTGTCAATGGTTTACTCTATGCATCAGGCCAAATTCCGTTGAATCCAATAAATGGAGAGATTGTTGGAGATAGCATTGAGAATCAAACCGAACAGGTGATGAAAAATATTTCTGCTATTTTGAAAGAAGCTCATTCTGATTTTGACTTAGTCATCAAAACAACATGTTTCTTGAAAAATATTGAAGATTTTTCAAGATTTAATGCAATTTATTCAAAGTTTTTTGATAAGGAATTCCCAGCGCGTTCCGCTGTTGGAGTCGCAGGATTACCTAAAAATGTTCTTATTGAAATAGAAGTCATTGCAGAAGTTAAATCCTAAAATTAAAACATATTAGCTATAAAAATTACTGACAAGATTTCTGTCAGTAATTTTTTTGGTTACAAGTCAGTCTTTTTTACGTATAGAAAATTATAAACCAATTTTAAAATTGCTGACAAAGTTGTCAGTAAAAAATGGAGGAATTATGATAACAAATTTTGATTTATATCGTTGGAAAAAAGCTGGCATGACCAATTTAGGAGTAAATAAACTTTTAAAATTTTTTCATAGATATGATAAAAAAATAAGTTTAAGACAAATGGGACAAGTAGCACAACTTAAATCAATTCCCAACTTTATTGAACAATATAAAAATCAAGACGTAAGTAAACTGAGAGAAGAGTATAAAATATACCCATCATTTTCTCTTCTTGATGAAATTTATCCCGAAAGGCTCAAGGAAATTTACAATCCACCTGTTCTATTATTTTATCAAGGAGATATAGGACTCTTAAAAACTCCTAATTTAGCTTTTGTTGGTAGTCGACAAGCAAGCTCACAAGGAATTAAAGCCGTTCAAAAAATTGTGACAGAGTTGAACCAAAATTTTACGATTGTCAGCGGACTCGCTAAAGGAATTGATACAGCAAGTCATCTTTCTGCCATTAAAAATAAAATCCCTACAATTGCAGTTATCGGTACAGGCTTAGATATCTTTTATCCTTTAGAAAATCGAAAAATTCAAGAATATCTTGCTAAAAACCAACTCATACTATCAGAATATTCAGTCGGAGAAAAACCACTTCGCTATCATTTTCCTGAACGCAATCGTATCATTGCGGGACTTTCACATGGTGTAGTAGTGATAGAAGCAAAGTTACGAAGTGGTAGTTTAATTACTTGTGAGCGCGCTCTGGAAGAAGGAAGAGATATTTTCGCTGTACCAGGAAACATAGCAGATGGATTTTCAGATGGCTGTAATCATCTAATACAACAAGGAGCAAAATTAATCTATCAAGCCCAAGATATCTTAGAAGAATATTTGTATGATTAAAAAAGCCTTTATCACCTTGCACCACATGACTTAAGTCGGTTTTTATAGTACAAAAAAATATCAAGTTCTACTATAAGAAAACTAAATAGCTTGACATATTGAAGAAAAGCATTTATTATGAGAGAGTGAATTTAATGTAAATAAGAGTATTAACACCTCTTAAACTATTATTTTACTTCCACATTCGATATATACCTCTATGAATTAAGATACAATAACTAAAAGATAGTGGATACCCAAAAGAATAAATAGGAAAAATTATGCCAACTTCAACTAAAAGTAAAACAAAAACAACTACAAAGAAAAAAACAACACGAAAAAGAGTCACTCCAGGTAAAAATCTGGTTATTGTAGAATCGCCAGCAAAAGCTAAAACAATTGAAAAATATTTAGGGCGAAACTACAAAGTTGTGGCTTCAGTAGGTCATATTCGTGATTTGAAAAAATCAACCATGTCTGTTGATATAGAGAATGACTATGAACCCCAATATATTAATATTCGTGGGAAAGCCCCATTAATCAACTCTCTCAAAAAAGAAGCAAAGGCTGCCAAAGCCGTCTATCTCGCAAGTGACCCGGACCGTGAAGGTGAAGCAATTTCTTGGCACTTAGCACATATCTTAAATCTTCCACTTGAAGAAAAAAATCGAGTGGTCTTTAATGAAATCACTAAAGATGCTGTTAAAAATGCCTTTAAGGAGCCGCGTCAAATTGATGTGGACCTAGTTGATGCCCAACAAGCACGCCGAGTTCTTGACCGTTTGGTGGGTTATTCAATTAGTCCTATTCTATGGAAAAAAGTCAAAAAAGGACTTTCAGCAGGTCGAGTTCAATCTATTGCCTTAAAACTAATTGTTGACCGCGAGAATGAAATTAATGCTTTTATTCCAGAAGAGTATTGGTCAATTGATGGTGAATTTAAAAAAGGAACTAAAAAATTCAAAGCATCCTTCTGGGGAATTGACGGAAAAAAACATCCTTTAAAAACCAATGAAGATGTCACCAAAGTCATGGAACGTTTAGACGGTCCTGATTTTAACGTAGATAAAGTTGAAAAGAAAGAACGTCGCAGAAACGCTCCTCTTCCTTATACAACTAGCTCAATGCAACAAGACGCGGCTAATAAACTTAACTTTCGTACCCGTAAAACAATGATGGTTGCTCAACAGCTTTATGAAGGTCTTACTTTAGGAAGCCAGGGCCATCAAGGTTTAATTACCTATATGCGTACAGACTCAACACGTATTTCTCCTGTTGCACAAAGTGCAGCTCACAATTATATTGCTGATCAATTTGGAGAAAAATATAGTAAACACGGTTCAAAAGTTAAAAATGCCTCTGGAGCCCAAGATGCCCACGAAGCAATTCGACCTTCAAATGTCTTTAACACTCCAGACGCCATTGCTAAATATCTAGACAAAGATCAACTAAAACTTTACACACTCATCTGGAATCGTTTCGTTGCCAGTCAAATGGTCGCAGCTATTTTCGATACTGTTAAAGTAAATCTGTCTCAAAATGGTGTTATCTTTATTGCTAATGGTTCACAAGTGAAATTTGACGGTTATCTGCGAATCTACAATGATTCTGATAAATCAAATATGCTTCCAGAGATGGAAGAAAATGAAACTGTCAAAAAAGCGAATGTTAAACCAGAACAACATTTCACTCAACCACCAGCTAGATATTCCGAAGCAACACTCATCAAGACATTGGAAGAAAATGGAGTGGGACGTCCCTCAACCTATGCGCCTACACTAGAAACAATTCAAAAACGTTACTATGTGAGATTGTCAGCAAAACGTTTTGAACCTACAGAGCTTGGAGAAATTGTCAATAAGCTTATTGTTGAGTTCTTCCCTAACATTGTAAATACTGAATTTACAGCTGAAATGGAAAAAGATCTTGATGAAGTTGAAGAAGGAAAACGTCAATGGATTGAGGTTGTTGACCAATTTTACAAACCCTTTGCAAAAGAACTTGAAAATGCCGAAGAAGGTATGGAAAAAATTCAAATCAAGGATGAACCTGCTGGCTTTGACTGTGATGTTTGTGGAAGTCCGATGGTAATTAAGTTGGGACGTTTTGGAAAATTTTACGCTTGTAGCAACTTCCCAGATTGCCGAAACACCAAAGCAATTGTCAAAGAAATAGGCGTAAAATGTCCACTTTGCCATGAAGGAAATATTATTGAACGCAAAACAAAGAAAAATAGAATTTTCTATGGTTGTGATCGTTACCCAGACTGTGAATTCACAAGTTGGGACAAACCTATCGGACGTGATTGTCCTAAATCTGGACATTTTCTTGTTGAAAAGAAAGTTCGTGGTGGCGGTAAACAAGTGGTATGTTCAAATGATGAATGTGATTATCAAGAAGAAAAACAAAAATAAAAGGCGCTTCCGCGCTTTTTTATTATATTAATCAATGGAAAAATTTACTAAATTTAGATATAATTGGGACTATGAAAAAAACACATATTAACGTTATTGGAGCGGGACTTGCTGGTTCTGAAGCTGCTTATCAAATTGCTAAGCGTGGCATTCCCGTTAAACTATACGAAATGCGAGGCGTTAAACAAACCCCTCAACACAAAACAGATAAATTTGCTGAACTAGTCTGTTCAAATTCTCTTCGTGGAGCTGCAATCACTAACGCGGTTGGTCTCTTAAAAGAAGAAATGAGAAGACTTGATTCTGTAATTATCAAGGCAGCGGAAGTGACTCAAGTACCTGCTGGAGGAGCCTTAGCTGTTGATAGAGAAGGTTTCTCTGATTTTGTCACAAGAGAAGTTTCTAACCATCCATTGGTTGAAGTAATTCGTGAAGAAATTACTGATCTTCCAGAAGATGAAATTACAATTATTGCTACTGGACCTCTAACTTCAGATAAATTAGCAGAAAAAATTCATGAGTTTAACGGTGCGGATGGCTTTTATTTTTATGATGCAGCAGCACCGATTATTGACGCCAACTCGATTAATTTTGATAAAGTCTATAAAAAATCTCGATATGATAAAGGTGAGGCTGACTATATCAACTGTCCAATGACCAAGGAAGAATTTCAAGCCTTTCAAGAAGCTTTAATTTCTGCTGAAGAAGCTCCTTTAAACTCTTTTGAAGATTTAAAAGTCTTTGAAGGTTGTATGCCTATTGAAGAAATGGCCAAACGTGGTTATAAAACGATGCTATTTGGCCCGATGAAACCTGTTGGATTGGAATATCCTGAAGATTATAAAGGACCCAGAGACGGTGATTTTAAGACTCCCTATGCAGTTGTTCAACTTCGCCAAGATAATGCTTCCGCATCTTTGTACAATATCGTAGGATTTCAAACTCATTTAAAATGGGGAGAACAAAAACGAGTTTTCCAAATGATTCCAGGTCTTGAAAATGCTGAATTCGTTCGTTATGGAGTCATGCATCGTAATTCTTACATGGATTCTCCAAATCTTCTTAAACAAACCTTCCAATCTCGCAAACAAGAGAATCTGTTCTTTGCAGGACAAATGACAGGAGTAGAGGGCTATGTAGAATCAGCTGCTTCTGGTTTAGTTGCTGGAATTAATGCTGTCAAACTCTTTAATGACGAAGAAGTAGTTATATTCCCAAAAACAACGGCGATTGGAAGTTTACCTTACTACATCACCCATACTGACAGCAAACATTTTCAACCAATGAATGTAACCTTCGGAATTGTTGAAGAATTAGAAGGCCCACGAATTCGTGATAAAAAAGAACGTTATACTAAGGTAGCAGAGCGTGCTTTAAATAGCTTAACAGATATTATTTCAAAAGATAATCTATAACAAATAAAAAACACTTGGAATTTGAATCAAGTGTTTTTTATTTGTTATAGATTATCTAGAGCATTTTTTTGTTCTTCATTGATAATATGAGTATAAAGGTCTGTAACTTGAGTTGAAGCATGCCCTAACTGATTGCTCACCAATACCTGAGAATTTGTTTGAGCATAAAGTCGAGTCGCAAGTGTATGTCTAAGCTTGTGAGGGGTCACTCGCACTTTAAAAGCTTGAGAATATTTAGCAACTAATTTTTCAACACTAGAAGGATCTATTCGGCTAGGAACATCTCTATAAAGTGTCACAAAAAATGCCGTATCTTTCGCTGTAGTCTTATAACGTTGACTTCGTACTTCCAAGTATCTTTCAAAATAAGTTTTGGCAAAAGGAGCATAAGGAACAGCATCCCTTTTTCCTCCTTTACGAGTCACCTCAACAACCATAGTAATAAGATTTAAATCTCTTAAATCTACATTAACTGCCTCAGAAAGACGAATACCAGAGGCTAAAATAAGTGCAATAATTGCTAAATCACGTTCTTTATTTTTGAAAAAACTAGAACGAGCTCTATTTGATAATGTTTTTTCATATTCATTATCAATATAGTCAAGAAAACCTTGAGTTTCATCTCCCAAAAAAAGCTTCCCTTTAATATTCTCAGCACGAGAAGCTAAAGTTTCGGATTTTTTCTTAGTCTGTACCTTCTTCATAACATTACGATAGAAGTAAGGCTCACCATCTTCATTTTCAACCTCTTCAGTAAGGTATTTATAAAGACTAGAAAGAGCAGATAGAGTACGATTAATTGTTGTTTGACTTACCCCATAACGAGTAGAGCGCGTATTTAAACGGGGTCTCTCCCTAAGATAGAGGATAAATGACTCCAAATCTCGTTTAGTTAAGTTTTCTAAAACAGAGAGGGAAACATCAGTTATCTTATCAACATCAGCAACTCCAGAATCGACCAACCAACTAAAGAAACGTTCATATTCTTTAAGATATTCATAAAGTGTATTCAAACTATAAGGAATAGTAAGTTTAGATTGATAATATTCTAAAACATAAGAAGGCATGATATGTTTTAGTTTTTCAATATTTTGTATTAATTGTTCACGTTTCATAGATTTAAGTATACCAGAAGAGATATCCAATTGTCAAGAAAATTACAGTTTTTCGGAAAGATGTTACTTAAAACATATAGGAGTTCTGTGTCACACCTTTCCAAAAGGGTTCGTAAACCTTGCTATTATAAGGTTTTTGTAACACATTGCTCTCCTGATTTTTGTTCTAAATATCTTTCTAAAAAATTTTTTCAGAAGTTTTTTCGCTTTTCACAGAAACACCCTTTTTTGATAGATAAATACGTATATAGCCATTCACAAAAAAGAGAGATTCCGATTAAGAATCTCCCTTTTACATCATCTGACTTGACTTTTTATGCATATTTATTTATAATATCATTAAGTAAGTCGATTGAACGGTATGGTTCTTAATCGGCAGGTCTGATAAAGTTGGTGCTTAATCAGGCCTTTTTTAGTTGCCTTAATTATAGCATAAACTATTCTTGCGTGCAAGGATTTTTTTGTTAAGCTCTATTATGCTAATTAATCGGCTTTTGGTGGGTATTTAACTTCCATTGTTTTTCTGTCAAAGAATGCTAAAACTTCCTGTTTAACTTCAAATTTGTGCCAGGTATCTCCGTTTTTCCAATACAAAAATCCATCCTTTGAGGTAACTACGGCAACAATCTTAACCCTCTGTGGCCCACTTTTGGTTTCAACAGCCGCCTCGTCGCCTTTACGTAGTCTAATTGGTTGTAGGTGGTCTGGTACCTTCCAATAGCGTTTATGTTTGTCAGTTCCGTTAATATGGACTGCTTGAATGATTTTCATGGTTACTCCCCTGTCATTTAATTACGTTAACCTGATTATATCAAAAATTACACGGTAAATAAATTTTAGATAGTTTGTGAATTTTATAACTTGCTTAATGCATCTTTAGCTTCAGCACTGACAATGTGGGTATATAGTTCTGTAGGTTTAGTTGATGAATGCCCTAATTGATTGCTGACAAGAACTTGAGAGTGACTGACATTATAGAGCCTCGTTGCGAATGTATGTCTTAGTGTATGAGGTGTCACACGAACTTTATAGGCTTCTGAATACTTCGCCACTAGCTTATTTATTGAAGCGTTAGAGATTTTTCTTATTTTTTGGTCGTAATCTGTTATGAAAAAGGCTTGTATCTCAGTATCTATGCTACTTCTTGTCACAAAATAATTATTTATATATTTGTGTGAAAACTGGGCAATCGGGACAACGTCTTTTTTTCCCTCTTTTCTCATCACATTTACTTTCCCAGTTTCAAGGTTTAAATCGTGTAGATTGATCCCTACAAGTTCCGCACAACGTAATCCAGAAGATAAAAAAAGACTTAATATAGCTAAATCTCTGATTTTATTTTTCTTAAAACTTGTTCTCGCACGGTTACTGACAGAGTTTTCATAGTTATGTTCAACAAATTCTAAAAAGGCTTTGGTTTCGTCACCAAGGAATAGTTTACCTTCCAGTTGAGCCGCACGGTAATGCAAGGTCTCGCTTTTTTTTCGGATATGAATTAAACGACTGACATTTCTGGTCATGTATGTATTTCCATGTTCATCTTCAGTTTGCTCACATAAATAGTTATATATGCTCTTAATCGCTGCAATTGTTCGATTTAAAGCTGAAGTATGTGTATTTGACCCACATTTAGATTCCAAACGTAGTCTCTCATGTAACACAAAGTCCTCCAATTCATGTTTGGTAACATTTTCCAATTCTTGCAAGGTAATTTTTTTGATTTGATTATGATTTGTTATACTACCATCAATGAGCCATTGGAGGTACTTTCTAAAGTCTAAGCAATATTCATATATTGACGCTTCACTCAGCGGAACAACTCTTTTCGATTGAATATATTCGTTAACATAATTTGGAAATTCTAGCATTAGTTTATTAACATTGTATTGATAACCATGGTTTTCTGACATCTCTTTTACTGTTCCTCAACATTTTCTATTCAAATTAGAATATATTGTAGTTAAATATTAAAGTATTGTCAATTTTTGTATAAACTCATAACTTAATACTTTGCGGTCTGTTTTTTCCTGACCGCTTTTAATTTTGGACTTTTTTATTAATTTTATTCATCCTCATCTTTTCAAATATTTTTTTGTAAAAGATATTTTATTTGTTAGTATTTTTAGTTTGTTAATAGTGGGTAATTTGTAGTGGCTGATTTAACGGAATCTGGTAAATCCGTAATCCGATAAATCCAGTTTCTGGAATATCCGTAATACGGAAAAGGCGTTCTACGGTTACCGAAATACGGATTTTCAGTATTACGGCATTTTGTCCGAAAAACGGGTTTTCAGTATTTCGGTATTTATATCTCATAAACAGGTTTCAGCATCGTGTAAGTGTAAAGAAATTATTAAAATGATACATATCTTTCCGAAAAAGTTTGCTTTTTCTCAAAGTAAGGCTATAAATTATTGTAAGTCCAGTATCAAGAACGATGACACTTTTCAATACTGACCCTAATACCGACTCTGATACTGACCTTAATACTGACCTCAATACTGATATCTTTTATTTCAATACAAAAAGCCCATTTCTGAAAAATCATGTGAATTCAGAAACGGGCTTTTAGGGCTGTTCAAGTTCTCTAAAATAACTTTCTCAAATTTTAAGAATACCTCTTTTGGTTTGGGTTCAATTTCCAAGTGGAGTTCTACATATCCCGAAATTAATATTCTCAATTATAGAAATTTCGTTTTTTATTAAAGGGAGTGGTGAATCTTCAAATAGTTTATCAATTTTATTTTTTAATAAATTATAGTCTTGAGTATCTTCTTTTTTTAATAAAGAATCAAACCATTGTTTGACTTCTAATGGATATAGATTCCCTGCAATAGAAGATAATCCATTATACCCTAAACAGATTTTTTTCTCTAACTCCTTTTCACCTCCAGCAAAATAAATAAGCGGACTATCAATTACCTCGTTCAATACTGATATCTTTTGTGGATCACCAGCTTCTTTTATTCCAGAGATATAATGATTATCTATCAAATCTTTATATGATTGTATAGACAAGTCAAATCCAGTTCTTAGCGGGTTGTTATATATTACTGCTTGTTTATTTACCCTTTCAATGATTGAAGTTGTATAATTCAATGCTTCTTTTTGAGTAGGTAATATATATGGAGGGTATCCAATTAAAACACTTGATATTTGAGGCACCCTGCTTATTTTCGATGCAAGCTGTTTGGCTTCAATTTGTCTTATACTTGATATTCCAAACAGAATTTCAAAATCAGAACTTACATCTAAACGTTCTAAATTTTCAACGAGTTCAATCTTTTCACTTAAATTTAAGGAATGTTGCTCGCCTGTTGAGGCACATAGCAAAACAGAGTTGACTCCTAATTTTTTCAAGAAGCGAATGTGCTCAAGAGTTGCGTCAACGTTTAAATCTTCATTTTCATGAAAGGCAGTGGGTACTGCAATGTGATAGTTGTTAGTTAACGACATATTGTTATTTTGCTCCTTTTTTATCTATTATATCTTAATTTTCTCAGTACATTTGATTGTCAAAATTTTCTTCTTTTTCACTTTTAATCTGAAGTATTATATTTTATTTCAAAAGTAAAAATGACTACAAACGAAATAAACATTATGATGCTTATTCCAATATAAGTTTTATAGCTTAAGGAATCTATAAAATTAGAAAATAAGAGACTTCCCAGGGGTTGTGCACCATCAAATGCTAGAAAAGCTAATCCGAAAACTCTCCCTAAGTATTTGCTATCTGTTTCTTTTTGAATAAATGTCGGTATACTCCCAAATAATTGAGCTTGGACAAATCCAAATACGGCAACCATTCCTAACCAAGTATATTGATTAAAATAAGAAACTACTCCCAATAATATTAGTGAAAATATTACTAACTCAAGATATATTTTTGAACTGTTGATACTTTTAGTTTGTCTTGCAAGATTTACGCCTCCTGCCAATCCTCCTAATGACATTAATAGTAAAGCTATACTATATATACTAACATTGCTTTGAAAATAGTTTTTAGCTAAGTAGGGAATCAATAATATAAACCCTGAATAACATAAATTAAAAATTCCCATTGCAGAGATTAATAATATAAGTTTTCTAGTTCTCCTAATATACTGAAACCCCTCAATGAGATTCTCTATAAACTTTCCGCTTATATTTATTGAATAGGACTTAGGAGAGTCAATTCTATTATTTATTAATGCTGCAAGCAAAAAAAGAAGTCCATTTACCAATAAGAATTGATTAAAAGAGAGTTTCCCTAAGGAAAGGAGAATACTACAAATGAGTGGTGCAAGAATACTAGCAAATCCATATATTGTATTAGAAATTGCGTTAAATTTTTGAATTTTATTCGATTTAATAACACTAGGAACTAAAGCTTTTACAGAGGGGTAGTTAATTGCCAACATAATGTTTAGAGAAAAAGTAGTTACTATTAAGAGTAAGGTCTGTGGGTGATTAGAATTTACAAGTATTGCTCCTCCAAAATTTACTAGTGCTGACAATAAATTTGTCAGGAGGATAAGTACTTTAGGGTTATATTTATCAACTAATACTCCGACAAACACATCAGTAATGATAAAAGCAACACCGCTTACTGCCTGTATAATTCCTAACTGTTTTGTTGTCCCTGTGGCCTCTACAATTAACCAATTAAGTCCAATTAAATAAACCGAAAGCCCTAATTGTGATACAAAAGGGCTCATCATTAAAGGGATATGTTTATTTTTGAGGTTTTGTAAATACTTCAATTTGCCCCTCTATGCCTAATATATTTTGAATACGGTATTTTAATTCGAGTATGGCTTTCTCACTTATTATTTGTTGCTCTTCATTAATTGCTTCAATTACCATAATTGCATCGGTTGTATTTTCAGTTAACATCGTTCTTTGTGCTTCACGCCAGTTAAAACTCCGACAAATTGCTCCCTCATTATCATAATATATAACTTCACCTGGTAATGCTGGGTCATCTTTATCTGAACCCAAAGGTCTAAAAGCCTCACCTCCATTAGCAGTTCCTAAATGCATGATATCAGAAATCTTGTTTAAGTCTTCACCACCACACGGAACACCATATTCTAAAGAAATACTGTTGTAGATATCTACTAAAGGGTTTATTGAATTGAATTTTTGACCTTGACTCACTCGTTTTAATAAAGCTTCAATTGATGAACGTGCTCCTTTTTTCTTTTTAAACTTCGTAAAAGCTTTTCTCCAGTCTTGAATGATTGCATTTGAAGAAAAAGTGTCCTCTGTTAAATGCTTTTCAGATTTTATGGTGGAACTATTCAATAATTCCTGCGTTCTGGCAATAACTGCTGACGGAACTTTATTATCAATGCCTTTTATCGTTAAAACACTTATACTTGCCTCAGGAAATATATCCCAAAAGCTATTATCTACTTTAAATTTAGAATCCATATTGTTCTCTCCTTTGTTTCACTCATTTATGATTAGCTTCATCAGAATATCTCTTTGCTTTTCTCCACCAAGTTCAAATACATGTTCACTAAAGCAAACGAAATTCATTTTTTTATAGAAATTTAGTGCATTTATATTTTCTTCCCATACACCAAGCCAAGCACTCGTTTTTTGTAGCTCTTTTGCTTTTTCGATGGCGTAGTTTAAGAGATATTTTCCAAGTCCTAAACGTTTGAAATTAGGTTTTATATAAATCCTCTCTATTTCTAAAGCATTTATGTCATGTGTTTCCGTTTGAGCATTTGAGACGTTTAGCTTTAAATATCCTGCTAATTTTTTTTTGTAGTAAACAAAATAAAAATTCGAATCAAGATCTGAAAGTTCCGATTTCAATTGCTCAAGATTATAAGCATTCTTTAAATATTCTTTTAGATTCGCTTCATCGTTGGCATCTTTAAATGTATCGGAAAAAGTTTCAATACTTATTGTTTGTAATTGTTTAACGTCTTGTAGGGTTACTACTTTTAATATTATTTCTACTTCTTGTTCCATTTAATAATTTCTTTTGATTCCTTTCTTGACATCCAACCAATTTTGCGAGATATTATCAGCCATTTTATTTATTACTTCAACAAATACTTCCATTTTTTCAGGTGAAATATTTTCTGTTGCAACTTTTGTCGAGTATTCATTTTCACGAATAATAACTGGATAAATTTCCTCCCCTTTTTGGGTAATAAAGAGATGCTTTTCTTTTTTATTCACTAAGTCATCCTTTTTAGTGATTAATCCTTTTTCTTCTAACTTATTAATTGCTCTATTGGCAGTAGATTTGTCTACACATAACAGTTCTGATAAACGATGTTGAATGATGCCTGGATTTTCTTTAATCCGACTCAAATAGAGATATTGACCTTTAGCCAAATCAAATTGTGCAAATTCAACGTTACTAATCGAATCTAGAGAACGAGAAATTGTTCCAATTTGTCTTAATATTTCACTTTCCATTTTTAAACTCCTTCGTTAGAAAATATTATACTTCTTTTTTAGTGCATTTGCAACTAAAAATTTTTAAAATAAAAAGCTATCTTTTGACAACTTTTTATTTTATTATATGTTTCAAAGGACAATCTAAAGTAGAATGTTTAACTTCAGATTGTTTTCTTTATAACTCTCCAGTCAAGAACTGTGCTCTACCACCAAAAAAACTCCAGTCTTCATCTGTATTAATTGAAATATTAATCATAATATCTTCTTTTCGTATCTTCATTTTATCATGTAACTCAGAAACTAAGTTTTTGTAAAAATTTTGTTTTTGAGTTGTTGTCCTTGGTCTTGAAATTAATGAAAATACCAGTATCTCTGAGGTTCGAGAAATTCCCAAACCAGTATCAAGTACTTGCATTTCATAAGGTTCATGTTGTGATACAAGTTGATATCTATCTCCTTCTGGAGCATCAAATGACTCAAGCATAACTTGATAGGATATATCAAGTATTTTTTTTATATCTTCTTCTGTACGTCCTTTAATCATATCTATTTTCATTAATGGCATATTTTCTAATCCTTCTATTTTATAAAATATTGTTTTATCAATTCTGCAGTTATCTTTGAATGAGTTTCTAAAGGGAAATGACCTGTGTCAAGTAGAGCAACTTCTGTATTCGGATTATCGTTTTTAAAGGCTTCAGCACCACTTGGAATAAATGAAGGGTCATTCTTTCCCCAAATTGCGATTAACTTCGGAGTATTAGTGCGAAGATACTTTTGGAAAATAGGATATTTTTTTATATTGTTTTGGTAATCAAAAATCAAATCTAACTGTCTTTCTGCATAACCCGATGTTTTAGTGTAGGCTATATCTAAAGTATATCCATCAGGAGATACAGAACCTTCTTTTGTTCCGTGTTTATATTGTCCAATTATGGTATCAGGAGCAAAAGCATTTCTATAGCTCTCTCTTTTTTCCAAAGTCAGATTTTACCAGTAATCTTTCCTTATTTCCCACTTCTTGCCCAGGCCTTGTTTGTAAATATTACCATTTTGACTAATGATTCCTAAAATCTTTTTTGGATATTTTGAAGCTATTCTAAAACCAATAGGTGCACCATAGTCAAACACAAACATATAAAAATTATTGACTTCGATTTTATCCAGGAACTTTTCCATTATTTCTGCGATATGGTCGAAAGTATATAGAAATTCTTTATGATCTGGAGAACTTGATTGTCCAAATCCAGGATAATCCGGCGCAATTAAATGAAAATCATTTTGTAGTTCTGGAATTAAATCTCGAAACATATGACTTGCTGATGGAAAGCCATGAAACAATACCATAGTAGGTTTAGTTATTTTCCCTGCTTCTCTGTAAAAGATATCTAATCCTTCAATATTTGTTGTTTTATAATTAATCATGTGTATTTAACCTCCAATAATTTTCTGTTAGTAGAGATGTCATCTCGACTTTTTTGTTCCCTAGTTCTTTATCAGTCAGTTTTTTTAATTGACTTAAACAATCATTTGCCGTCTCTAAAACTTCAGAGCTGTTTGAGCTCAAATGGAATAATTTCTTTCTTCCTGAGGTTTCAAAAACCACTAGTCCACGCTCTTGGAGAAAATTTAACATTCTAGAAACAGATGTTCGCTCATAACCAAGGTCTTCTGCAATTTTTGTAATGGAACTTTTTGGATAATCTTCTAAATATAACAAAATATAAGCATACGCTGGAGCTAACCCAGTAGGTTCAAATATTCTATTCGTTATCTGTTCTACTTTTCTAAAATATCTTGCTGCCGTAAAATAAGCACACTCATTATAAAATTTATGCAAATTGCTTCTCCTTGCTATAGTGTACATACACTATAACCTATTATTATTATTTTGTCAAAGATAAAGTTGTAATTGTATAAAGGTTAGTGATGCAGTATTAGTTAGTATCTATGTTATTTTTTTATTATTTACAAGAGTTTCAATATTTAGCAACTCCATTATTAATTAAAGAAGATCGTTTGCAATCTTCATAGTTAATTTTATGTAGATAAAATCTAAACATTATGCTAATAGTTATCTAAATAAATAAATAAACAAACACATAATATGGCGTTTGTTTACTTCTGAAAAAATATATTATTATTTAATATCCTTCTTTGATAATAAGCGTAAAGCATTTAATGTAACAATTACTGCCATTCCTGTATCGCTTAATACAGCTAACCAAATAGGTAATACTCCACCAAATACGGCTATAAGTGCTATCAATTTAATCAACAATGATAATGTGATATTCTCTTTAATAATACGAACGGTTGATTTGCTGAGTAATAAAAGGTATGGCAACTTATTAAGGTTATCAGCCATAAGTACGATATCTGAGGTTTCCATTGCTGTATCCGTACCTGCTCCACCCATCGCAATACCTAAGTCACTTGTTGCAAGGGCAGGAGCATCGTTAATTCCATCCCCTATCATGGCAACGGTATGGTTTTGTTGTAGCACCTCTATTTGTTTCGCTTTATCTTGAGGCATCAATTCAGCACTCGTATCACTTAATCCCGCTTGTTTTGCAATATTGGAGGCAACTTTTTGATTGTCGCCAGTCAACATTACTAACTTCTTAATCCCTACTGATTTTAATTTCGAGATAGCTTCAATGCTACTTTTTCGAAGTGTATCTTGAACCAAGAATGCTCCGATTATAATCTTTTCTCTCCCAACAAAAATAACAGTATTTCCATTTGATTCTGACATTTTCTTGAAGGATTCTTGTTGGCTTGTTAAATTAAAGAGTTTAGATGAACCAATTGAATAACTTTTTCCTAAAATTTTTGCAGTCATCCCTTTTCCAACAATATTTTGTTCATCTGTGACCTTTAAAATGTGTGCCTCTTTTGCTATAGCATAATTAACAATGGATTTCGCAATCGGATGAGTTGCGTTTTGTTCAAGGCTTCTCGAGATTGAAAGAATTTCTTGTTTCGTTCCTTCAAAAACCTCTACTTCTATGACTTCTGGTTTACCCTCTGTGATTGTCCCAGTCTTGTCAAAAGCAATCGCAGAAATTTTTGAAGCTGTTTCTAAATAACTTCCACCTTTAACTAAAACCCCATTTTTAGCTGCATTTCCTATTGCAGATACAATAGAAACTGGAGTAGAGATAACAAGAGCACAGGGGCAAGCAACAATGAGTAATTCCAGTCCCTTAAAGATTGAATCTTTTAAATCCATTCCCCAAAATGGTGGAAGTATCATTGTTAGTATTGCAACTAAGAAAACGATAGGAGTATAAATTCTTGAAAATTTATCTATAAATGCTTCGCTTGGTGCTTTTCTCTCTTCAGCTTCCTCAACCATTTTAACAATTTGAGAAATTGTTGAATCGGAGGCAACTTTTGTTGTTCTTACTTCAATAGTTCCAGATTCATTAATACTTCCTGCATATACAGAATCACCAATCCTTTTTGAAATGGGAATAGACTCACCAGTAATAGATGACTGATTAATGTTTGTACTTCCTTTTTCAATAATACCATCAAGAGCAATTTTATCACCAGAACGAACAAGAATTCTATCACCAACTTCAACAGATTTACTTTCTACTTCTATCCATTCCCCATTTCTATATAGAATTGCATTATCTGGAGCCAAAGACATCATATCTTTAATACTTTGTCTTGTCCTGTTAACAGCTTTATTTTGTAAGTAGATCCCGATTACAAAAAGATAGAGCACTGTAGCCCCTTCGCTCCATTGTCCTATTAGTACTGCACCGATTGAAGCAATGGACATCAAGACATTCATATCCAATGACTTTGCTCTAATTCCAAACCAAGCACTCCGAAAAGTTTTAAATCCTGCTAGACCCATCGTTAAAGCATAAAAGATATTCGAGAACATAGAATTAATTATTAAAAATTGAAAGGTTAATCCAATTGCAAATAATAGTGTAGAAATAAGAACTATCTGCTCTTGTGAAATTGATTCTTTCTCTACCACGTTGTCATCGTCCACTAAACTTGCAGAATAACCAAGTTGTTTAACTTTTTTTAATACATCTTTTTTGGCTATGTGCATTGAGTTAGTGACTACAGTCATCTTACCTGTAGAAAAATTTACTTTAGCATCATCAATTTCTCGAATAGAAGCAACGCCTTTTTGAATTGTTAAAGCACAAGAGCCACAATCCATACCTGTAACATTATAAATGTACGTTGATTCGCTATTATTTCTAATTCTACTGCTTACTATGTCTGGTTCATCTTCACAACAGCCATCTGAATCAGAATCCTCTCCAGAATCTTCATCACAGCAATCATCTTTGTTTTCGACATTTATCTCATCATTTTTTTCAGCACAATCTGGACAATTACAACCTTTTTCTACCTTAGGTTTGCAACAGTCATCTTGACATGTATTCTTTTTTCTATTGAATATTTTAAACATTTTTTCTTCTCCTAAATTATATGAGTAGCACACTCAATTTCTTCATTTTTTGACCAATGCATATCATAGATTGTTTCATCTATTATATTAAGTAGTCTAAACAAATCTGTGTTAGCTAATGAGTAATAAACATATTTTCCAGATTGATGGCTAACAATAAAACCACATTCTTTTAAGCATGATAAATGTTGGGAAAGATTTGATTGATTACATCCAATTTTTTCCATCAATTCGCTAACTGTATTTTCCCCTTCTTTCAATATTTCTAAAACTTGTAGCCTAGTTTCATTTGAAAGTCCATGAATAAGTTTTAATCTTTTCTGATTTTGATTCAATTATATCTCCTTTATTCAAATTAGTTTTGACTAATATATTATCAAAAATTAATACATTAGTCAAAACTAATATGTTATGTAAAATAAAAAACTGCCCAGTGATGGCAGTTGAAATATATATTTCAGTAGAATTGGAGTGATTCTCTAGTTAGATGTTTAAGTGTTTCAAAGACAGATTGATGACTTGCTAGGTATTCCTTAACGCTAAAGATTCGACGACCAAGCTTTTGGCCATTAAATGAGTACCACTCATTCATCTTCTTAACTACTCCCATCTGAATCGCTAGTGTAACCACGTCTATTTCTTGAGAGAATCCATCACGGAGATTGACCATATTCCAGTAGGGACATCTTCATCGCGACTCAATAACAGTTTTCTTTTGAACTTATTACTCGGGAAACATGTCAAAATAATATACTATCATATAATAAAGTTTGCATATAAAGATGTTTTTAAATGCTTCTATTTAAATAATTTTTTAAATATTTCGCTGTGTAAGAATTTTTCAATTTTAACAAATCAATGGGGTATCCTTCAAACAAAACTTTGCCACCTGAGTCTCCTCCATCAAGTCCCATATCAATAATCCATTGTGCTTTGCTAATAACTTTAAGGTTATGTTCTAATACAATGAGTGTTTTATTTTTTTTCAAAATTTTTTTAAACAGGATAAGTAAACTTTCTATATCTGTTTCATGTAAGCCTGTTGTGGGTTCGTCTAGTATTATAATATCGGAGAGGGATTGATGAATAATTTTAGCTATTTTTAAGCGTTGGAGTTCTCCACCAGAGAATGTATCTAATGATTGTCCCAATTTAACATATCCCAGATTGACGTCAATAAGATCCTGCATAGTTGCAATAAGAATCTTTTCATCAATTAAATGAATCACTTCATCAACTGATTGTTGTAAAAAATCATAAATATTTAACCCACGCCAATATACTGAAAGTGCCTTATCGTTATATCTTTTTCCCTGACACCTTTCACAGAGCTGTTCGACATCTCCCATGTAGGCTAAATCCATTTTAACGAATCCTTTTCCTTTACAGGTTGGACAAGCTCCTTTGCCGTTATAACTGAAAAGAGAGGTACTTTCACCTGATTGTTGAGCATATATATTTCTAACCTTATCAAATACATTTAAGTATGTGAGAACACTTGAACGGTTACTACCTTTAATCTGGCTCTGATCTAATATACTTGCTTCAGAATACTTATCTTTAAAAAGTGAACGGATTAATGTACTTTTGCCTGAACCAGCTACTCCCGTGACGACAGTTAGATAGTTCTTGGGTATTTTCATTGAAGCATTTTTCACATTATACAAGCTTGCATTTTCTAATTCATAATAAGAAGGAAAATTAGTTTTATCTGTGTTAAGGCTTGTTTCGCAAGTTAGTGCTTTCCCAGTAACCGTATTTGTCTTTAAGAGCTCCGAATAAGTTCCTTCAAAGGTGATCTCTCCACCTTTATATCCGGGTCCAGGTCCTACTTCAATAATATGATCCGCAATTTTTATTATATCTGGATCATGATCAACTAAAACTACTGTATTCCCTTTGTCTCTTAATCCCATAATAATTTTTGAAACTTTTTGGATATCTTCCGGATGTAGACCAACACTCGGTTCATCAAAAATATAGAGTAAGTCAGTAAGGGCACTATTCAAATGTTTTGTCATTTTGATTCTTTGAGACTCACCACCAGAAAGAGAGGTTGTGGGACGATTGAGAGATAAATAGCTCAAACCAACCTCTTCTAAGCTTTTTATTTTTTTTAACAGATCATCTAAAATGATCTTGAGATTGGGAGATTCAATTTTTCTAATAAACATATACAGTTCTGAAATTGGCATAAGTACACAATCAGCTATAGATTTTCCAAGAATCTTAGAAGAACGAACGAATTCATTTACTCTAGTTCCTGCACAATTTGGACATTCTCTAATTTCTAATATACGATATAATTGAGTGTTATATTTTTTGTCATTTTTTTCAATGAAGCTTTTAGTAATTCTTGGAATAATACCAATATAAGTGGAAGTATTTGGCCAATCTTTCGTTGGATTTTTGGGAGAACTCCCAGTATCGTTTAAGAGAAGATCCAATTCTACTTGAGTATAATTCTTTAATTTCTTATCATTATCAAAATTACCTGATTCAGTATATCTAGTGAGTCGCCACCCACCAGTTTGAAAGGTTGGAAAATCGATAGCACCATCATTTAAAGACTTATCAAAATCAATTAATTTGTTTATGTCAATTCTTTTAATTTCACCTAAACCTTTGCAAGTTTCACACATCCCTTGAGGATTATTAAATGAATAAATCATTGAATAACCAATAAATGGTGTAGCCATTCTTGAGTACAAGAGCCTTAAACTAGAATAAATATCTGTTAAAGTCCCTACCGTTGATCGAGCGTTCCCACCTATTTTTTTTTGGCTAATTACAATTGAAACAGGAAGATTCTCTATTGAATCGACAGTTGGTTGTTGATAATGGGGTAGTAGTTGCTGAATATAGCTAGAGTATGTTTCATTTAATAAACGCTGAGATTCAGCAGCGAGAGTATCAAAAACTAAAGAGGATTTCCCTGACCCTGAAACTCCAGTCACTACAGTTATTTTATGCTTTGGAAATTTAATAGAAATGTTCTTTAAATTATTTGTTTTAGCCCCTTTTATCGAAATAAAATTACTCATAATTTTTCAACCTTTCCTTTTTTAATGCCTCTATATATTTCTCTGATAATTTTATAAATTTCTCCTGCTCTTTATCATCAAATATTGAGTTTGCAACTTGAAAAAGATGTGAATGCCCATTATCAATTTCAGTTAATAGCTCTTCTCCTTCTTTGCTTAAAAAAGTAATCAATTCACGTCCATCTTCTTTACTTGGCTGTTGTTGTACGTAGTCCATTATTTTTAATTCTTTTAAAGATTTTGATAATTTTGTTCGACTAATACCAAGTAGAATACTGATTTCTGACGGGAGCATCTTTGTTTCTTTACGTAAAATATTTAAAATGTCGTATTGAAGCCAATTGATACCCTGAGGATTAACCCTACTTCTTTCTGCTACTAATTCACATTGTAAGTTATTTAAAATATTTTTTAAATGTTCCATATTCAAATCATCACCTTGCATATAATTTCTATAAGGAAATTATATAAAAAAAGATAGTATATGTCAATCAACTATCTCGCCAGGGATTTACTAATCAATATAAATTTTTGATAAATAGAACTTTTTTTAATAAACAATTGAATAATAAAATATTAACTATTTTTTCCTACAATTATTATGGTAAAGTGATTGGGTTGTTTACTATCTCATATTTTCTCAATCCCTTATCTCTTACCTGGAGCGTAGTAATCATAAAACTTTCTTTTAAACGTTATAAATATTTAAAAAACCCCTTTACAATACTAAAGGAGCTTTTATTATTAAATTAGAAGCTATTTTTTACTAAGTTGATTATTGGGTTTTAAAATTATCATTCCAATTTTTTCATAAATCTTTTTATAATTATTTAGTACAATAAAGAAGCAAAATGTGATTACAAACACTAAAATACCTGGAAGTATATTATATCTTATGAGTAAATTAATTGAGCTACTCCCAAGTCCAATGTTTCCACAAATACTATAAGCTGTGAAAAGCCCTGCAACCAAAGAAATTGGTAAGCGAAACTTAGGAAATAATAGATAGTTTCCTCTTTCCTCTAAACTTAATCTTTGATAGAAATATTGAGCAGAAAAATAGAAGAGAAAAGTAGTTAGTATAACAAATCCATCTAATATAAGCCAATGTGAATAGGTATCAAATCGGACAAAAAATGATTGATAATAAATTCCATCATTTTTATTATTTAAAATATTGTTGAAGACATTGTTCAAGATATCTAAAATATTTTGCTTTATCAACTCTAATCCAAATACAAATCCGCTTAAGGATAAGATTCCTGTAATCACTTGGCCCAAGATAATTCCAGAAAAAAGACCTAAAAAATAGTAACAAATGGCAACTAATAAGATGCAAAATTGGTAGAAAATAATTTTATCTAGAGGATAATTAATATATTGGTGAGGAATGCGACTATAAAGAATGACTAAATTAATGCTAACAGCAGTAATTGCCATTAATAATAAAGGAATCAACGACGTCAATATACTGCTTTTTAAAATTTGTTTTCTTTTATACCCAGACGAAAACAAAATCTGTGAAAAATTTGTCTTGTAGTTTAAGAAAGATACTAAAAATCCAGCAACAATGAAAAATAAACTGATAAGAGTAAAACCACGAAATACATTTCTGGATGTAAACAAATAGCTAAAATTAGTTAAGTCAAACGCACTTCGCGTGTAAAATAATTTAGCTCTTATATAACCGTAATATTCTTTAAAAGTCTGTGATTGAATATGAAACTTACCAGTTTTGGAATCAAATTTTAGAAAAATTCCTGCGTTCTGATTATCTGCATAATCGACACTTCCTTGGTAATCTTTTGTTTCTTTATATTTTTTATTTACATTATCCTCTTCAGCTTTTTGTGTACCTAGATATGAATTATAATGGTCTCTAGCCTCTTGAGAATGGATAAAGTTTTGCCTTCTATGCCAATTAGTTGTGGAGTTAAATCCAATAAAAACAGATATTAATATTAACAGTATTCCTAAACTTAAAACGATTGGTTTGGCTCTTTTCCAAGTAATTCTGTTCAATTTTTTGGTATCCATTCTTTTCTCACTCTCTTTCATCAGGCATGTCATGGCCTGAAAACTTGCTTATAAAAAGGTCTTCTAAAGTTAAAGGAAGTTCTTCAATCAGTAGTGGTTCACAATTGTTTATTCGTTCCATAAGTTCATCACTATAATTTTCAAAGATCACTGTGCTTACTCGGCCTTCATGAGTAATATGCTTCGCTTCTTGTTTGATAAACTGAGGTAATTCATAGTCTTTAAAAGCAATCTGAAGTTTACGGATTGACATTTTTACTGTAGAAAGATTCAATATAGAAATAATAGAGTGTTCTTTAATAAAAGCTACTTGGTCCGCTAGCTTTTCCAGCTCATTCAAATTATGTGAAGCTAAAATAATACTTCTATCTTGATCACTGATTGCATCGATCATTAAATCAACAACCTGTTTACGTACGATAACATCGAGCCCATCAAGAGGTTCATCTAAGATAATATAGGAACAGTTCGAACAAAGCGCAATAATAACGAGGAGCAAGCATTGCATCCCTTTGGAATATTTTTGAAATTGATCATTAGGTAATTGATGTTTTTCGATCAATTCCCAATATCTCTTACTATCAAAAAGAGGATACAATAGAGAAAAATAACTCTCAATTGTTCGTAATCTCATTTTATTTAATGGTTGATATTGAGGATCAAGGAAAAAAATATCATTTTTTAGATGAACCTCTTTGTTAATATCTAGACCATCAATTGATACCATTCCTTCATCCATCAAATAATGACTGGCTATCGTACGGAATAAAGTGGTTTTACCAGATCCATTTCTTCCCACAATTCCAAAAATACTTCCCATAGGGATGGATAAATTAATATGTTTCAAAACAACATTACCATCAATCCTCTTACTTAAATTTTGAATCTCCAATTCTACTCCTCCTCCTTTATCCACTCATAGATTAAACTCAATGGAATTTTTGCATATTGTGCTTCAACTAACCATGATTTAAGCTGACTTCTTAATTTTTTTTGTGTCTGAATATCAATTTCTTCATCCTGGCCATCATTATTTTTAACAAAAGAACCTCTTCCCTTAATAGTTGTGATTACATTTTGATGCTCTAATTCCTTATAAGCTTTGGCAACAGTATTCGGGTTAACGCCCAACTGCTTGGACATCTCTCGAACGGATAGGATTTTGTCTCCTGCATCAAGAATCCCTTTGGTAATCTCTTTTTTTATATTAAATACAATTTGTTCGTAAATGGCATCTTTATTATTAGGATCTATATGCATAGTTCTCCTTTGCTATGTGTACTATTATACACCATACACTATAATTGTCAAGTATTAATTATTTTACACCTATAGCTTTAGAATAATAATTAATTAAAATTTAAAACAAAAAAGCTCACAGCTGTTAATCTATGAGTTTTTTTTATAATGTTCTATGAAAGACAGTGTTTGTCTATAGCAGTCTTTTGCTTCTGACGTAGAATAGTCAAACTGATATTCGTGTGTAATCTCTTTCGTGGATTTATTATAGAAAAGGCTTTTTACTGGTACAGAAAGCTCTTTTAACTTCTCGCTGAAAGCTATTCCTTGTTCTTCGAAAGAGTAAGTATTTCCATCGGTAATATAGGTAGGAGGGAATTCATCTGTTAGATGTTTAACCAAACTTGCTTGTTTTAACTGAGGACTTGTTTTCCAATTCTTAGTCCCTAATTCAGCCCAAGCCACAGTTCGTACAAAAAATTTCATAAAGTTAGATGATGATCTTGTATCTTTTATTTGCTCTAAATCCAAAGGGCCACAATAGGAAACTGTTGCTTTAATTGTTCCTTGTTCTAGCAATTGTGGCACATGCAAACTTACTCCATATTGTTCGTTCGTCTGAGTTAAAGCATATTGAAGCGCGATCTGTGCACCAGCACTATCCCCACCAAACATAATATTTCCAAGTTCTAACTTAGGATGGCTCTCTTTTTTTAAGAATTTTACCAATTCACTCACCTGAATTAACTGGTTCGGATATTTTGATTCAGGTGCCCTTTCATAGTTTATGGATACGATTGCGATCTGTGCATCAGAACATAGCTTAGTAGCAAATTCTTTTATTCCTGATTTATCTCCCCCAACGTAGCCTCCGCCGTGGACCCAAATTAATACTGGAACATGTTCCATATTATTTTTGGGGAGATATAAATCGTAGGTATTATCTTTGAACTTTGAATTATAATTATGATTCCGAGTCACTTCAACATTAGATTTTGCTTTATCAAAAGATTTGTGATCACTTATTTTAACTTCAGAATTGAACATATGTCTGATTAACATTGCTCCAGGTTTGGGAGAAAAGTAAAAGGCAAAAATTATTAATAAAACAGTGGCAATTAGTAGCCCAATTAACCCTAAAATACATCTAAATACTATTTTTTTCATTTTTTTATTATACCATATCGTTATATATATTAAATAAAGTGATAAGAAGTATTAATTATTTAATTAGTTTTCTTTAGATTATCCATGATAACAAAGTATTTCTAGGAATTCCTGCTAAAAAAAGCAGAAATATTGTTTTTTAACTTTGCAAAACACCGACATTCTATAAATCCAATTATAGTATAAAATAAATACGAACTTTTAAAGTATTCCCTGTTGACCCATTTTTTAAATCAAGCAATAAAAAGTATTTGGCTGATTTGAAAATTCACAGATACTTCTTTTATTTCCCAATATTATTTGTTAAATATAATTCTCTTTTTATTTTTTCTGAAATTAAAGCTTTTTTAGAAACCTAAGAAAATATGTGCTGCATGTCGAGTTCGTTTTTTATAAAAATCGTTAACATTTGTTACCCTTAAAATAGTCAGAATATTATACAATAAATTTATAATTTAATGGAGGTATTTATGAAAAAAATGAAAATTAAGTTTATTACCGTTGCTCTCGCCTCAACAATTATTACAGTAGGATACTCAGCTTCTGCTTCTGCTGATTCTGTTGCAGCAACGACTAAAACTCCAGACACAAATCCATCTATGATTGTTACAACCTTTAGTAATGTCGAGTTTCAGGGTGGAAGTACTGTAAATGGATGGTATTTTTGGATGAATTCTGGTCCTTACACAATTTTCAGAAATAAATATACGGGTGAATATAGAACTATTCAAACACAAGGCACCATTAGTTACATGCTAGGTGTCATCGCGAGTGGTTGGGGAAATTCTTGGAAACCATAATTAGAAAGGAGCGTTGAATGGTAAAAATATCAAAAGAATCAGAACTCATAGAAGAAATTTCTAGTTTGATAAATAATCCAAATATTTCTATTCAAGAATTCGAAATATTATCTAGTGCAAAAAATAAATTGGAACAAAAAAAATATACACCAAAAGTTATCGCTGAATTAAAGAATGACTTAGCTCCTCTTGCCAGGAAACTTTCTTTATCAAAGGATGTTGTATCTTTTTATACAAAACTTTCTCAAGAATTCATTGACCGTGGGCAACGAGGAATGTGGATTTTTCCGACTAGATAAGATAAAAAAATTACAAAAGCCATATGCTCTATAACCATGTGTTTTTTTTATTTATTAAAAATTGGAGATTTTCTTATAGTACGCCGTATATCGAATTTGTTCTAGCCTCAACACTGACCAATAAAAGCCATCTGATTGCAGAGAATTAACTAATATATTAACAATTGTCTCTATAAATTGTTTAGTAGAATTGAAGTGACTCTCTAGTTAGATGTTTAAGTGTTTCAAAGATAGATTGATGACTTGCTAAGTATTCCTTAACACTAAAGATACCACGTCCTAGCTTTTGACCGTTAAAGGAGTACCACTCATTCATCTTCTTAACTACTCCCATTTGAATCGCTAGCGTAACCACGTCTATTTCTTGAGAGAATCCATCCCCAAAGACATTAATGACAGACGGTTTTTTATATGGAGCTGATACCTTGTTTTTAACGGTGTGTAGTGTAGTTTTTTTACCGATAGTATCAATTCCATCTTTGATTTTTTCTCCTGATTTAACCTCAATTCGTACAGAAGAATAAAATTTTAGTGCTGACCCTCCTGGAGTGGTTTCTTTATTTAAGAATAGTCCACTCATGGTTGAACGCACTTGATTAATGAAGATGATGACCGTCTTTGTTTGATTTACTTTTGAAACGAGCTTAGAGAGCTGTTCTGACATCATTTTAGCTTGCTGACCTGGAATACTTACCCCATCTATTTCTGAAGCAGGTGTCAGAGCAGCAACCGAATCAACAACAATCAAGTCAAAAGCCCCAGTCTTAACAAATTCATTAATCATATAAAAGGCTTCTTCACCAGTATCTGGTTGTGCAAAGATTAAACTATCAGCTTTTACTCCAAGGTTTTCAGCATATTCAATATCAAGTGAATTTTCAGCATCGATATAAGCTACATATCCATTATTTTTTTGAGTTTCAGCTACAGCTTGAAGTGCTACAGTCGTTTTACCTGAAGATTCAGCTCCAAAAAGCTCAATGAGACGTCCTTTTGGATAACCACCAATCCCAATAGCACAATCTAACGACAGAATACCAGTAGGAAGTGCTTGAACATGCTGGGCCGCCTTTCCTTCATCGTCTAAGATAGTATTTGAACCAAATCTTTTCTCAATTGATTTCGTGGCTTTAAGGATAGCCAATTTCTTTTCTTCTGGGTCATTTATTTTATGTACTCGTTTCGGAGTATAATCTGGCTGTTCCATGAGCTTTCCTTTCATTATTGTTTGAGATAAGGGTCAAAATACTCCTTATCAGTTAATTTAACGATGCACTCAAAATCAATTTCTTGATAATGGCCATCTTGTTTTTTGAAAATAATTCCTGTTTTATCTTTCCAATCAAGAACAATTCCAGTTACCTTTTTATTTGCCTTCTCAGATTGATATTCTATTGTAATCTCTAACTGCAGAGATTTAGCAAAAGAGAGCATCGTCATCTTATCATCTTGTTCTAAAGAAAAACCAGGCTCTTCAAAATTAAAATCAGAACGATAATCTCGATGTGCTGATGCAAGTTCTGCAGTCGCAAATGGATTCCACTTCATTTTTCCACGGTCTTCATAAGTCCGAATAGACTCATATTTACTATATGAACGGTCAACACGACTCAATTTAAGCCCTCCAGTCCTCCTGCAGAGTGTCCACCAACCATTTTACTTCTGGCAACTGCACGTGAACCTTTCTTTAAAACTGTTGCTTTTTGAACAGACACAAAGTGATACTTTTGACGGATTGAATCAAGAGCCTCTTGAACAGCCTCATCTTTTTTCTGTTTAATGGTTTCTTCGTTTTCCTCATCACTATCAAAGAGTGAAATAAGTTGATAAGGTTCGTCTATCAAATTATTGGCACTAACCCCAATTCGTCTAACTGCCCCTTCATCGTATTTCTCATTAAAGAGTCTGGTAGCAATCTCTTGCAGGTCTTTAGTTGAACTTGTGGCTTCAATTTTACGTGAGACTGAGATAGATTTTTTATAATCTATGTTAGAAAAACCAACAAAGAGTGAGAAATTTGTAGCTTTTTTCTTTGATTTTCGCAAACGTACAGCAATTTGTTCAGCCATTTCAGTTACAATCAGTCTTATCTCGCCTTTTCGTGTATAGTCTCTAGGTAAGGTTTGAGAGTTTGAGTAACTTACAGATTTCCTTTTATAGTGATCTGTCAGTCGTGTTTCGTCGATACCATTCGCATGGAAAAATTGTTGTAAGCCAATCACACCCATTTCACGTTTTAACATATCAGGGTCAGCATGAGCTAACTCTTTGATAGAGTGAATGCCTAGCTTATTTAAACATGCTTCAGTCCTTACATTAATTCCCCAGAAGTCAGTCATATCAGCTATTGACCATATCTTAGTAGGAACATCTTCATAACGAATTATAGCTCTCATATTTGAATTGTGCTTAGCGTAGTTGTCCATTGCGAGTTTAGCCAGTAATGGATTATCTCCCATCCCAATGGTCACGTATAAGCCAGTTTGATGATAAATTTTACGCTGCAGCAATTGAGCCAATTTATCCATCTGTTCATACTTGTCAGTAATTTCTGGAAAGAAAAAATCTAAGGATTCTGTGACATCAAGGCATGATTCATCAATAGAATAGGCATGAATTTCATCAATTGAGGTAATTTCCCTCAAAATATTAATAACTTCAAGATTTTTTTTGATATAAAGCAACATTTGAGGTGGTACAATGTAAGTTTGAGCAGCCCAACGCTCCACTTCAGCAATATATTTTGAGTCAGGTTCAACTGTTTGTCCAAAGATGTCAGTATGTTTTTGATACCATAACCGATAATTAAACTTTCTGGTATCAGGTATAAAAGGTAACTCCTTAGAGTGACTGACATTTGACATTCCAAAGGCTTTTTTAAATGTTGGACTAGCTGCTAGTATCAACCCATTTGAGTTATCAGCTCGACTCATGACACATAATGAGGTGGTCATAGGGTTTAATCCACGTTCAATACACTCAATTGAGGCATAGTTGGACTTCACATCTTCGAAGAAAATCGCACGTCTAGGTTCACGTTCGTAATCAAAATAATTACTCCAGAGTGTTTGATTCATGCAAAATACTCCTATCTATGACTTTTAAACAACATATCAGTTTATATGATATTATACTCTATAATTGTATTAATTGCAATACACATTATCAAAAAAACTGATAAATGCATGTGTTTAGAGATAGAAAAAGTACGAATTTGATTCGTACTTAACTGAATAGTTTATCTATACTTGACCTAATCTTTAATTAATTTATTGATTATTTATATCATGTTATTTTCATCGCTACAATCTGCTGTTTTGTCAATGATTTTCGATAATTCATTTGAGAAATTAGTTATCTTATCTATAACTGATATAATATTATAATCCTTACCATGTACATTGATTATATTTTTATTCAATTTAGAGTTACCAATATCATGAGCAAGCGAATTTCTCAGAGATATCCATGATTGTTGAGGAAGGGGTTCACCAAAGTATTGGCTAAAAAGTTTATTTCTACCTGCATGGTTTCTCACACTAGATATTATACTTTCTTGAACAACTTTTCTATGGTAAATATCTTTGATATTTGTGGAATCAATATTTGGCATTTTATCCAAAATAACGGAAGTCACCAAACTTTCTACAAGTATCAGACATGTTAGCAGCATTGATTTCTTCTTTAATTCATCTCTTTCTTGTATAATTTCATCCTTCAATTTTTTTATTTTTGCTTGAAAGTCATTTACTTTTAATTCGTGCTCTGTAATGGAAATATAAAAGTCGTTATCTTCATCACTTATAAATGAAGGCCAAAATTGTAAGTCACTAGGTAAATCTTCCTCTTCCATTGTGCCTTTAGGAACTTCACAAATTTCAAAAATTGCGTCAATTATGTTATCTATCCCATAATCTTCTCTGGCTGGAAACTCTATTGAAATGTCGTAAATACTTTTGGCTACTTGTGAAAATCTCATGTTTTCAAAAGAGAAATCTCCATCATATTTATACTCAGTAAGGAGTTCTGGATATTCTCGGAAAATTTGTTGATCTATGAATTCCATATAACCCCAAAGATCAAGTTCTTCACCCCATGGTAAATAAATATCAAGACTTTCCAAAATATCCTCTTCTTGAAATCTTCTGACTGTATCCCAATTAACCAAATTACCTCTAATAGACCCATCTCTTGTTGTAATGAGTTCTGTTTCAATATCAAAATCTCTATGATTAAATTTTTTCATAAGTCCTCCTTTTCTAAACTATTATACTAAAACCTCTGTGATGAAGAGTGTTTATCCAGTCTTTCGATATCTTTCAATGTAGTATAGGGACCAATAATAACAACGTTTGTAGCTTTATTAATCGCCCAACTATTAATTTTATCAATAGTATATGATTTTGAATGTATATTAAAAGACTTTTTTACTGCTTCGACCATATCACCTATAACAAGCAATACATTGGGCGATAGAGGGAAAATTGAAGTATTCGCCTCATCTAATAAGTAAAGTCTTTTTTCAGATTCTACCAACATATATTTTCCGTTATATATTTCATCTCGAGACTCATTGATTGGTTCAACTAATGCCCCTATACCTCTCAACTCATTTGTATCTATCATTTTTTCTTGAAATTCCTTGCGTAGAGCCTTTTGCGATTCATCGAAGTTCGTAGAATTTTCCCATTTTTTCATTATCTGGTTTGTAATGCCCTCTAAAATTTTTGCGGTGCCTACTGAGCGATTTTTTAAAGTATAAAAATACCTTAATGTATCTTCGTCAAGAAGTTTATGTTTTCGCATAAATTTTTTAGGATTTTTAATCATCTCTTCAATGACCGAGCTTATAGGGCCTTCTATTTCATCACTAAATATTGTCTCAGTTTTTTCTGATTTTCCATAAAAATAAGATGATTGAAGATTGTCTTTAATTGACACATCAGCAAATTTTTTTCTTTTCTTATATAGATTCTAACTCTATTTTCTTTTTTTTCTAATGCGAAATTCCTTTGGAGATGTTGAGGAACGAAATGTTGTCTTTTCTTTTTTTTTTGAGCCATTACTAAATACCGTACTTTTACTTTTTTAGTTTCTAAACTTGATTTTTCACATAAAGGGTTGAGTAAATTTGACTTTACTAAATCTCGATTTATGATATAATTAAATCATAAAAAGGACTTGCATCAACAAGTCCTAATGTAGCCGTTTTAAGAACGGTAGCAGTTTTTAAGTCAAATGACCGTCAATGCCTACTAAGCTGAACGGTCATTTTTTGTTACTTGTATTTATGACAAGAATCATCAATGTAGCAAATGCTATCATGAGACTTAATGCCTGAAATACAGTCAAAAAATATTCGCCTTTCATGTTTTGTGAGGTATGCTCACGAAATAATCATAAGCACCACCCCCAATCAGGCTACCGTCCATAAACTCTACACGATTTATTATAACAAAAAAAGCCTCTACTCTACAAGCCATTTTGAATAGCTCCTGTTTATGTTTTTTAAGGGGCACAAAAGAGTAAAGAAAAAAACTTCTTAAAAGAAGTTTATATGAGTATTTTTATGGTTCTTGCTGGACTCGAACCAGCGGTTTTCGCTTAGGAGGCAAATGTTCTATCCTTCTGAACTAAAGAACCGATTATGATAATCTGTAGCACTATGTTGTAAGTGTGGACGGCACTGCAGATTATCAATGTTATCAAAAAATAATATCTTATTCTCGCCCACTAACATCATTATACAATATTCCACAAAAAATAAAAAATGCCACCAAATCACTGACACCCATGTTTAAGAGTCCTATTATAACATATATCTTGCGAGCCTCAATAATAAGGTCACAAAATAAAAATAGCCCCTTGATAAAGAGGCTTCCTTAGAGTTTTATGAAAAAATCATTCACAGCAAAACACTGATATTTTCATTATAAAACATGAGTCTATTCTTTGTCAAATTACATGAAGAAAACTCTCCGATAAAGAGAGTTTTCTACTCTAATAAAGGAGTTTAAGTGTTTGTAGCCATACCCAAGGAAAATTGTCTCACAGGATTTACCAAATATGGCTACATACTAATTATAAAATAAGCAATTATTTTTTGTCAAATTTTATCTTTAACATCAAAAAACAAGGGAACTTCCATACAAGTTCCCTTGCGTTTGTTTAGAGAGGGCTATACCAGAGTAAAACATCACTGGTACGAACCTAAAGAAAATCATTGCCGCTATCCATGCAAGCGACACCTTGATAATAAAATATCTTCTATTTTATTGTCAAGCGATTTCTAAACAAAAAAACGCCCCAATGACGGATGGAGCGTTTATACTAACAATCTACACTTTGATTATATAAAATTTAATGCTTAATTGTAAATCAATACGCTCTTCTAGGCAAAAAAACACCTCGAGAGCGAGAAACAATCAATTTTCTCGCATTGTCACACTCCAGCCAAACAAACCTTACCCAGCCAGAATCCCCCCTTACCTTTAACTTGTTGATTTCACATCATAATTTTTCTCCAGCTGTCTAATAAGAAGAGGTTGAGAAGAAACTGGTGGTATAAGATTTTTTACATTAAGATCTAAGATTAACTTCTTTTTCATAATAGTTGAAAGGTTGCGTCAAGCATCTTTATTAATCACAAAAGGTTTATTCGCAATTGAAAAATAACAAAGAAAAGGGCTATTTTTTAGTACTAGGGTTGTTCTAATGATAACAATCACTCTCTGTGTATCCTCCCATTCTCCTCGTATCACGATAATCTGTTCATCTATTTCCTGATAATTTCACTTACCAATTCGCCAAGCTGCTTACGCTGAAGGTAACGAAGTAAATTACGGATAATGATTTATGATAAGAAGTGTGATTTGAGATACTGTTATATGATTTTTTTAATTATTCCTAGCAATAATATTGCTAAAGCAGTTAAAATTGCTGACAGTGTCCATAACAATTTAAAGCCAATTTGTGACAAAAAAAGTGAAATAACGCCACTTGCCAAAAGACTAGCCAACCCTAAAATCACAGGAAGCAATGACAAAATTGTTGCTCTTATATCTTCTCTAATTTCTGGCTGTATCCAAATTAAATTCGCTCCCTGTTCAACACCTAAGCCAAACTCAAAAAGTAAAGATGCTATTAAAAAACTAACAAAGCTATTTCCTACTGACATCATTAAGAATGAGATTAGTATTACTATATTACCAAATAAGGAAACATTGATTTTATTAAATTTTTTTCCAATCTTAGAGGTAAAATAATAACCTAATGCAAGTGTTAGTATGAAAAACGAAAAAATAACTCCCAATTTATCCTCAGCAACCTTTAATTCGTTTACCATATGTAATTGCCAGCAGAATACAAAGAGTTGCCCTGCAATTCCACTTAAAAAATACTTTATGAAAAAAAGTAATAATACCGTATTCTTTCTCAAAAAGGGGAGAGTTTCTTTAATATTAGCCAGTAAGGTTCTAGTATTTTTTTCTTTCTTTGAATCTGCTTGAAATATTGTTAAAACTACTACTCCAGTAAATATTGCAAGAACTGCTGCAACATAATAAGGTATATTGCCACTAGAATTTACAACTAGCAAAGTAAATAATATTCCAGCACAAAATGATACTCCTTTGGATAATGCCCCAGCAAAAGGAATTGCATTATCTTGAACTTCACTTCCTTCAAACTTATTTGAGGTCGAAACAAACCATGACAATGGTAATTGTCCTATTATCGCAAGACCCAACGCAATTAAAAATATCGCAATTCCAAATGCTAGAGGGTCTCTTGATAGAGAAAAAAGTAATAATCCAATTCCCCAAATAAGAAATCCAATTCCCATTACTCTTTTTCGGCCTAGGCTATCTGCAACAACACCAAATGGGATTCCAAAAAGCAAAGTAACACCCGACCAAATTGAAAGGATTAATCCTATCAATGAATCTGATAGTCCCCAATGACTCATAAAAGCCACATATCCAGAACCAAATAAAAAGTCCACAACCGCAAATAAAACAACTAAAAAATAATACTGCCTAACTATCGCCCTTATATTCATTTTTAAATCCTTTACTTTCTGAATATTTTACATTTATTTTATCCCAAATTTTATCTCTTATTTCCATACATTTTGCAGGTGTTTCTCCTACAACATAAGCAAACCCTATCATAGCAGAGGTTCCTATAGCAGGATCAATAATTTCTCCCTTGTGTTTAAAAATAAAAAATTCTTTGATATTTTTATCTTCAAAAGTAACTTTATCATTTATCTCGTCTAAAATAACCTTCTCTCCCTCTCCTACTTGAAAAGAGAAAAACGCTGACGAGTTATTAAAGCAAGAAAACTTACCGACTTCTTCTCCAAGATAAGACTGAATAATTTGATTAATTATAGGATATTCACTACTTGTTTGAAATAAAAATGGAACTGGCCCTCCTGCTCTAGGATTGAATTCAATGAGTTTTGGACCTGATGGTGTTAATTTTAACTCAATATGAGTAGGACCGTTCTTATAATTGAGAGCTCTAATAACTTTACTAGCGGCTTCATATAATTGATTTTGTTTGCTCTGAGATAGCGTGCTAGGAACAACCAATCCCGTTTCTCTAAATGGTTTAGCAATTATAGGCTTACTTGAAACTGCTAAATGAGTAATTTTCCCGTTGGAAACAATTGATTCTACGCTTACATAATCATCGAAAAAAACGTTCTCTTTACCATACCATTCTGAACCAAGGAGAAATTCTTCTAAAATAAAATCTGTGTGGAAAAATTCCTCTTTAGCAAGCTCTTCTATAACTTCTAAAAAGTGTTTTCTAGATTCAACTTTGTACGCCAGACGACTTCCAGCCATAGAAACAGGTTTTAACATACCGGGAAACTCAAAATTTTTAGCTATAACTTCTGCATCTTTTTTATCCCTAATTTTGTGAGCAACCGTCGATAATTCTGGATAGAACTTTGAAACCATTTCTCTTTGATAAAATTTATTCGTTATATTTTTAATTTCCTCATATCGGTTTTTTATTCCTACTTCTTTTTTTAAGTACTCCGTTGGAATTATCATGTCCTCTGCAAAAGAAATAATAGTGGAAAATTTTTCTTTAATTGCCAATTCCTTTGCTTTTGGTATTAAGTTTTCTTTTCTTTCAACCATTATCCATGTATAAACATTATACTTCTCTATACATATTTTAAATTTATTTTCCATCGCCTTGGAAACTGGTTTTTGGTAAACGACAGTAGAATCATAAATTGAAGTATCAATATTATCAACATAAATATTAGGATCTATATCGTTTATTAGAATCATTATTTTTTTCATAATTAATAACCTCGTAAATAAAATTTCTGAATCATTCTTTCACATCCTAAAAATTAGATCAATAAAATCTTTTATTCGAATTTTCTGTGAAAATAGCTCTATCAATATCTCTACCACATCTTTCACATTGTTTAGGGGCCTCTAACAAAATTAGACCATAGTAATCTCCCCTCCAACAATTAAGACATACATTTTTTGTTTTTCCTTCCAAATTACATTGTAATTTCTCACTTGAATGCATGAAGCTTTGATTAAGGCTATCCCTTAAATTATTTTCAAGATATTTTAAAAGTTCATATAAATTATCAAATTCATAAACTTGTCCATTACGCTCATGAAGGGTAAAAAACTTATGTACTAATATGAAGTAAAACATTTCAGAATCCTTCCAACTCTGAAAACTTTTTTTATTATGAAGTTGAGAAACATAAGTGATTCCAGTCTTATCCAATTCGTCCTCAATTTCATCCTTACGGCTCAAATCATCAAAAACTAACAAAATTTTTGATGCAATTAAATATGGAGGGAGACAGTTTTTATTATAAGCTTCCGAGAAATTTTTTATAGACATAAACAGAGTTTTCCCAGAAAACCCTGAATTTACTAACGAAACTTGAGATGTAATTCCATAGTTTAAATTAAATTTCTTTGATAGTTTGTATATCATTCCTAATTTTGTAAAATTATTATCAAGAGAAGATAGAAAATATAGCTCATATTCAGCATATTCTGGGACTTCTTTCGCTTCTAGGAATAATATTTTAATCCCTATAGATTCATAAAAATTATAGTATAGTTTTTTTAAACTTGTTAAATTATTTTCAAAATCATAGTCATTAATTCCCTGGTCCAATTGGACTACTGGAAAAATATTTCTATCCTTAAATAAAGGAATTAGCCCTCTACTTTTATTTCTAAAAATACTTGAAATAGTTAAAAGGTTAACTTCTCCGTTAGTTTCGATGTTTTTCTTGATTTCTTTCAATGTTTGAGCTAACGGATCAGACATCAACATGTTGTCTCCAAAAGACAGGACTTCTCCTGAATAATCATTTATATGACTATAAAGATTTTCAAAATCCGTTTTTGAAATTAATTGTTGACAATTAAATTTTTTATAATTAATATTTGATTCTAATAAAGCACAAGTAAATAACTGATTAAAGAAATCAACTACATGAATACCTTTGGATAAAAATATGGGAATCCCTGGTCCATAACCATCAGAAATCAGAAATTTGGATTGCTCCAAATACTTTTTTATTTCATTATTATCCAAACTCTTAGCCAATACTTTCCAAACTCCTCAACTATATTTATTTTATACGCAGCAAAAGAGAATTCCTTTAATTTCTCTCTGAGCTGTTCATTTTTTTCTGCTACAAATTTTCGATTACTAGATGAAGCCTCTACTAAGATTATTGCTTTCTCCTTGCCATCATCTATTCCTTTACCGATACTAAAGACTGCACTTCTCTTAAACTTCAATAACTGAGTTGGGGTAATGCAAAATGAATCCCCTTTGCTTCTTAAATAATAAACTTTATTATTTAAATTATTTTTAAAACATAACGGATAATAATTATAAAAAATTTTATTCTTTCCGATAAATACCTTACGTTGTGGGATTACAAACACATCAGAAATTTCAGAAAAGCCTACTTTAACCAACATGTTCCTTATCTTATTCTCAGACTCTTTCATATTCTACCTTTAGAAGATCATCAATGCTTACCATATCATTAATAAGTTCGTTAACATTCGGATTCTCTAAATAATAGAGCCCCAAGATATCCTCAATGCCTCGATAAGAGTCAACATAATCACCAGCACTCTTTATTGGTATAAGCAGAGTAAGTGATGGAATATTTTTTAACTTCTCAAAATTAATGTCTTTAATCTTCCAATTTCCTTCAGGACAATGACTAATTTTTGAGGCAGAGAATTTTTTATATGTGATTTTTGGATTAATCTTGTCCCCTAGCGCCAGTTTTGCTAATTCAATAAATAAATCATATTCCCCATCTGTTGCATTTTTTAGTCTAAAAGGTACTGTTCCACCAGGACGTCCATTTACTTCAATAATCTTTGGACCATTTTTTGTAAATTTAATTTCCGTATGTGTCATTAAATTGTTAACCTTTAGGGCCTTTAAAGCTCTCGTTGTAAGTTCTTTAACTTCATCTTGATGATTCATTGCAAGTGAAGAAGGAAGAATGTACCCACTTTCTCTAAAAGGAGGAACTAATTTTGTTCTGTCACTGACCGTCAGATGAAAAATCTTACCATTCTGAACAATAGTTTCAACACTACAATAATCGGCTAGTTTCTCATTTACTTGCCAGTCTTCCCCGATAATTACTTCTTCAAGATTAAATGTAGATTTCTCTCCCTCAAGGATTATATTTTCAAATTTTTCTTGCTCTTCTTGATACCTTTTTTCCAAAGTTTCAAAATCGTGAACCTCAAATATTCCATACGCTCCACCACCATAATTGGGCTTTAAAATTGCCGGGAATCCTATAACCTCAGCTGCACGACGTAGATCTTTCTCAGACAAAATCTCATAAAAGTTGGGAACTGAAACCTTATTATTTTTCAGTATCTTCCGCTGTTCATATTTATTTTGAAGAGCTACAATTGTACTGTCCTCCATGTAGCTTTTTCCGAGTAATTTTGAAAGCATGTTTGCAGTTTTTATCAACATTTCTGCAAAAGTAAGTACCCCTGTAATTGGCGATTTTTGATGATACTTTATGACTTTATTGTACATATCTTCTTCATTGGAGCACTCAATACTAGGCCCAATAGTTCCAACGCACTCATCATAAACTCTATTTAAGGCCGCATTTGTTTTAGACTTAATATAAAAAGTAACAATTTCAACGTCCTCAAGCTTCTTTAAACTAGGATAAATCAAATCAGGAGCTGTACCTGCGTGGTGTAAAAGTAATGCTAATCGTCTCATTTTTTCCTCCTTTATATTTGTTTAGTGCAGTTTCCTACTGTCAAAGTTCAAGCCGTTAAGCTTGGCATGTATATTTTTTTTAATCATCAGTAAATACTATTTCGAGATAAAGTAATGTACTTTATTCCCAACTAATCGTAATTTCATTTTTCATAATATCTAATTTTATTTTCCCACCAATATAAAATGGATAAGATGGTTCAGTATGAGAAAAATCAACATTCGAGATAACAGATGGTAACTGCGTTTTTATTTCAGATAAAATAAAATCAATGATTTTTTTTTCATTTAAACAAGAGCCAGGTTCAAAACACCCAAAAATTATAGCTCTTGCCTTGCAAATATTTGTAGCCATCACCATTGCTTTCAATTGCATGACAAATTGCCCTACTGAAATGTCTGGAATCGTTTCTAAAACTACTATCTTATTTGTAAAATTTGGCATATATTCAGTACCAGCAAGAGTTAATAGGCTCTCCATATTTCCACCAACTGATATTCCCGTAATCTCTCGTCCAATTGACTCTCCAAACACCTCCCATTTATAACTAAAAGAATTCTTTGGTGGGTGTAAATACCAAAAACCATCATTGAATTTTTCTTGTTTTTTAAAGATAATATCTTTAAGCGCCAAAGCACTTAAAATATTATTTTTGTCAGATTCTTCAAGGTAGGGATTACAAATTTTTGAAAAATCAATCCCATAAATTGACTTTATATTATATTTAGTATAAATTCCATTTAAAATACATGTTAAGTCACTTTTTCCAGATAATATAACATTTTTCATGTTTTGAATAAGTCGCAATTCGTCTAAAATAAGATTAGCAGAATATCCACCATATGTTGACATCAATACGATTTTTTCAAGATTTCCATTTAGTTGTTTCAGAACATTTAATCTCGAAACTTTAGAAGTCACTCCCGTTTCGTAGCTTCTAAATGCATTGCTATCAAAGTGTACATCGTACCCTGAAAGTTCCAAAACACTTTTTCCCCTCTTAATACTGTCTGGGGTGATAGAAAACCCATCATTAGCTGGTGACCAAATCACGACTTTATCTTTCATCTATTCCTCCATAACCCCCTAAGGATAAATAATCTTATTTTTTTCTCTATATACATAAGGGATTTTTCGAATATCATCAATATCAAACAGCCATGCTATATATCTTTCAATACCCATTCCAAATCCACTCGTCTTCAGTGGAAATTCCTTTTTCATTGAGATATACCATTCGTATTCTTCATGACTAACTTTATGTTCATCCAATGATTTTAGCACATCACTATAGTTTGCTCTCTCACCACAACCCAACGTTTCTCCCATCCCAATTAATAAATCAGCACACAAAGCTACATTTGGATCTTTTTTATCATATGCTTGATAAAAAGGGACTCCCTTGTGAGGAAATTTGGTCAACCAAACTACTCCATCAAAATGTTTAATCAACCATTTTTCTCCAACTGAATTAATAGTCATTACACCATCAATATTACCAACTCCCTTAATATTATTGTCCCTTAAAAGCTTGACTGCATCATCAAAGGTGATTTGTTGAAAGTTTTCTTGATTAATTATTGACCGTACTTCTGACAGTTTATCCTCGGAAACACTTTCTTTGTAGTAATTTTGAGAAATAACATATCTCGTAACATTCTTTATATAGTCCTCACATAATCGGATTATATCTGATAGTCCGCCTACAATTTCACATTCCGAATGGTAAAATTGATTTAAATGCCTTTCATCAGAATCTTCTCCACGAAAGGTAGGCATCAAGTAGAAAACACCTTTTTTCCCAAACCGAAGACTGTACTCTAATAAAAATTGCATAGAATCCGCAAGATATGTCTTTTGATTAAAAAGCTTTATCTCTACAGGTAATGAATCCGAGCCCAATCCCATTGGACTAGAAATACTCCCTGTTGTTACAGGTAAAGTTGCTGCCGCAAATTCTTCTTTTTCACTATAAAATTTGAAAGTGGAAAATACAATATCTGAGTAGCATTGAAACATACAGTGATACCAATTTGAAGTAAGCACTTCACTTACTCTACTCAAGTTCTTCATTTCTTCAGTCATATTTTTCTCCCTATTTTATCTATTCTTTTACTGGCTAAAAAAAGTTCTTTATCAAATTTAAATTTGTTTTTTCTTAAGAATAGTTCCGAATATCCCATATTAGAAAGATTATCTCTAAACAGATAAATATTTTCTCTATATAACCTTAGAAATTCCTGAGTGGTCTCATCATCCATATTTTGAGCATTCAAAAACCTTTCATTTGTTTTTTGAATATCCTCAACATACTTTCCTATCTTTAAATCTGATATATAATCGAAATCAAACTTTTCTTCCAAAAATAGTTCTAAGTTTGGATTATCAAAAAATTTTTGCCAATAAGATTCATAGTCAATTTTGATATCCATCTTAAGAGCATTTCTTACCTTCATCATTAAAGAATTATTAGGCTCATGCAAATAATACATAGGTGTAGCAAACAACACTCCGTTATCTTTTAGAACCCTCATGTACTCTGAAAGCGCCTTTTCTCTATCCGGTATATATGAAATAATATTCCCGGAAAACACAATATCAAATTCTTCATCTTGGAATGGAAGATTCATTGCATCAGCCACTAAAAAGTTAATATTATCTGTAACTCCATGTTCCTTAGCTCTATCCTTTGCAATTTTTATACTTTCCTCGTTAATATCAATAGAAGTAATCTTTGAATTTGTTCTTTTAGCTAATTCTACAGCAGTAAACCCAGTTGAAGTCCCTATTTCAAGAATCTTTGTATCAGGAGTAAAGTAAACATTCTTAACAAGATCCATAATTGTTCGAATTCCTCCAGGAGGTCGATTAGTTTCACCAATAATAGCGATTTGTTCGTTGTAGTTCATTTTGTTTAAATTTTCTTTTGTGATCATACTGTTCCTCACTTCTATATATAATTAAAATTTTTAAATCATATTAACTGTCTCAGAGATTGATGATTGGATAAGTTAACGCCACAATAGTTAGAATGATCAAAATTCTTAATAACTTGCCTAATCTATATTTTTTCATAACATACTCCCTCTCTAAATTTTTTAAAATTCATTTTCACTGTTTAATTTAATATTATGCTGAATTCTCTATTATATTTAATTTTCAGATATTTCTTGTCAGCTAAAAAGTGAATTTTCTTCAATCTTATTCTATAATAGTATTAATCTTAATTGTCAATTGAAGACATGAGAATTTTTGAACTATATAAAGGTTGAATCTGTGACGTTAAATCTTCAAATTACTAGTTACAGTTAACTACTTCATGGATAACCATAATTATTCATACTTGAACAATATAAAATGTAGGAGGGGAAAAAATGAAAAAAACAATAGAACGTAACTCTGATAGAGAGCTAGCATATGGGATTGTTTTTAAAAATCTCAGAGTAGCAAAAGGATTTTCACAGGAGGAAGCATCAGGGCAAGAAATTTCTCCAACCCATTTATCAAATTTTGAAAATGGTAAAACTATGATTTCTATTGATCGTTTTTTTAATCTCCTCCAAAATATTAATGTCAACATGTTCGAGTTTCAAAATGCATTGAACCTTTATCTTGAAAAACGAGACCTGCTACTATTTAATATGGAGATGGCAAAAGCTCTCGTAGAAAGGAACTCTGCTAAATTACATCAAATTGTTAATAATCTGGAACAGCACTTAAATGTCTCAAATTCTAAACCAATTAGTAAAAAATTAAAATTAGATTATATCCGTGCAAAGTCAATTCTCTCTTTCATGGATTCTAATTATTATATTAATAGGGAAGAAATTTTATTCTTAGAAAACTATCTTTTTTCCTTAAAAGAATGGGGACAATATGACGTCGCTCTTTTGGGGCAGTGCGCTAAATTTATTGATTTGATTCATCTTATGCAGCTTACAGAAAAGATGCTTTCTCCCTTTCAAACCAGCAATAATATTCCTTATGTTAAGCAGGCTATTATCCAAACTGTCTTAAATATTATCGAAGTTTATGTAGAAAATGGTACTTATGAACCTGCAAGAAGGTTAATAAGGTACCTAGAAACTAGCGATATTCATGATTATTATATGTTCGAAAAAATAACATTAATTTACACAAAGGCTAATTGCCTCTATCATACTGGAGATGAGACAGCCCTAGAAATTATGAAAAAGTGTCAAGAGATTCTAGAATTTTGTGATTGCTCAAAAACAGCAAATTGGGTAGCTGACGAAATCAACGAACTCCTACGTAACGATCATACCTAAGTTTATATTAGTAACCTAAAAAACAATAGCTCTGTGCAGAAATACTGTTGTGGTGCCTGTACGGGGGGACAGTTTTCCCTCTCTGTTCGCAGAATAAAAATAAAATGGCTACGCAAATTGCTAGCCAATTTTTTATTTTCAACAAATATATCACTACTCATCCCTACTAGCTACTTCTTGAAAAATTTTTTGAATAGATTCAGCTAAATTCTCGTCATATTCAACTGTCCAAATTTCTTCAATGAATGATGAACCACCAGCTTTGCTTTTGAGCTTTAATACAAAATATTCTCCGATTTCTGCTTCAGCTAAATCTATGTGTCCTTTTGTAGGCATATACTGCTCCTTGCTGTTACGATAGGTAAGAAATCGTCCCTGTCCAAAATAACCTGATTCAAGATTAAAGAAAGTTTTTAAACTCATTTTTTGTCCCCACTCTTTAAAAACAAGACGACCTAGACAGAAAATATTTACTTGAAGATTGGAATATTCCCAATAAGGAAAACCTAAATCTGAGGTTTGATTAAAGGTAAAGGCTCGTTTAGTATTGAGATATTCGGTCATAAATAAAGGATCCATATTTGAATATTCTTTTTCATAAAACTTTTCTTTTAACCGACGGGCCTCTATCTTTTGTTCTAATTTATCGAGGGATTGAAAGTTATCTTCTGACATGCGGCTGCTTCTCCTGTTCTTGTGAAGTTCGTTTTTCTTGTTTTTGAGCTTGCAAGTTTTCAATTTGATCGTAAATTTCAAGTTCATCTGTGAGTTCTTTGTAGGCTGATTCTAAAGATTTATGTTCATTTTGTAATTGTTTGAGCTGTTCAATGAGTTGAGGATTCTCTTGATTGAATTTCACTCGTTCTGTTTGAGTAAGCATTTCTTTATCTAATTGTTCAAGTGCTAATTCTACCTTTTCCATATTTGTGATAAACTCTTCTCCGAGATGTTTGAAAGATTCTTGCCCACTAATTCCATGACGACTTAGTAAGTTTGTTGCTTCAAATAAGTCATGCACATAGTTCATTCCATAATTTTTTCTAGTAGGGATACGTTCATTTTCTTTTGAGAGTTGACCGATAATTTCTTTTCCTAAAAGAATAGATGAATAGTTTTGGTTTCTCTCGTCTAAAAACTTAAATTTTGAAAAATTATTAAGATGAAGCTCAAAATTTTCTCCTACTTTATCAATAAAAGTCGATTCAATTTTTACGGTTCCTTTACGATGCCCTGCCTCCACAAAAACTCGAATGGCATCAGGTGTTTTCGATTCAATTTGCCAAGGTTCGACGACTAACCGAATTCCTAAATTTTCTTTAAACCATTTTTGTTGTTTTTGATACTCTTTAAAAATTTCTGACTGACCAAAGACAATTGAATGATTCTGAACATTTTTTTCGCACCGTCTCTCAATTTCTTCTTTTTAGAAAATTCTTTTTTCAGGGTGAGCATCCATTCTTTTTTTATCTTCTTTTGAGATTAAACTGCTATCTCGGATCGGACGTTTTTGCTCAAAATCCGTCAATCGATAAGTCGTGTATTTTCCAGATACATCAACTTCAACATGAAGTAACTTTGCTTTTTGAAGAAAATCAGATAGACTAAGAGAATGTTTTAAGAGAAAATTTAAACGTACTTCAGTCCTTACATTAATTTCCCAGAAGTCAGTCATATCAGTTATTAACCATATTTTAGTAGGCACATCCTAATAACGAATCAGTGCTCTCATATTTTTGTTATGCTTTGCGTAGTTATCCATCGCAAGTTTTGCAAGGAGTGGATTGTCCCCCATCCCAATTGTAACGTATAAACCAGTTTGATGATAAATTTTACGCTGAAGTAATTGAGCTAATTTATCCATTTGTTCGTATTTGTCAGTAATTTCAGGAAAGAAAAAATCTAAGGATTCTGTGACATCAAGGCATGATTCATCAATAGAATAGGCATGAATCTCATCAATGGAGGTAATCTCTGTCAAAATATTAATAACTTCAAGATTTTTTTGAATACAATACCGACCTCAATATCAGATTTTAATACTTAAAAAAAGCCAGTATAATAGTGGATTTTTAAAGTTAAGTTCAAGCTATAATAGTCGAAAGACCTTCCTCTGATAGAATGAGCTAATATATTTTTTGCTACTATTGCTGCTGCGGCAATGGAATCCTTACTCATAAAAATATAATTGTTTCTTCAAGATTTAATACTTAAAAATCGTGAGCAATCTTCACTAAAGATATTCTCACTCAAAATCTTACTTAATTCTTGACTCACATTTCGATAGATGAGTGATGGAGTATTAGGAACAACATAATAGTATTTTCCATCATTTTCGTAGATCGGGGCATCCATAGTGGTAAAATGCGTTCCTTCAATAGTGTTTCCAGCATCAGCTGCTATATCAATAATAAATGTCCCTTTTTTCAATGATTTTTGTTCTGAAAAACTTAAAATTGGATCATCATCTTTCCCAATTTCAATTCCATTGATAATGATGTCGTACTTTGTATAATTTTCTTTGAAAATTGACATTGTTTTTCGATAATACATTCGGATGTTTGAGGAATATTTTGAGATACTACTAAAGGCACCTTGCGCAACATTTCCAGAACCTAAAATAGCTATTTTTGTCTCTTCAGTTGGGATAAGTCCATATTGCAATAAAGCATCTATAACCCCTGCATATCCTGCGTAAAAACTATTTTTATATAATAGCCCCTTCGGAATACCTGATTCAAATATCTCATTTTCATAATAAATGTAAGGTGAATTACTATCTAAATCTACTACAATTAACTTTTTAGGTAGAGCTTGCTCTTTCATGAATGATTGTCCTGAACCAAAAGGATGTGTCCACCCTATAATCATCTGCCCCTCTCTAAGATGAGAGTAATCAGTGGGCTGGATGAGTTTTAGTGAGAAGATCGCCTCTGATTCCGCAAAAACTTCAGCTCTTGATAAAATATGACATCCTTTATCAATGTAATCTTGATCATCAATATCTAAAAATTTACCAAACCCCTCCTCTACCAATATTTCATTTTTAAAATCTTTAATGTCTTTTGGTAAGAGTGGCACTCGTCTCTCTCCTGGGAAGTTTGCTTTTACTAGGCCAATTTTCATAGTTTTTCCTTCTTTTCTTTTATAATTTTATAAATTTTTCTAAAAAGATTTTTTCTTTTTTAACCAGTACCAAACTAATACACTGATTAGAAGCGAAACAACCACTACAAATAACGAACGATAATGGACGACTTGAAAAGGCAACTTGAGATTTCCCCAAAACCCGTAAGTAATTGTTGGTATTGTTAAGACAATGGTAAGCTCAGTTAATATTTTCATAATATTATTCGACTGCTTCCATATAGTCTATCATGAAAGATCTCCTTAGACCTATTTGACTTGATACTTCTATCTAAATAAAAAACTATATAATTGAAGTCACTTACTAAAAAAGCCTCATATTAGAGGCCTTTGTTAATCACGATTTATCTAGAAATTTATTTAACTCTAGCTTCTTTATCTGTATTGTCTTCTACTTTGTCTTTTACTTTATCAACTTGTTCAGAGGTGAATTTTCCAGTTGTTTGAGCCGCACTAGTCACTCGATCTTGAATACTTACATCATCTTCTTTTTGTTGCTCTTTCGTTTTAATATCTGTGACTGTTACGTTAACTTCAACAACTTCCAATTCTGTCATTGCCGCAACCTCTTTACGAATGACTTCTTTAATTTTTTCATAAATATCAGGCACATTCTTACGATATTCTGTAACTACTTTCAAGTCTACTGCAACTTGTGTTTTCCCAACTTCTACGTCAACACCTGTTGTAACATCATCAGTATTAATAAGTTTTCCTGTTAAGTTTGAGAAGAACCCACCTTCTACGGAAAGAAGTCCATCCACTGATTCTAATGCTAGTCCTACAATCTTTTGCACAACTTTATCTTCATAAGTCAAAGCTCCCTTAATTTCTGGTTGGGTTTCCTTTGTTTTAGGGGTTTCTTTTTCTGCCATTGTTCCAAATGCTTTCATATTTTCTTGTACCATAATATTCTCCTTTTATAATGTTATTTACGATCTATAAATTGATCAATGATTCCTGATTTTTTTAAGAATAGACCAATATAAATTCCTAATCCAATCAAAAATAAAACCAAAATCATTTTCCAAAATCCAATAGTGAAGATACACACAGCAATGAGTGCACCTACGATTCCCCCTATAATTGGGTATCGATTTTTTTCGAAATAATCCATTGATCCCTCCTACATAACACGTTGGCGTTTAGGGTTATCATCTTTACTTAATGTATTGACTTTTACTTTAAGTTTAACCGTATGTTCCAATCCAAAGAAACTTTTTAACCCTTCAATGATTTCCTGTTCCAGAACTTGGGCTTTTTGTGCCACTTCAACTCGAGGAATAATCTCACCCTTTATATCAATTTTTATCTTATTTTTAAAAAGTGAAACAGCGATTTTTGAGTTTTTAAGGTAATCATTTTCTTTTACTTTTTCACCTACAAATCCTTCAATGGCCGACTTCTTCAAAGTTAAATCTCCATTATTTGAAGTGAGTTGTACATCCATATAGGTTCGAGGATAAAAAAGGATTACAATCAAGGCGATAATTAATATGACTGTTAAAACGATGTTCCCCCAAAACAAATAGTCTATCATATATTTACCTATGAAGGGAATGTTACTAGAGGTTGTTGTCATCCAATCATATTCCATGAAATTATAATAATCCCACGTCATTGGTAGAACAAGCGTAAGTAAAAGGAGATCAAGGATAATGAGTATTATTTTCTTTCCAGTTGCCAAAACTCCTCCTTTCTGGATCCTAAGATCTACTAATTCATTTTAGATAGGACGAAAGAAACTACAGCAACCACAATTACTGCACCAACAATGGATGGTATTAATGCCATGCCAGCAAGCGATGGCCCCCAAGTCCCAAGTAAAGCTTGACCTACGAAAGCCCCAACTAACCCTGCTAAGATATTAGCAATCCATCCCATTGAACTTCCCTTATTTGTAATCGCACCAGCGACTAATCCGATTAATGCACCAACAATTAATGACCAAATCATATGTCACCTCTTTCTTTAGAATACATTTTATGATCTAACCCTAATCTAACACAATTAGAAAGCGTATTCAAAAGATATGACTTATTTATAATTTATTAATACTATATGTACCTTCAACTATCTCAGAAAGACTATTAAAGAACTGAATAATGTACATTAATCATATCTCTCATTTTTTGAGCACAATAATATTATATGCTACCATCAAATTGCAAGTTTTAAAGAACATTTTTTAATATCTAAATTTACATCGAAGATTTGCTCCTGGTATGATAAAACTTATACAATAGAGGTAAAGCCTATTGGAAAAACAATTATAAACATATTATTTCACAATTGAGTATAGTTACGTTAAACTTTGTACTATACAGTTAATGGTTAGATATTCTGTTAACTTTGAAAGCCTGCAAAAGTTTAGTATTATTGACATAATATTCATAAACTTAAACGACCAGAAAGGAAATAGAACAAGAAAATGATTGAACAAGAAAAACACACGCTTAATGATGGACATTTGATTCCTAAAATAGGGTTAGGAACATTTCAGATTCGTGGATATGAAGGGGTGGAGCAAATTTTAACGGCTATACAAAGCGGTTATCGTTTACTTGATACCTCAACTAATTATGATAGCGAAGGAGCAGTTGGAGAAGCAATTCGTCGTTCTGGTATCCCTCGATCAAATTTTTTTGTGACAACTAAGCTACCTGGTAAATATCATCATTTTGAAGATGCTTTGAAGATGATTGAAGAGTCTTTATTACGAACAGGATTGAGCTATTTTGATCTTTACTTGATCCACTGGCCACTACCAAAGCGGGATAATTATGTTGAAGCTTGGAAAGCACTAATTGCAGCAAAAAAACGGGGTCTTGTAAGATCAATTGGGGTATCTAATTTTGAGGAAGACCATCTCGACAAAATAATTCAAGAAACTGGTGTTATACCAGCAATTAATCAAAATGAAATTCACCCTTACTGGCCTCAAGAAAAGCTATTGAAAATTAATAAAAGGTATGGCATTCTAACTCAGGCATGGAGCCCTTTAGGCCGAGGTAGTAAAGAGCTTGAGGAAAGCCTGATTCAAAACATAGCTCAAAAATATGATAAGGATACTGGTCAAATCATTCTAAGATGGCAAGTTGAAAGAGGTATTATACCTATTGTTAAAGCAACTTCTCCAGAACACCAAAGAAAAAATATAGATATTTTTGATTTTTCACTTTCTTCTGAAGAGATTAATAAAATCACAGCCTTAAAACAAGAAAATGGCAGGGTAGATAATCAAGATCCTAATGAGTATGAAGAATTTGTGTAATTGTATCACTCTGCTCTTGAATAATTAATTTCAATTGAATATATGAAGAATTGTTTCAAAAAAAACCACTAAAATTTTTCAAGTGGTTTTTTAGCTTCTATTTTGAATCATTTTAAAGGAATCCACCAATATTCCCATATTCGAAATAAAAAAATATATGACATGCACAACTAAATAATATATCCCCCCTTACAGAACATTTATATTGTCATCATCAAACATATCTATGGAATGGTCTTAGATAACTACCAATAACAGGTTGTATAATCTAACAATAGAAATCAAGTACAAGCAGGAAACACTTAAACATGCTGGGCAGACTTTCCATAATCATCAATAATTATATTTTAATTAAATTTTTTCTCAATTGATTATGTGACTTTGATTATAGAAAATTTTTTCTTATGGCTCATTTATTTTTAATAAAAAGAGTTAGAACTCTGTCTAACTCTTTTTATGTATATTATTTCAGTTTAATTACTTGCAAATTGAATAACCATATTAAAGAGAAGGGCACCTAAGCTACCGCCAATGATTGGACCTAAAACAGGTATCCATGCGTAAGACCAGTCTGAATCTCCTTTACCTTTGATAGGTAAGATGGCATGCATGATGCGAGGACCTAAGTCACGTGCGGGATTTAGAGAGTAACCTGTCGTTGCACCAAGTGATAAACCAATGGCTGTGATAATGGCACCTACTAAAAGGGGTGAGACACCCGAAGTTTGCGTAATAGTGTATTGACCGAAGGCGAGAATTCCTGTCGTCAATACTGCAGTACCAACAATTTCACTAATCAAATTCGAGCCTGTATGACGAAGAGCAGGGCCTGTAGAAAATGTGCCCAAGATATCTGCTGGATTTTTTGTTTCAGCATAGTGAGGGTAAAACATTAGGTAGAGGATAATGCTGGCGACCATTGCACCAAGCATTTGCGCAATAATATAAGGAAGAACCAAACTCCAGCTAAAACTCCCAATCATTGCCATTGCAATTGTTACTGCTGGATTCAAATGGGCTGGCGACATAAATCCAGAAATGTAAACCCCCATCATTACTGCAAATCCCCAACCGAGAGTGATAGCAACCCAACCAGCTCCTGTTGCTTTCGTTTTGTTCAGGACAACGCCTGAAACGACCCCGTTACCAAGAAGTATTAAGATAAATGTTCCTAAAAATTCACCAAGTAGCTGTACCATTTCTGAGTGCATATTGACCCCTTATTTCTATTTTTTATTTGTTTCAATTATCTTCAAACTATTTTTATTTCTTCAAATCTGATAAGTCAGATTCACGAAGCGCTTTTTCCAAAGCTTTTTCTTGTTCTGCTTTTTCTTCTACAGACCAACCGAGGAAGTCCGCAATGACATTGACGACATGAACCTTGATTTTATCTATACTTTCACGCATAAATAAAATATGGTTAGTGCGACGAAGCAAGTAGTCTACCGGTGTCAAGATCATTTCATCCTCAAGCGCATAGCGCAGACGGGCTGATTCTGCCAAAGATAAGCCTTCATAAGGTTTCATTTCAGAAGCATAGGCAAATACTTGGAGTGCGTTCATTCCATAAAAGTCTGCTATGTATTTCGCTTCCTCTTCTGTAAGACCTGCAACAACACCGATTTTCATATTTTCAGCAACGACTTCTTCAACCTTAGTTGGATCAAATTCACCACCAGAGATCTGGTATTTTTTAGAGTCGATTGGTTCATATTTCAAATCAAAGTCCTCAACAAGCAGCTGGCAGATAAGCTCCATCGCACCTGCTGCCATTTTACGGTAGTCAGTGATTTTCCCACCAGCTAAAGTAATCAAACCATCACTCTCACGTTCAAGTGAACTCCCACGAGAAACTGAAGATGGCGCGTCCCCTTTTTCTGAAAGACTTGATTCCATATTGTTCAATAAATGCTCTACTTCGGCTTTAGTTGCTGTTTTATTTTTATAGCGAAGCACGGCCTCTACGACAGCGTTAAAGCTAGTTTCAGAAACTGCACCGTTATCACCTCCGTTATAGTCTGAACCCGAATTCCCACCTAGCAATGGACGCAATCCAGCCCATGAAGCTTCAATATCATTAATCGTGATATTTGCTCCAGGATAACGGAAATTGATGACATCTAAAAGGTAGTCCACATCTTCTTGAGTAACCTTTGGATCGTTAAAGTCCCCATGATAATCTGTATCTGTCGTACCAAAATATGTTTTATTTTCACGTGGAATGGCAAAAACCATACGTTTATCATGTTTTCCTGTATCAAAATATGTTGGTTGAGGCACAGGTAATTTGGCAGCATCAACCACGAGATGGACTCCTTTTGTCGGACGCATTTTTGGCACAATCGGACGAGTGAAGTTCAAGTAACGTATCTTATCTACCCAAGGACCACTTGTGTTAATCACAAGTTTAGATTTTACTTCAATGACTTCATCTGTCAATAAGTCACGCGCCCGAACACCAGAGATTTGTCCATCAGTATAGATAAAATCAATCACTTTCATCTTGCTGATGGCTTTTGCGCCGTCTTCTACAGCTTTTTTAATATTGTCAATCACCAAACGTGAATCATTGTTACGGTAGTCAAGATAAACCCCTGCACCTTGCAAACCTTTTTTCTTAATCAGTGGCTCACGGCGTAGCACTTCTTCTGGTGAGATGGTATAGTTGGCATATGGAGAACCTTCATCAATACCTGCCAACCGATCATACAAATCCATGGCGATTTTCACAGAAAACATATCAAAAGTCGTTTTGCCTTCATCATTGTAAATAGGAAGTAACATCGGGTCTGGCTTAGGAATATGTGGCGCAATACTTTGAACAACAGCACGTTCTGAAACAGTGTCGGAAACGACTTCGACATCAAAGTTTTTTAGATAACGGATACCCCCATGCACGAGTTTCGTTGAACGTGACGATGTTCCTTCTGAAAAGTCCTGCATTTCAAGCACAGCAACTTTCATGCCAGTGGCTGCCGCTTGTAAAGTCAATCCAGCACCAGTAATACCACCTCCGATAATGAGTAAATCCATTTCTTCATTCTGAACTTTTGTGATTGCTTCTTGTCTTGTTTTTTTAGAAAAAGCCATTTCTATTCTCCTTTATGTTACTGTCTAATTGATTATTATTTGAAAGCGCGTGTTGCATTCACAGCTTTTTTCCAACCGGCATAGAGTTCTTCTCTACGTTCTTCTTGCATCTGCGTTTGGAAAATTTTGCCAGGCTCATAAGATTCTTTGAGTTCTTCTAAATCTTTCCAAAAACCAACTGCAAGACCTGCTAGGAAGGCTGCACCGAGCGCTGTCGTTTCCAAATCTCCCGCACGTTGAATAGGGATATTCAAGATATCGGCTTGGAACTGCATCAAGTATTCGTTATTTGCTGCGCCACCATCTACTTTGAGTACAGACATATCGATTCCTGTATCTTCTTTCATGGTGCTTACTACATCACGGACTTGATAAGCTATCCCTTGTAAGGTTGCTTTCACAATATCTTCTTTTGTTGTTCCACGTGTTAAACCAAACATTGCACCACGTGCTTCTTGGTCCCAATATGGTGCGCCAAGGCCGACAAAAGCTGGAACCACATAAACTTCATCTTGACTCATAGACTGGAGTGCAACTTCTTCAGAATCACTGGCACGATCCAACATCTTCAAACCATCACGTAACCATTGGATTGATGAACCTGCAACAAAGATACTTCCTTCTAAGGCATAATAAACTTTTCCGTTAATACCGTAGCCAATTGTTGTGAGCATGTTATTTTTGGAAATATGTGGTTTCTCACCCGTATTCATCACGATAAATGAACCTGTACCATAAGTATTTTTAATCATCCCTGGTTCAAAGGCCATTTGACCAAATAATGCGGCTTGCTGGTCACCAGCCATACCTGAGATTGGTACTTCAGATCCGAAGAAATGAAATCCTTTAGTCACACCATAAACTTCTGAGTTAGATTTAACCTCTGGAAGCATTGAAGCCGGGATATTCAGAATTTTCAGGATTTCTTCATCCCATTTTAACTCGTGAATGTTGTAGAGCATAGTACGACTGGCATTAGAGTAGTCTGTATAATGTACATCGCCATCTGTTAACTTCCATAAAAGCCATGTATCAATTGTTCCAAAGAGCAGCTCGCCTCGTTCCGCCCGCTCTTGTGCTCCTTCAACATGGTCAAGAATCCAACGAATTTTTGTAGCTGAAAAATATGAGTCGACAATGAGTCCTGTCTTTTTGTGGAAGAGTTCATCATGCCCTGCATCTTTAAGACCATTTGCAATATTGGAAGATTGACGTGATTGCCAAACGATGGCATGGTAGATTGGTATACCTGTTTTTTTATCCCAGATAATGGTTGTTTCACGTTGGTTAGTAATACCAATACCCGCAACCTGTACAGGCTTAATACCAGATTCGATAAATGCTCCTGCGATAACAGATTGAACAGAGTTCCAAATTTCGTTGGCATCATGTTCCACCCAACCTTCTTTAGGAAAGTACTGTGTAAATTCCTTTTGGGAGCTGCCGATATGTTTACCATGTTTATCAAATATAATAGCTCTTGAGCTTGTTGTACCTTGGTCAATTGCCATAATGTAAGAAGTTTCTGTCATGTTGTTTCTCCTTTGTAAACGCTTTCTATGATTTATATTATAGCATTTTAAAACGAATAGAAACTTTCATTTTTTATCAAATTCAAAAAAAAATTGGCAGTCGATAATAAACAACAGATTCGAATAGAAAAATTACTTGAATTTGGGCAGTTTGTGCTTACTAAGAAATAATGAGAGAGGGGGTCTCTCCCAATTTAATTTTAAACTTATTTGAGTTGCTATTCTTAATTCTTCATCTATTCTGTAATAAATTTAGTGAGAAAATGCTAAATAATGGGACCGCAGTAATATATTCATAAATGTAAAATAATATTCACGTGAAAACATAAAAAAAGAGGAGAGCACCCCTCTTTCGTGTTTCATTCTTAATTCAAAATTGCTTTTTTTTGAAATTTTTCTTTTTTTAAGTTTTCAATACGCGACAATAACTCTTCAAAATCATAATCACTGGAAAACTCGGAAAGTATATAGACAAACTTTCGACTGTCATTTCTTTTACTTGAGATAAGTAGATCATAACTCTGGCTTTCTTGATAATGCTCTAATTTTATCTTTTCAACAGATCTGAGGTGATTTTTCAGATAGTGTTCCATCGGGATTTGATAGGCAGGTGTATCAGACAAATCATAAGCCACCGTCAATTGTTGAGCAGATAAGAGCTCCAGCAGCATCAAGGCATTGCGATAACCAAAGATGAGTTCTGGCAAATCCTGCTCTTTGGGTATATAACTTAAAGCAATATCTTTGAGGTTATCAAGTAAATCTTGAAAACTCTTATCGACCCAGTTTTGTTTATGTAGCATCAAATCTTCTTGAATTTTGGTAAAGAGGCTACCTTGGAAAAAGGTGAATTTATTGTTTACTTGAGCTAACTGATAACTGATGGATTTCTCCTCTTCGAAACCTAAACGATGGGGACGATAGTGGTTTAACATTCGCTCTCTTAAAGAAATATTCAAGAGAACAGTTGGAATTTTTTTACTGCGATAAATATCAAAACGGTAATAACTTTCTTTATCTAGAATGAAAAAAGATTGGAGAAAACCGTAGAAAAAAATTGTCTCACAGTTATCCTTGCTCTGATTATCATAAATATGTTGATAAAAAAGAGAATCCAATAGTTGATAGAGATGGTCATCTTGGTATATTTTCTTCATTTCTAAAGATTTAGTAATTTGGATATCTGTAAGTTTCCGCCTTCTTTCTGTGATTGCCAACCACCGATAAAGTTTATCTTTGCTACTTTCGGAAAAATTTACTTTTAATGTTTCTTCAAGTTGCCGTACAAATTCGACCTGAAATTTAGTGACTTGCAGCAAATCTGGTCGAAATTTAGGATGAAGCGAATCAAATAGCAGATAGTAAAAATAGCGAATTTGACTTTCTTCTCCGATCAATTTATTATTTTTGATTTGAATATCAAATTCCAATAAAAGTTTATTGAGTTCTTTGATTTTGCGAAACAAAGTAGATTCACTGAGTAGCAAGAGTTCTGCTAATTCAAAAATCATGTAATTTTTTTGTTCTAAAAATAAGAGAATCAGGCGATATTTGATACTATCTTGGATTAAAAAACTGATGACTTCATCTAAGGTTTGTGATTCCGACATGTTTAGAACGAGTTTATTGTTCTGACGAATAACTTCCATGGGTTTCCCAATCATCCGCCCTATATAAGATATATCCTCCAAATAACTCTGAACCGAAGGTCGAGAGAGGTTTACCCAATCACACAGTTCCTGCGCAGTTAGCTTATCATGTTTGAGGAACAACTGACGTAAAATCTTAACCTGTATTTGTTCTTTCTTTTCAAGTAAAACTTCAATATTCACAGCTGTTCCTCTTTTTCTAAATTAATATTTTTTGTAGGAGTTTTCATATTCTCATTCTATTTTATCACTCCCCTATATTTTGTTATTAAAAATTGCTCAGTATGAACATAGTAAATTGGACACTAAAAAGAATATGACCAAAAGCCTTATTCTTCTTTTAAACTTCTATATTTTGCGACTAAACTATAAAAGTGATTAGATAAACTTAGATTATAATCTGTTTATCAAACACTAAACATGTTTTATATTAATTCACGATAATATATAAACTAATATAACCAAATCCCTTTTAGTAAATATACCAATGAATCAATAAAAAAATAAATACCAATACCTAATATAAATAATGATATTATTATTCTAGTGACATTACTTAATTTTTTTCTTCGGTTATTTTTATCTAAATACCTACTTGCTATTTTAATCAATTTTTCATAGACATTAAATATTAATGATACTACTAAAGTATATAAAGGAATCTGTCCTAACAACATCCAAATTGTTAAACATAATATTGTTAATAGTATATTCCCCTCTTTTGCACTTAGTGCAACCACTGCCCAAAAAGTCGGATCTGACATAGCCCAAAACCCAAAAATAAAACCTGCAAGTGGCATACTTCTCTTTGAAAATTTCATAAATTTCGATTCTTTCTGATCATCTACTCTTTCTTTATTTCCTTTTAGGAAGGTAGATCTTATAAACCAAGCTACACATACAATGGATATCAAAAAACCGGTAAATACATAAGCCATATCTGGAATATGATTCATTATATTTATAAAATAATTCAAGCTTATACTAGTACCGTATGAAAATATTAATCCGAAAACGACCGTGGAAAGTAGAGCCATTAAAGAAAATAAATATACTTGTTTTTTCTTTGTTCCATTTGCTAGTGCAGCCATTATAAGCACTGCTCCCACTGGATCAAATCCACCGAATCCTAACAAAATTGATGATAGTATTAATTTCATCTATCATTACCTCCATGTATCAATTTCTCTAGCAACAATCTTTTAAATTTTTGTAAATTCATTAGGCATCCATTACTTGTTACAGACTGATTTTATTATTATCAATGAAATAATTAAGACACTCCAACATCATAAGCTCTTGTCCAACACAAGCATATTCTAGCAAATAGAATTGATAATTACCAGTAATCAACTGAGTTCTAATAAAGAGGGTAATGATCCTACGGCTGTTTGATGGAACATAATCGTTTATCGTTGCTATGAACCATGCGAATCAACTTTATTGGTAATATATTTAGTTACTTTAGAAAAAAGCCTCAATAGGCTTTTTATTGTTTCTGTAATTGTAAAACTTGAGCATTATTTATCTCTTTAAAAAGTTTATTACTTGTTTCTTTAGAAATTACATCAGTTTTTACCTGGTTCAATACAAATTGATATTCAAGTTGAAATGCCTCTATGAGTAATTCGTTTGGAATAATTGTATCTTCTTGAATTTCGTTACGAATACGGTAATGTCTATTTTCCAAAATATGTTTTACTTCTTCAATATCACTAAAGTCAGTTATCTTATTTTCTAATCGCTCTTTTTCAAGAGAACTTAATTTTTCGATTGTTTGTTGATATAAACTGCTTTCTAGTCGGCTTATATCGGTTCTTATTGTCGCAAATTCTTGCATTTCTACTGAATCTACTCTTCTGCCACGTCGTCTTTTGGAGAATAATCGTCTTATTTTCTTACCAGTTGAATGTTTACTACTGTTTTCTAGATAAATTCTAAAATAGTCAATAACTTTAGGTGAAAACTGTGCTTTTATAGTTGTTGTATCAAGTAATGTTTCCTGCCAACTTATTATCTCGTCCATTAATTTACTACTCTTAGTGTGGTCAGGGATTTGTAATCCTTTTTGTGATTGTAGTTGTTTGGTAAGACTACTACGAACTTTACTATCCTCAATTTCTTCTACCATATGAAGAATCGCATAATCAACCATATCGTTACGAACCTGATTTATATTATCAGTACTTTCACCTCCAAGTGCCGGTAATAATTTTGGCAGAATCAGTGTTGGTACAATAAGACTTAAAAGAATAACAATAGCGGCCATTGTAATAATAATTTCCCTATTCTCGTTGCTCAAAATACTAGTATTCAAAGGTAAAGAGAAAGCCATTGCTAATGTCATTGTTCCATGGGCTCCTGACAAAGCAAAAATTGTTGAATCACTATTACGCTCTTCTTTTACATCAGAGAAAAAGTGTTCGATTGATCTATTTCCTTTTCTATTAGTCCAAAATTTTCTTATGAATAACATAAGTAAATAAACTAAAACGCTTATCAAAAATAGAACAATTGATTCTTTCCAACCAAGTGATTTAAAAATGTCCCAAATTCCAAATAGACTTACACCCAAGAGAATGAAAACAAAGTTATTCAGAATATCGCTTAAAATCTCCCAGATTGTATTATTCGTTAATTGAACATTTGTTGAAGTCAGTTTGAGCATATCTCCTTCAAAATTATGAATCAACCCAGCAGCAACTACAGCTAAAACACCGGAAGTTCCAAAATGTTCTGCTAACAAATAAATAAAGAAGGGGGTCAGAATTGAAATAGGAATTATGGTAGCTTCTGGCCGAGTTGCTCTGAGATTGATTGCCGTCCTAATTCGTACCAGTAGAGCACCGACAACTAAACCAATTATAATTCCACCAATTGAGACAAATATAAAGCGACCAAGTCCTTCCCAAATACTGAAATGCCCACTCTCTAAAACAGATAATCCTAAGCTCAGTAAAACTAACCCTGTTGCATCATTAAATAAAGATTCAAATTCAACTGCTTCATTAACCCCTTCGGGCATTTTCTTTCCAGAAATTATTGATTTTACAGCAACTGCATCTGTTGGCGTTACAATTGCTGCAAAACAGATAGCTAAAGAGAAAATCCAACTACCCATTATATTATTCGTAAGCACTGCTACTAAAAGTACAGTCACCACTGCTAAAGTAATTGATAGAAAAAATATTCCTCTGAAATTTTTCCGTACTTTTTTTAATGAAGTTTTACTTCCCTCATAAAACATTAATGGAGCAATGATTAACATCATAAAAAACTCTGGCTCCAATTCAAAATTTTGAAATTCTGGTAGGAAACTCAAAATAAGGCCCACACCAATCAAGATAAAAGTTTCTGAAATTTGTGGAAAAAACTCTTTGATTATATTTGCCCCGATAACACCAATCATCATCACAGCAATAAAACTAATAGCTGACATAATACACCATTTCCTAATTTTTATACTCTTACAGTATAACATGTTCAAGATTGGGTTTCCAAGACTAGTATTAAAATTTATGAAATATACAAGACGATTTGTCATTTTCATAGTATATAAAAGTTATTTAGATTATTAATATAATGATAAAAAGACATCTATTTTGACGTCTTTTTATTTATTTTGATTTGGTCATTAGTAATTTTGCTGAACATTTTAACCATCCAGTAAACTATCACGATATTCAATATTCAGTAATTCTTTTTCAGGAAATAAGAATCTGTCAAACCAGTTTTGGCTTTCAAAAAAATTGATTTTATCATGTTCTAGCGGATGATAGTCTTTTTCCAAAAAATTAGATAAGTTCTCTATTGAGTCCTCTCCTAAAATAAAAATATTATCAGGATGATAAAATAGGTAATGCTTGATGGCTTTATTTGTTGTAACTAATTTTTTCTTAAAGAAAATAGCCTCCATTGTTCTCAAGGTCAAACCTGTCTGGTTTTCTTGCATAATTTCAAGAATACCATTACTATTAATTAAGAACTCTAAAAATTTTGGATAGGGTAAATATCCTTTATTTTTAAAACCTTTTTCTCCATTAATGATATAAAGTAATATTGAAATATCTAAACTGGCACATTTATCTAAAATAACATGCGCAAGTTGAGTTCTTCCTTTATCATTTCCTCCAAAAAACAAATCATAATCTGGTATTTGAAGAGGTAAATTTATACAAGGAGTATAAAAAGTAGAATTATGATAGAGCCCATATTTTTTTGCTTCAATAGGGTCAAAACTATAGTAGGAATCAATTACTCCTATTTCTCTAGAGGTGTGTAGCAAATCAATATATTTTTGAGTCAAATGATTCCAAAAAAATAGAATCATCTTTGCCTCGGTAAAATCCTTTATAATATTAGGATAGTTAGCTTTAAAACCAGAATCTAAAAATATAATAAGCTGATAACGGGCAAGCCGATGCTTTCCCAAATCACTTTTTATAAAATGGACTAATCGGCGTCCTGAAATTACATCAATATTATTTAAGGAATCGAAAAAATAAAGATGTGCATTTTTAGCTACTAAGAGTATTTTGCTGTAAGAAATTTCTTTCATGTTCTAACTCCTTTCAATTCAGTATAAATTCATTGTATGACTAAATTTCAGAATATTCAAAAATATCGTCTTACAAAAAATACATTCACCAATGATGATAGTATTATATTTTTGAATATTCTAATTAATTCTAAAACATTCTGCTGTCCTTCAGATTCCTTTTTGTGTATACTAATTATTAATGGCGCTAGTTTTTAGAAAAGAATTGTATCAATTTGAAAAAGGAGAAATGATTTTATGAAAACAATCCTTCAAGCTTTTGAATGGTATTTACCCTCAGATTCTCAGCACTGGAATAATATAAAAGAGAATATTCCTGACTTAGGAAAGTTAGGATTTTCAGGATTGTGGTTACCTCCAGCTTCCAAGGCAGCTTCTGGAGTTGAAGATGTTGGTTATGGGACCTATGATTTATTCGACTTAGGGGAATTTGATCAAAAAGGGACAATTCCTACAAAATATGGGACTAAAGATGAATATCTTGATTTAATTAATACACTACACCACAACAATATTGAAGTGTATGCGGATATCGTTTTTAATCACATGATGGGTGCTGATGAAACAGAAACTATTGAAGCTGATATTAAAGCAGAAGATAATCATCTTCATAACATCGAAAATAATAAAACTGTTGAAGTTTGGACCAAATTTACATTTCCAGGAAGACAAGGAAAATACGACAATTATATATGGACCTGGCACAACTTTACGGGAATTGATTATGATGAAAGGAAAAATCAAGAAGAAATTCTTGAATTTGAAGGACATGAATGGGATGAGAATGTAGATTCAGAGAATAATAATTTTGATTATTTAATGGGGGCTGATCTTGATTTTAGTGTTTCGGAAACGGTAGAACAACTTGAAAAATGGGGACATTGGTTTTCAGAAATGACAAAAATTGATGGTTTTCGATTAGATGCAATTAAACATATTGATTTCAAATATTTTGATAAATGGCTTGAACAGAGAGCAAAGCAATTGGATAAAAAACTTTTTATTGTTGGCGAGTACTGGTCTGATGATCTTGGCAAATTAGAATATTATCTAGAACAATCCGGTGATAGAATACAATTATTTGATGTACCACTACATTTTAATATGAAAGAAGCCTCTTCAACCAATGGAGAATTTGATATGCGTACTCTTTTTGATCACACACTCACTGCCAGCCAGCCAGAACTCTCGGTCACTTTTGTTGATAACCATGATACTCAAGAAGGACAGGCTCTTCAATCTTGGATTCCAGCTTGGTTTAAAGAGCACGCTTATAGCTTAATTTTACTTCGCAAAAAAGGAACTCCTACTGTCTTTTGGGGAGATTTATATGGAATACCCTCACATAATGTTAGTCCTGTAGGTGATAACTTAAGAACTATGATAGCATTACGTAAGGACTCTGAGTTTTTAAGGGAAAAAGATTATTTTGATCATCCTGATATTATTGGATGGACAAATATTTTAAAAATAAATAATAAGGAATATGGATTATCATGTATTTTAACTAATAAAAATGGTGGCTCAAAATATATGATAATTGATAAGGCGTATGCAGGTAAAGTTTATATAGATTTATTTGGAAGACATGAAATACCTATTACGCTGGATCAAAATGGTGGAGCTGAATTTTACGTCAATGATGGAAGTGTTTCGGTTTGGGTAGATAAGGAAATTGTTTCAAAAATTGATCAAATGAACTTTCAAAACTAACTACTTTATCAAATAGGATAAAAAAGTACCTCTAATAAGGTACTTTTTTATTTGAACTATTAGTCAATCAATGAGGTATGTTTGATTTCTTCAATATTTTTTGTTCCAGCAAGTTGCATAGTAATACTTAGCTCTTTGTTTAAGTGTTCAAAAACAGATTGAACGCCTTTGGCTCCCCCTAAATTCAAACCATAAAGAACTGGACGACCTACCGCAACAACATCTGCTCCTTGTGCTAAAGCTTTGAAGACATGTTCCCCACGTCTAACTCCACTGTCAAAAACAATAGGAACTCGATGATTAACACTTTTAGCGATGAGGGGTAGGACATCAATTGAAGCAGGTCCTCCATCTAATTGTCGTCCCCCATGATTTGAAACCCAGATACCGTCTGCCCCAGCGTTAATGGCATCATCTGCATCAATAGGAGATTGGACCCCCTTAACAATTACAGGAAGATTTGTTATTTTTTTAATTTTTTGAATATCTTCTAAAACAAGACCTTGTTTTGCTGCTTCATAGATTTCGCTGATTCCTTTGCCAGTTCCATCACTTTCTGAAAAAGCAGCTAGATTTGGCATTGGTAAAGGAAATTGGAAATGATTGACAATGTCTTCTTCTCTATAGCCACCTAATGTTGAATCAGCGGTTAAAATAATTGCCTTAACTCCAGCTGATACAGCTTTTTTCAAAAGAAATTCATTAAATTTATCATCTTTACTCATGTATAATTGGAAAAATTGCGGTGCACCTGGTGCTGCTTTTGCGGCGTCTTCCACTGATGTACTTCCGTAAGTACTAATTGAAAAGATTGAGCCAACTTCAGCCATCGCTTTAGCAGTTGCAACTTCTCCTTCTTCATGAGCAAGGCCTTGGGCGGCAACTGGTGCTTGGATTATTGGTGTTTTTAGCTTTATACCAAAGAGTGAGGTACTTAAATCTGCAGAATCAATTCCTCTTAATACTCGAGGCATAATTTGTTTTTTGTTAAATGCTGATGTATTTTCATTCAGTGTCCACTCATCTTCAGAGCCACCACGAATATAGCCAAAAGCACCTTTATTTCCCGCAGCCTCCATACTTTGTTTCACTTTACCTTCAAGTGATTTAACATTTACAATTTCTAACGCTTTGTTTTCAGTACTAGTTTTATAAGTCATCTTAGTTCTCCTATTTTTTGTAAAGTTTACATCTGTAGATGATAAATACATTATACATCTTATTTTTAAAAAATACACAAATGAAAGATTTATTTTTTTATAAACTAAAACTTATATAAAAAGATAAATTAAAAAAGTAGCAAAACTACGCTTTTATATTATTATTTTAAAAGGTGGTACGATAAGGTTTGGTTCTTTACTTTTGATAGAAAAATTCATTTTCTATCTGAACAGAATATGAAAATATTCTATTAAGTTTCTCACTCATCCCTTCTCATTTTACAATCACGAATTATAAATTTCATTAATAAGTTCTTCTGTTTTATCCCAACCCAAACATGGGTCAGTGATTGATTTTCCAAATACTTCTGGTTTGTCTTGACGACCGTCTTCAAGATATGATTCAATCATAAATCCTCTGACATATTTATGAATTTGTTCATCCCAATTACGATTGACTAATGTTTGACGAACAATTCTTATTTGTTCCATATACTTCTTCCCAGAGTTATCATGATTAGTATCAATAACAATAAATGGATTTTGTAAGCCCATTTTTTCGTATATTTCGATACTTTCAAGAAGATTATCTGTATAGTAATTTGGATGGTTTTTACCATTTTCATCTTGTCCACCACGAAGGATGGCATGAGCTAATAAATTTCCTGATGTTTCTACTTCAGCATTCCCAAATAGAAAATCTTGAGATTGTTGGGCTGCATACATTCCATTAAACATAACTTTTAAATTCCCTGATGTCGGGTTTTTCATTCCTGTTGGGGCATCTATTCCTGAGGCAACAAAGCGATGTTGTTGATTTTCAACTGAGCGAGCGCCAACTGCATAGTAACTTACTAAGTCATCAACTAATGGTAGATTTTCTGGGTATAGCATCTCATCTGCTGTAGTCAGACCAGTTTCAGTAATTACTTTATAGTGAAGGTCACGAACCATTTTTATCCCATTGATAAGGTCTGTATGTCCATCTGCATCAGGTTCATGAATGAGACCTTTATAGCCATCTCCGTTTGTCCGCGGTTTTGCAGTATAAACACGCATCACAATAAAAATTTTATCTTCTACTTCTTTTTGAAGTTTTGACAATCTGTGAGCATATTCTAGAACTGCAGCTTCATTATCCGATGAGCAGGGGCCAATGACTAAGAGGATTCTATCGTCTTCACCCTTAATTATCGCTTCAAGTTCCTTATCACGTTTTTCTTTCTTTTCTCGTTGCTCATCATTTAAATGATTTAGCTCTTTTACATCTTTAATGTTAATTTTGTTACTGAGTTCTTTAAAAGTCATCTTTTACCTTTTTTCTATAGTTTTTTAGTAAAAATACTTAATAATATTTTACTTGCAATAAATTTTTTCTATTTTACTTTTTATGTGCCTCCTTTATAATAAAAAAAGACGTCCCAGGGGACGTCTTCTTTATCCCCTAGATGATTAACGAACATCAAAGAGGACCCACATTTTATTAGCCAAAAACTAATGTGGATCATTCATAAAGAAAAAATAAAATTTTTTAAAGTTGTTAATCATTTTGGAACCTCGATATTTAATATTATTAGTTAGTATAATTAAAATTTTTTGATTTGTCAATTATTTATCTATTTTTTCTTAATTTTATTTCAAAATTTCTTTTTACATAACTTTTATTATGTATCAAACGGTAAATAAAGAAGAAATTGAAGCATGGATGGAGTGTGCTGTATTTGCATTATTCATCGTATAGAGGTGAATTCCAGCAACATCCTCTGTTACTAAATCAACGATTTGGTCGATGGCGTAAGCAATTCCAGCATCCCTTAAAGCTAAAGGATTATGTTCATATTTTTCGAGTATTCTAATAAATTTTGCTGGTAATGGCGTATTACAATTTTTTAATAGACGAAGAATTTGATTTCGATTGACTACTGGCATTATTCCGGCGAATATCGGAGTATTTATCTCAGCAATTGCGCATCGTTCTTGAAAATCATAGAAACTATCATTATCAAAAAATAGTTGCGTAATTAATCTGTCACAACCAGCATCTACTTTTTCTTTCAGATAATGAAAATCACTCACTCGATTTACTGATTCGGGATGAATATCGGGGTAGCAAGCACCTAAAACTTCAAAACTATCATCATAATCTTTGATAAATTTAACCAAATCACTTGCAAATTTAAAATCATCTTTCATCGGTTCATCGCTGATATCACCTCTTAAAGCAAGAATTTTTTTGATTTGTTTATCTTTTAACCGTTCCAAAATTTCGATCACTTGAGCTTTATCTAAATAAGCGGCAGGTAAATGAGCAACCGCTGGAATATCTAGTGTATTGTTTACATAATCAGCAAACTTTATAGTTGTATCTCCAATATTATCATAATTATTGTTACTACAAGTTACACTGATAAAATCTGGCGAGAGAGTTCTTAGGCTATCCAAGGTCTTTACCAAGTTGGTACTTCCAATTTGAGTTGTAGGTGGAAAAACTTCAAAAGAAAGAATTTTGGAATTACTTGTCATATTCAACCTTTTCCTTTCTTAACACCCTAGTTGCCTCAACTAAGTGTCTTAAACTAGGAATGGTTTCGGCATTACCACGTGTTTTAAGACCACAATCAGGATTTACCCAAACTTGTTCAATTGGTAATTTGGCCAATATTTTTTCTAATTGATTTTGTATTTCTTTTACGCTAGGTATTCGTGGAGAATGAATATCATAGACTCCAGGTCCAACCAAAGTTTGAAAATGGTGAGCTTTCAACGCATCGATAATTGATAGCTCACTTCTACTTGCTTCAAAAGAAATTACATCAGCATCCATTGCGTCAATGGATGGAATAATATCTTCAAATTCAGAATAACACATATGCGTGTGAATTTGTGTTTCCGGTTTTACTTTAGAGTGAACTAAACGAAAGGCAGGAATTGCCCAATCTAGATATTCTTTATACCAATCACTTTTGCGAAGAGGTAACTTTTCTCTCAAAGCTGCCTCATCAATTTGAATAATCTTAATGCCAGCTTTCTCTAAGTCAAGAACTTCTTCTTGAACAGCTAATGCCAATTGTAAAGTACTTGCTTTTAACGAAATATCTTCTCGCGGAAAAGACCAATTTAGAATCGTTACCGGACCTGTCAGCATTCCTTTTACTGGTTTAGATGTTTGAGATTGAGCATAGGCTGACCAACGGACGGTCATAGATTTTGGTCTAGTGACATCAGCCCACACGATTGGAGGTTTGACACAACGTGTTCCGTAAGATTGAACCCATGCTTTTTGAGTAAAAACATAACCTTCTAACTTTTCTCCAAAATACTCTACCATGTCATTTCGTTCAAATTCACCATGAACTAAAACGTCTAATCCAATATCTTCTTGGAGTTTAAGACATTCTTTTATTTTTTCTTCTAAGAATGTGTCATAATCTGCTTGGCTTAATTCTCCTCGCTTATTTTGTAGCCGAACTTTTCTCACCTCTGCCGTTTGAGGAAATGAACCGATGGTTGTGGTTGGTAAAAGTGGTAAATTAAGCGATTGAGATTGACTTGCTCGTCTTTCCACTAGTGACGGTTGTCTAGTAAAGTCTTTTTCTGTTAATTTATCAAGTTTTTGCTTAAGTTTAGTATTTTCACGAACTCTTTCATTTTCAAAAAGTTCGATATTCTTCTTCAAAAAAGAAGTGTTTTTATTAAAATAAATATCGGAAATTTCATCAATTTCATTTAATTTTTCTGTGGCAAATGAAAAGTGTTTAAGAATTTCTTTTGATAATTTAGTTTCGTTTTTAACTGTTACCGGAACATGTTGTAAAGAGCAGCTTGTATTAATTACGATATCTGCTACTGCATCTAAAGCGGTTAGTAGCTCAAGTGTCTTTTGATAATTATTACGCCAAATATTTTTTCCATTTACTAGTCCTGCAAAAAGTATTTTCTCTTTGGGAAAACCGTATTTTTGAATAAGAGTTAAAGAATCTCTTCCTTCTATAAAATCAAGACCAATACCATCAAAATCAAGCTTTACTATTTCTTTATAGCTATCACGAACATCTCCAAAATATGTTTGAAGAAGTATCTTAAGGTTGTTTTTACTCTTAAGTAGTTCTTCATAAATACTCACAAATAATTTTTTTTCTTCTTCAGTTTGGTCTAAAACAAGTGCTGGTTCTTCAATCTGTAACCATTCTACTCCTAGTTGATTAAGTTCTTTTAGTAGTGTTTGAAAAGCTACAATAACATCATATAATACTGTATCTTTCGTGGCTCCTGACTTGTAATCTGCTAAAACTAAAAATGTATATGGGCCAATAATTGTTGGTCTGGTTTCAAATCCAGCAGATTTTGCTTCCTTATATTCATTTAATAATTTTGAAAAATTTGCTTTAATAATCGTATCTTTGTTAATTTCTGGAACTAAATAATGATAGTTTGTATTAAACCATTTTTTCATTGGTCTTGCTTTTACGTCATTTTGTTCATCTTGGAAACCACGCGCTAATGCAAATAAAGTATCTAGTTCATTTAATTCTAAATTTTTATAAGACTCTGGAATTGCACCAAGAGCAATTGATAAATCTAAGGTTTGGTCATAGAAAGAAAAGTCATTGGAAATAGGTGAGTCAATCCCAGCTTCTTTTTGACTTTTCCAATTTTCCAACCGAATTTCTTTGGCTACTGTTTGTAATTCTTCTTCTGTAATTTCTTTACGAAAATATTTTTCAAGAGCAAATTTTAATTCACGGTTTGAACCGATACGTGGGAAAGCAATAATTGATTTTTTCATAGTCATAGTCTCCAATTTTTAATAGGTCTATCTTATCAAATTTAATAAAACTTTAATAATACATTTTTAATATGATGACCTATAGTTTAAAACTATATGAAAACTCAAAAATAAAAAGTCCAAATAAATTTCTTGGACTTTTAGTGTATCTTATCTTATCTTCTATGCATGAGATGAATTTTAGATTGTAAAAATGGTGGGATTACAATTGAACTTTCTCGATCTTCTTTAATAATTATTGATTTATCTTCTAATTTATCGATTACTTTAATAAGATGTGGAAGAGAAATTTCTAATTTTTTGAAAAAGTTTTTTCCTTCTTCTTCTATAGCAGTAACGTGGTAAGTCTGATCAACTTGTGCTTCATCAAGTGTGAGTTCCACTTCATTTTTCAGCCAAAATGATTCTGTAGGAATTTCTGAGCCGTGAGGGTCAGTTGCTGGATAGCCCATCAGGACATATAGAGATTCAATCAACCTTGGTGATGAAGCATGTTCTAAATTTTCGGCTTCATCGTGCACTTCCTCCATTGTATATCCAACCTTCTCAAAAAGAAAAGTTTCCCAGACCCTATGACTTTTTAAAATAAATCTCGCTTCGTGATTTCCTAAGTCTGTAAGTGATACCCCATAATAAGGTTTATGAATAACAAGTTCTTTTTTGGCTAATCGTTTAATCATTTCAGTGGCGCTTGGTGATGATACTGATAATTTTTGAGCAATGGCATTAATACTAACAGATCCATTATTTTCATTTTTTAGGCTATATATTGCTTTTAGATAGTCTTGTTCATTTTTTGATGTTTTCATTTTTTTACCTTACTTTTCTTGATTTAATTATAGCATAGACTATACCAAAGTAAAATAAAAGTGGGATAAATTATCACCACTTTTATTTTTTATTTAAAGTAATTCACCGTATTTTGAAACAAATATTTTTTTAAATATGGTGACAAGCATCATATACATCACTACTGTTAAAATTAGCCATGGGAAAAAGTTAATTGGTAAAGCCATTAAACCAATTGAATGTCCAAAGCTTGTGAATGGAATGATTGTGAGTCCAATGATTCCCATGAAAGTTAAGATTGTTAGTGGAGCCGAAGCACGACTTTGTAAAAATGGGATTTTAGGAGTACGAATCATATGGATAACCAAGGTTTGAGTCCACATTGATTCAACAAACCAACCAGTATGGAAGAGCGCGATAAATCCAATATATGCTGCACTTCCAGGAACAAGAGAGCTAAATGGTCCAAATGTTGCTGGACAAATCACAAAGAACATTAGGAGATAAGTTGTAATATCGAATACGGAACTTGTTGGGCCAATCCACAACATGAATTTACTTACAGAACTTGCATCCCATTTTCTTGGAACAACCAAATATTCTTCATCGACATTATCCCAAGGAATAGCGGTACAAGAGAAATCATAGATTAAATTAAGTAAGAGAATATGAATAGATAACATTGGAATAAATGGTAAAAATGCACTAGCGATTAGAACTGAGAACATATTACCAAAGTTAGAACTTGCTGTCATTTTTATATACTTAATCATGTTAGCATAGGTTTTTCTTCCTTCAATAATTCCTTTTTCAAGAACCATTAAATCTTTTTCTAACAAAATTACATCAGCTGACTCTTTGGCAATATCTACAGCACTATCTACTGAAATTCCAACGTCAGATGATTTCATTGCTGCTGCGTCATTAATACCATCTCCCATATAGCCGACACTATTGCCTGAATTTCTAAGTGTTGTTACTATTCTGGCTTTTTGTTGAGGTGATAACTTAGCAAAAACAGAAGCTTCCTTGGCAACCTTTGCCAATTCATTATCATCTAATTGGTCGATATCAGAACCTAAAATAGTTTTATCAACTGGAAGTCCTACTTGTTTGCAAACTGAACGAGTAACTTTATCGTTATCACCAGTCAAGATTTTAACTGATACCCCATATTTATTGAGTGCTTTGATTGCTTTTGCTGTAGATTCTTTGGGTGGATCAAGAAAGGCAAGATAACCCATTAACACCATTTCAGATTCATCTTGAACCGAGAATGTATCTACTGGTGAAGGATTTGTTTTTTGAGCGACTAAAATCACGCGCATTCCTTCTTCGTTAAGTTCATCAACTTTTTTCAGAATGTATGCTCTGAGTTCAGGAGTTAAAGGAACAACATTTTTCTTATCTTCAACCAAAGTACAGATGTCTAACATTTCTTCAGCTGCACCTTTAGTAATCATTTGAGTTTTTGAAGTCGCTCCATTAGTATTGCTTTTTACTACAACACTCATCCGACGTCTTTCAAAATCAAAAGGAATTTCATCAACTTTTGTATATTTACTACTTAGACCACCCAGTTCAGGATTTTTATCTTGCTTGGCTTCGGCTCCTTCGATAATTGCCAAATCCATTAAATTCTTTAAACCAGTTTGGTAGTAACTATTCAAAAATCCATGTCTTAATACTCGAATATTTTCTTGCCCATGAATATCTAAATGACGCATTAATACTACTTTATCTTGTGTTAATGTTCCAGTTTTATCAGTACAGAGAATATTCATTGAACCTAGATTTTGAATAGAATTTAGGTTCTTGATGATTGTTTTTTCTTTTGACATTGTGACTGCACCTTTTGCTAGGCAAGTTGTCACAATCATTGGTAACATTTCTGGTGTTAAACCAACAGCAACTGCTAAAGCAAATAGTGCGGCTTCCATCCAATCACCTTTAGTGAAACCATTGATCAATAAGACAAATGGAACCATAACTAACATAAAGCGAATAAGGACCCATGAAACTGAGTTAACGCCTTTTTCAAAAGTTGTTTTAGTTGAGTCTTCGGTTACACTTTTTGCCATTTCACCAAAAATGGTCGCATCTCCAGTTGCAATTACAACTCCATAAGCACTACCAGAAATGACATTTGAACCCATGAAGGCTAGGTTTACTGACTCTGTGATTGAATCATCTTTTTCATCAGTAGCTAAATCTAGTTTTTCTACTGGTTCGCTTTCACCAGTTAAAGAGGCTTGGCTGATAAATAAGTCTTTTGCTTGAATAATCCTAAGGTCTGCTGGAACCATGTCTCCAGCTGATAGATGGATAATATCGCCTACGAGAACTTCTTCAATAGGAATCTCTTGACTTCCTGATTCTAATCTATGAACGTTTGTCGTCGTCGTAATCATTTTTAAGAGATTCTCAGCAGCATTTCCACTTCTAGTCTCTTGAACGAAACGCAGAATTCCTGAGATTAAAACCATTGTAGTAATGATAATGAGTCCTTGGGGATTTTTCTCACCAGGAGCTGCTAAGATAATATCCGTAAAAGCTGAAACTAATGCTAAGACAAACAATATAATGGTAAAAGGATTGATGAACGCTTGATAAAGCCGTTTAATAAGTGAAGTTTTTTTACCACGCGTAATCGTATTATCTCCATATTGTTCACGAGAGATTTCTACTTGTTCTTCACTTAATCCTTTATTTGATGTTTTAAATTTTTGAAATAGCTCCTCTTTTGTAGAAGTTTTTGCAAATTCTAATCTTGCATTTATTTCATTGTTATCTACAAATGTTGTAGCTCTTTTTGTGTTTTCGAGTGTTTTTCTAATTTTTTTCATTGGTCTGTACCTCATATTCTATAATATTTTTGTGTGTACAGTCCCAAACGTTAGGCACTTTAAAGAAGGTGATAAAAACGGAAAGCTGCTCTTATCACGTTAATTATCTGCGGCCTATCAGGCTCGGGACTATTAATACTCTGGGATTCCATTTCCGTTTTCACCTCCTTTTTAAATATAAAAAACCTTGCCTACAAAACTTAAACGTAGGCAAGGGAATAATTCCAAAAAAGATACCACTACTATAGAGCGAATCAGTTACAAGCTATCGTTCAAGCTTTAGCTCCGCAGGGCAATGTTGTTGCACTATTTCACGCCTTGTTTGTCGACGTGAACTGTTAGCCCTCTCATCGTGTCTCCACGACTCTGCGGCAGCAACCCGTATCCCTGCGGTAGCCTCACCTACCGACGATTATGTCATAGACATAACCTTTATTATTATAACTGACATATTCTTTTTTGTCAATCTTTTTTATTTTTAATTTACTATAGACTCTGTTGCACCATTCATTGCCCAATCTTTTGATAAAAATAACGAATTATCAATATGATAGTTGACCTTGCTTGGTGTCTTCATGAATTTTTCAATCGCTTTGTCTGTGGCTAACCAACCTTTAGTACCAAAGTGAACAGTATCACCAGAGGCATAAGGCGTGTTATACATATCTGTTAAGTCAGCAATTTGATAAAAGCCTTGACTGCGCAATTGTGTTTTAATTTTAGAGCTGAAATTTTCGAGTGTTGCTTTTGATACTCCAGTGTAAGATGACCATGAGCCATTTACTGGTTGAATAACAAATAAAACATCATTATTATTTTTGGCAAACACATTTAAGAGCTGTTGGAAATCTTGATACTCTGGACTTTCTAAATAGGAAACATGTTTTTTGTAATTTTCTAGATGTTTATATTTAGATTTTATTTTCTTATCCCAAACTTTATTATTGATTTGGAAAGGATTGTTATTTGAACTATCTTTTCCTTGGTCAACTGCCAATTTTTCTAAGTTTTCAGAGGTTGGATCATTGGGTAATTCTTTAGCAAACTTATTAATTTTTGGTGTAAGTCCAAGAGGTTGTGCTGTGAATTGTGAAACACTTGAGAAGAGTAAATCTTCTTTTCGCCAAAACTGAAGATTGGTCGCCACAGTCATTTTTTGTAGAGCGGTCAGTGGTTTTTTATCTGCTAGACGTCCAAGAGAATTATAAATCGTCTCTTCAGATTTAAGCGATCTAAATCTTAATAAATGTTTTGCAAGTTGGGTGGTGGTATCTGCTTTAGGGTTTGCTTCTTTTAACCAACCGTAAATCTCACCTTTGGATACAAAGTTTTTCAATTCACTTTCAACAATTCCTTGTTTTGAAAACCATTGTGGACTAATGACAAAAACAATTTTACGATTTTTTAACTCATTTGCCACAGAGTTCATGTAGAAAAAGTGGGTTAAAGTAGTTGTTCCTGGTTGTCCTACTAAGAATGGCGTAAAACCAGAATTGTATTTTTTGAAATAGGCACTTGGGTGAAAAGAATCCACATGTTCCATTTCTGATGAACCAAGAACTGGTAAAAACTCGGGGTCTGAATAGGCTTGTTTTTTAATTGAATAGCCTGTAAAGCTTGGAGTATTTAGTGGTGATTGAGCAAATTTAACAAGTTGGTCTTTTGAGTATTTCATACCAACATTTATTGGGAGAAATATCAGTAAGCCAACAAGGGCTAAAGCTGCAATTAATGGGCCAATGGCTCTAAAAATTTTAATTTTCATCCTTTTTTTCCTGAACGCGTGCTGCTATTTTATTTGCTGTATTCCAATCTTCACGGTCCATTTCTGATGGTGGAAGACTGATATCAAAAGCGCCTTCTAATTCAACAATGAGCATGATGGCTCTCATTGAATCAAGAATTCCTTCTTCAAATAAATCCATGTCTAAGTCTTCACGGAATTCGTCTGTGCCTGATACGGTTTCGATAATATCAAAAATTTGTTCTTTCATTTTGTTTCTCCTAATGTTTTTTATGATATGCCTAACGCCTTTTAGAAGTTAGGAAGTGGGAAATGTGGATCTATGCAGTGCATAATGATATGATTTGGTATTCCTGAGAAAATAAGGAAACTGATAAATACTAGATTAAATGTAATGAAAATACTTATAGCACTTGTCCATTTATTATCTGGAATTTTCCAGTTTTTACGTTTCTTCAGACGTTTCCATGCGTCATACCCAATCATTAACATAGCGTGGTAGAAACCATAAAGGATGTAATACCAAGTTAAACCATGCCAGAATCCCATGAGTAACATATTTGCGAGGTAACCAACATTTGAGATGGTTATCATATTTTTCGACCATTTTTTAACCATGAATGTTTTCACTAATCTCATGAATACAAAGTCACGGAACCAAAAACTCAAAGTCATGTGCCATCTTTGCCAAAAGTCATGAATATTTTTAGCTAGGAAAGGTTTGTTAAAGTTGTGTGGGAGGTCATATCCCATTAAATTGCTGACACCAATAGCAAAGAGTGAGTAGCCAGCAAAATCAAAGAATAGATAGAGTCCGTAAGCATACATTGATGATGAAACGTTCAAGAAGCTTGGGTGTATCGTTGCAGAGATTGCAATGCCATGTAGCCAATATTGGTCAATCAAGTATCCGATGATGAATTTATAAAGGAAACCTTGGAAAATTCTAAAGACACCTTTATTTAATAAATCAAGGTATTTTTCAGTGACAACTGGCGCTTTTAGTTCTTTAACAAAACGTCGGAATCGGTCAATTGGTCCTGATGAAATCGTTGGATAGAAATAGAGGAAATATAGAAATTCTTTAAGAGGAACGGCTTTAATAAGTCCGTCTCGTATTTCCATAATCATGGCTACTGTCTTAAAACTGATGTAAGAGATTCCTAAGAATCCAAGAATTGAACCTGGTCCAGGTCCTGGATTGAACAGAGGATGCACTTTGACAATCACTAATGGCAAAATAGAGAGCAGAATGATGAGGTAGAAAACAAAACTCTGATTCTTGTTTTGTTTTACTCGATACCACTCATAGAATTTTACAATGATGGTCTGGAAGACTCCGAAGCCGATTAATGCCCAAATTGTCACTGTTCCCGAAAATGTCAGCCAAAGAAAAGCGATGGTCAATAGGACTTGATACCACATGAGTTTTTTGCCCAGAAGCTGGGCAATAACGATAGGAATTAAAGCAAGTCCTAAAATCACGAAGTAAAAGGGTGTTGAATAGGGTTGCACTAGTTGTCACCTCGCTCTTTTTGGGCGAGTGCCTTGCGGTCAACTTTGCCATTTTGATTCAATGGGAACTTTTTAAGATAAACAAACTTAGTTGGCATCATGTAATCCATAATTGTTTTTGAAAGTTCAGATTTGAGTTCTTTTGTGAAGGCGCGTTCGGCTGCACGGTCTTCAAATGTTTTTTCTGTTTCTAAATAAGCGATTAATGCGGTGACTTTATGCTGGTCATTCGTTTTCGGTAAGACTACCGCTTTTTCAATCTCTTTTAAGTTTTGAATATTGGCTTCAATATCTTGAAGTTCAATACGGAATCCATTAAATTTAACTTGAAAATCAATTCGTCCTTGGTAACGGAGCATTCCGTCAGCCGAAATTGAACCGGCATCTCCTGTATGATAAGCGGGTTTTCCGTCGACTGTGAAAAAGGCTTGCTCAGTTTTTTCTGGATTTTCAAAGTAACCTTTGGCTACCGAATCACCAACAATGATGATTTCCTTATCCATAATTTTTAAGTCAACACCTGGTTTGGCAAAACCAATTGGGACACGATCATTTTCTGTCAGTAATTCTTTCGTGATTTTTACTGACGAAATGGCTCCTGTTGCTTCTGTTGGACCATAGGTATTGTATATATTTGCTGACGGAAAAGCTGTCAGTAATTTTTCTGCTGTTTTCTTTGTTAATTCTTCACCGCAGAAAATAAATTGAACTAATTGAGGGTGTTCTTTCTCAGTGAACGAAGGGTCCAATAAGCAAATATCAACAAATGATGGTGTTGAAATCCAAGTATTAATGACCGTTTTGTTCAAACGTTCAAAAAGTAATTTGAAGTTGGTTGTTTCGTCACGTGAGAGTGAAATTAATGTTCCGCCAGTTGTAAGACTTGGATACAAGCTGAAAATTGATAAATCAAAGCTGTAAAGGGCTTGTGACAAGATTTGATTATTTTCAATTTTCATAAAATCATTGTTCATCCAATTGGTGAAAGTCACAAGATTATCATGACTGACTTCAACACCTTTTGGTACTCCTGTTGTTCCAGAAGTATAAATAATATAATTGCTGTCATTTCCAGAAACAGCTTTAGAAAAATCAAGTGCTGGAAGTTTGTCAGTCAAAATCTGGTCAGTAAGTTCAAGAGAAATTCTGTCAGTAAAAAGTGCTTCAAAATCTGCTGACAGCTCAACTGTAGTGAGTACCGCCGCTGGTTTTGCCGCTGATTTAATCATTTCTGTCCGCTCAAATGGTGTGTGAGCATCAACAGGAATATAAGCGTGACCAGTTAAATTTGTCGCAAGCATGGCTGCTAAAGTGATAAAATCGTTTTTACCGAAAATCAAGATTGGACGCTGATTTAAATTGCGTTCATTGATTTGTTCTGAGATATGTGAAACCGCGGCAAATAATTGACGGTAAGTAAATTTCTGCTCACGCTCGGCAAGTACAATAAGGTCTGGTTCTTTTTTTGCAATTTCAAAAATTTGTTCTAATAATTTCATAATTAACTCCTTCGATAATTCTCTCTAAAATTCGTTATAGATAAAGTGTGCTCCGCCAGTATGACTGTAGGAATAAAGATAGAGCAGAATTAAAATAATTATAAAGTAAAATACTGTTTTAGCCAAAAATAGACGAATTTCTTTTTTCTTGTCCATTGGAACTCCTTTTAAATATAAAGTAATAAGAGGTTTTTAAAATACTCAGTTAATCTCATATCATTTATGACTCTGATTATAACATTTATTAAAGAAAAAAAACTTACATTTGTGTAAGTTTAATTTATATAATAAAAAGAAAACGGAATCATTTTGTTTTGTTGTATTTTTAAGGGTACAACATCTTTTTCATCTAATATTTTGCTTAATTTTTTGAACCATATTTTTGTAATTTTCGGATTCTGTCAGCAAAGAAATTACCGCAACTCCATCCAAACCAATTTTTGAAAGCTCTGTCAGTGAATTTTCAGTAATTCCACCAATTCCAACAGTTGGTAATTGATTATGCTCAAGCATTTTTCTTAAATGGTCAATCCCAATTGGTTCTGCTGCGTCGGACTTGCTATTTGTTGGATAAATTGGACCAATTCCCAAATAGTCAGCTCCACTTTTTTGAGCGCTTTCTAATTCCATATCATTACTGACAGAAAGTCCTACCCACATTTCTTGGCCAATCAGCTCGCGAATTTTACTGACAGAATCATCGTCTTGTCCGACATGAATCCCGTCAGCTGACAGTTCACGCGCTAATTCAACATCATCATTCACAATAAAAGAAACAGCCGCTTTCTGAGCTACTTCTTGTAGTCTTTTTGCTACTTCTAATCGTTGATTATTATTTTTATAAATTGTTCCCTTATCACGAAATTGATAAACCGTTACTCCACTTTTTATGATTACAGAAATTTTATCGATTGCATCATCAATTGAAAGTTTTGGAAAATCTTGTGGGCCAGCAATAAAATACGCCCTCAGGTCTAAAATTTTATTTTTCATTAATTGTCACCCAATGGTTTAACGGTCCATGACCGTGACCAACATTAATTGTTTGTGAAATAGCTTCAGTAATAAACAATTTAGCTTTTGGCATCACCTCTTTTAAATCTTCTCCTAAAGCTAAATGAGCTGTAATATAAGAAGAAAGTGTATCTCCGGTTCCGTGTGTTCTTTCTGTCAGTAATCTTTTAGAGTCATAAGTACTGACAGAACCATCTGTCATCAATAAATAATCTCTGACCAGTTCTCCATTACCATGTCCCCCTTTAATCAGCACATTTTTAGTACCTAACTTTTGAATATCATGAAGGGCTTTTAAAATTTCCTTTTCGTCAGTAATTTTATAGCCACACATAACCTCTGCCTCTTCCAAATTGGGAGTGACCAATTCTGCTAAAGGTAATAATTCATTTTTTATCAAATCAATGGCTTCTCTTGTCAAAAGAATTGCCCCGCCTTTAGCCACCATTACCGGATCCACCACCAAATGCTTCGGTTTATATTTTTTCAAGCCTTGAATTACCGCTTCAACTTGAGCGATATCAAAAAGTGCCCCCGTTTTAGCTGACGAAATTTCCAAATCAGAAAATACTGAGTCAAATTGAGCCAAAATAAAAGCTTTATTTGTCGGTAAAATTTCTTGTACTCCATAGGTATTTTGCGCTGTCAACCCTGTCACAATCGTTGCCGAATATACTTTTTGATTATGAAAAGTTTTTAGGTCAGCATTAATACCAGCCCCACCAGAAGAATCAATTCCAGCGATTGTCACAACTTGAGAAACATCAATCATTTATTTTTCTCCCTTATATAACCTCTTGCGTCACTTGATAAATTTTATCAAGAAGACGATTCACAAAATTTCCTGGTAGACTTTCTACTTGCTCAGTAGCTTTCACACCAGATTCACCGAAGAATTCTGTCGCTTCATAAGCCGCCTTAAATAAATCATCAGATACAGCCGCAAAAGTTCCAACAATTGCTGACAACATATCCCCACAGCCAACATTAATTTTAAAAAGTGGACTATCAGTTTCAACAAATAGTTCCTCAAACCCATTAGAAATAACATCAACTTTTCCAGTTTGAATAATGACTGCCCCTGTTTTTTGAGCAGCAACTCGCGTGTGCTCAACTTCTAAATTTGACTCAAGTGCATCAATTCCTTTGTTCAAGCTTTCTTTATCAGCAAACCAAGCAATTTCTGCTGAATTCCCACGAATGATATCAAATTTTACCTCTTGCATTAATCTTTTGACAAAATTTGCTCTAAAAGGGACATTGACAGCAACTGGGTCCAAAATTAAAGGTTTGTGCTTTTGATTTGCTAACTGACAAATAGTCAAAAAAAGCGGATAATCCTTTTCTGAAATGGTTCCAATATTAACCACTACAGCATCTGCAATTTCAACTAAAGTTTCACTTTCTGAAATTTCCGCAGTCATTAATGGTGAACCACCAGCAAAACTAATCGCATCCGCAACTCTTTGTGGAGTTACAAAATTCGCTAAATTTAAGATAAGTGGTTGTTTTTCTTGAATCTTTTCTAAAATTGACATCAAAAAACTCCTTTATAGACACAAGGAGGGCTCTAGTATGATAAGAAAGTAAGCTAAAAGATTTTCATAAAGAAAATACAATTAAAACTCGGACACATTCTTACGCAGGTCTTAACCTGTTCAAGTCTGATGGTCTTTCTCAACCGGTAATTTTAGTTTTTACCAGTACCCATTGTGTTATTGATTTATTTTTAAAACTACAACTACTTTAACATATTTAAACTAAAAAAACTAATTTCGCAAATATACAAAAGAAAAAACCTAGCCCAAAAGGCAGGTTTTTCTTATTTTTTATACTCATCAATATGAGGGTCAACACTTTCTTCTTGACGATTAGTTTTTACCCAATCATTTTTAGAGTTGAAATATCGAATGGCTGACTGTGGATAAATTTGAGTTAAAATAAGTAGAAATTTTGTCAGATTAACCGTATCTTTCACTACATCCCACACCCTTGTTTTTTCTTGCGACTTCTCTTTATTATAAAGAATAGCCCATACAAAATTGACTACAATAATATAAATGGACATTAGTATAAAAAGAATTAATACAATTCTGAGCGGTTCAGTAATTCCAGTTAATATAAGTGAATTAACAATCATTATCATTGTATAAATTACAATAATATATTCAATTCCCATTAACCAAGGTTTCAGTAGGGTCATCAGTAATTCAAACTTCTGTTTATTCTGCAATTTTTTTGACCGAATCGTCGGTAAAATATATTTTGAAGATTGGATATTTCCCTGCGCCCATCGCACTCGTTGTTTAACCAAAGCTTCATTATCATTGATAATCCCTGTTTGTTCAATGTAAATATCATCAAATTGAGCATTTTTAACTTCAATATCTGACAGAAACAGACGGGTTGATAAATCAAAATCTTCCACAAGAGAATCTGTCCAAGGATCCTCATTTAGGGCTTGAAGAGTACTCAATTTACAGAATTGACCATTTCCACCAAAGGCAACCGTATTGGTCAAACTTCGAAAAGACTGTGTAGCATTGATAATTTCAGAAAATTCGAGATCCTGAGAAGCATCTTTAAGTAAATTTGCAACACGAACTTTTGATTGTAAACCGGTAAGTTTATCATCATGATTAAAGGCACAATTAACTTTTTCAAAGTAATTATGATCAAGTTTTGTATCAGCATCGATAATCGCAATTAGAACATCCTCAGGAGCAATTCCTGCTTCTTGAATTTGTTCACTAATTTGATAGTAAGCCCAATTGAGCGCTACTCCTTTCCCCTGCTGTGCATTAGGTTTCAATCGTTTTAATACATTTAATCTAGAATCCTTAAGTTCAGAAATTTTTTCCAATGTGTGATCATCACTTGCATCATCAATAACTGTTACCACTAGATTTTCGTAATCATTTTTTAAAATACTTTTTAAAGTTGTTTGAATCACTAATTCTTCATTCAGACATGGGATTAAAACATAGATATGGAACTGCTTTTTTAGTCCTTCATTTTTTAAAGTAAGAGCGTTAATTCTTTGTCTTTTACTATAAGAATACCAAAGAATGAAGACTTCCACAGTATAATAAAGAAAAACAAAAATTGAAAAAAGAAAGAAAATATAATTGATACGGTCAAAAACATCTGCAAAAATATAACTATTTTCCCAATAATGATATCTTACGATATATAAATAGAGGAAAGGGAGACTTGATCCAATATACAATAGTATTTTTGATCTTGGCCTTATAAACTTTTTTAATCCAGTATAAATGCTCAAAAGCATAATGACTACTACTTCAAATATTTGCAAAGCAAAATAACTATTAAATACTTTTTCATTAAACCTAACAAAGTTAGTCGGAGGTTCAATTAAGAAGATATAGCCATATACCCCCAATGCAATTAATAATAAAATTAAAAATGGTTTTAGAGTGGATATTTTTTTCTTAGATTTTTCACCCTTATATCCAATTACTAGAGCAAAAGCGATAATCGGGAGAACGAATTGAGAAACCACTGTCAAGCTTTCAAGCCAATGAGCTAATAATACACCATGATTAAGTTCTATTCCATTAAAGAAAGCTTCTTGTGCAAAACTAAATGTAATATTCATTTGAGTCCCAGAATAGACAATCAGGGCTACTAGATAGATTAATAGGAGCGCATAAACAGTATTCTTTATGTTTTTACTTATTTGCTTCAGATCAACACCAGTAAACTTACAAAAACTTAAATACATAATCGGCATAAAGGGAACAATCAAATACCTAATATCCATATTACTTACAATTGAGAAGTCGAACCTTTGGTGTTCAATCAAAATTTTAAAAAGAAATCTAAAAACGATAATAGGTAATGTAATAAACCATAAAGAGGCAATAATAGTTGCTAAATTATAGATTAAGCGTTTTTTTGTTGAAACATAGTAAGCTAAACCACAACAGAATAAGGTAAATATGGCTATCAAAAATCGAAATGAAAAGAGCTGTGGAACAGCATGCTCCCCTCCTATGAGATAAGTTAACGATACGATTAAGCGATTTGAACCATAAATTAAGAAGCCGAAAACACCGATAATACTAAGATTTTTAACTGAATTAGGGACCTTTTCACTATCAGTAATGATAAAAAATGAACTCAGCATCAAAGGAGCTACAAAAAAGAAAAGTGTAAAAAATTTTTCCCTGGTAGTAAAATTTGATAAGCGGAAAATAAACTCAAAATTAAAAAGGAAGATAAAAATGAGACAGACAGACTGGAAAGACTTTAAATTAATTTTTTTATTTTTCATTTAGAATATTAACAATCTGCAAGGAAGTTGTTCCGTCACCATAAGGATTCTTACTTCCTGACATCCTTTCATATTTAGTCTTGTCTGTCAGTAAAGTCCGAGTCTCATTAACAATATTTTCTTTTGAAGTCCCCACAAGTTTTAAAGTACCAGCCAGTACACCCTCGGGTCTTTCAGTTGTATCACGTAAAACAAGCACTGGAATTCCTAAGAAAGCCGCTTCTTCTTGAATTCCACCAGAGTCAGTTAAAATCAACTCGGCATGACGCATCACATTATGAAAGTTAACTGTATCCAGCGGGTCAATGATTTTAATATTACTATGTTCCAGTAATTTTTGCGCTTTTTCACGAATGATTGGATTCATATGAATTGGATAAATGATTTTATGTGTTTCTTTAAATTCATCAGCGATCTCTGCAATTCCATCAAAAATTTCTTCTAAATCACTCAAATTTTCACGACGGTGAGCCGTCACTAAAATCATTTTCTTATCAGCTTGCCATGATAAAGCTTCATTTGTATAATCATCCTTTAAAGTATACTGAAACATATCTATAGCACTGTTTCCAACTACAAAAACCTGTTTTTTAGGCTTACCTTCTTTTAAAAGATTTTCTTTCGTCATTTCCGTTGGTGTAAAATGATAATCAGCCATTAAACCAACAATTTGACGATTCATTTCTTCAGGAAATGGTGAAAATTTATTGTAAGTTCGCAAGCCTGCTTCAATATGTGCCAACTTTATCTGATTAAAATAAGCAACCAAACTTCCAGCCAAAGTAGCTGCAGTATCACCATGAACTAAGATGACATCTGGTTGTTCCTTTTTAATAATTGGGTCAAGACCGCTAATTGATCCTGCCACAATTTCTGATAAACCAGAATATTTTTCCATGATTTTTAAATCGTAATCAACTTCCACAGAAAATTCATCTAAAAGTTCATTGAGCATTTCTTTGTGCTGCCCTGTGTTAACCAGAACAATTGGATTGCCTTGCCTTTTCGCCTCTTGGATTACTGGATAAACTTTAATAAATTCTGGCCTAGTCCCAAATATAAAGAGTAACTTTTTCATCTCTACCTCACCATCTATAATTAATATTTTATTACGGCTAACTACTTTAAATGTACCTTAAAAACTATACACTTATATTCTATTAAATAATAGTATCAAGAGCAACTGAACTGCTTTTGTCCCGTATTAAATTAATATTATGCATTATAAAAGTATGGTACAAATGTACCACACTGTCATTTTGGTGTAATTATTTAAAGACGCTGTACGATATATTCTAGCATATAAAACTTACATCAGTCAACATTTTATAGTTTTATCTTAAAAGTTTTATAAACTTTCAATAGATTAAAAAAACTGCCAACATAATGTGACAGTTTTTATTCAAATAAGAATAAAATTCTTATTTAAGTGTGATTTTAACTTTTTATCGTTTAACCATTGATATACATGGGTTTGTTTTTTATTTTTGCTCTTTGGCAGAATTATTGGCAGAAACCAAATCTAACCCTGCTTTTTTAATGTTTCGAGTGATTTCATCCGAAATAGATTCATCTTGATGATGATACCAATGACTATAAGTATTTAAAGTCGTTGATTTATCAGCGTGTCCAAGTCGGTATGAAACATATAAGGTATTTTTTCTCAATACGTTTATCAAGTATGAAGCGTGACTGTGCCTTAATCCTTTGCCTGTGATAACTGGAACTTCTGCAATTTGAGCATGACGTTTGATTACACGACTTAGCGTTGATTTATGAATTGGTTCTCCAAATCTTGAAATGATATAATCGTCACTAGAGCTTTGAACCTGAACTTCTCTCCATTGTTTCAGAATTTGAAGTGTAATATCATCAAGCTCAATGAATCTCATGCCAGCTGCTGTCTTAGTCTGCTGTTTAGAATACCAAATTCCATTCTCATCTTTTTCAAGCGTGGAATGTACATGAAGAATTTTTTCTTTAAAATTTATATCAGACCATTTCAAGGAAAAACCTTCACTTACTCGGCACCCTGTCATATAATACAGCCAAACCATTGTAAAACGTTGTAAACCTTCATAATCAGATAAGTCAAAAGTCTTCATCACTTTCTGAAAATCGTCATACGTCCAAAACTTTGTTTCTGGGTGTTTTCCTCGTGGATTATCCAAGTTCTTACATGGATATTCAGAAATATAACCCAATCTTTCCGCATATCCCATACAAGCTTTGAACCTTGACCAAACACTTCGAGCATAATTCTCAGAAAATTTATCGACAATGAATAAACGGAACATCTCACAATCACGAGTGGTAATTTCACGAAGTTTTCTATTCCTGAAACGCTCAATAAACATATTATGTTGAGTCAAAGCGGTCTGATAAGTCGCAAACTGTACTTTTTGACGATATGCTTTCAGATAAATCTCATTCATGAACTGCTCAAATGTAATACTATAATTATCATACGAATGCTTTGTATTAAATTCAACTTTCACACGAAGCATTTCATCATAGGCTTCTTTTGCAGTTTCAAAAGGTTTTCCAGTTTTATCTGTTCGTCCTTTTTTAGAGATTTTCTTTCCTGTTACAGGGTCTGTTCCCAAATATACTTGAAAAAAGTAATTTTCATTTTTATCTTGATATACATTTGTGTATTTTTTAGCCATCTTCTTTTTCGCTTTCTAACACACCAGAAAGTGAAAATCCGATAAGCTCCTCGACAATTTCTGTCGGGGCAATACCTAATCTTCGATTGTCAAAGGGCGATTTAGTTAATTGTACCAAATTATTCTGAGAATTACGAGCTTCTTCAAATTTATGTACTGCAATTTTCTTAGCTTGTCGGATAATATCACGCGCTCCTGTTTTTGAAAATCCCAATACAACTAACGATTTATAACTAACAGTTTGTTTCATCATGTGTTCCTCCTTTCCGCTTTTTTGGATTGTGTCGTCTTGAATCTAAAAACTTTGAAAAGAAAAAAGTTTTATCAATTACTAAACTCAAAAGTAAATAGTTATTTTTTCGTGCGAACCTGACCAATTCTTCAAATTCTGTAATCTCATTTTCTTCAATTAAATCAATCACTTCATTCAAAAATGTATCAGATGCCTGTTCAATCAAGAATTTTTCTAGTTCAAAGCCACAACCTGATTCAATTTGGTTTATATCATACAATGTTTTATCTGGATTCTCTGCATGGGTAAAATAATCATACATTCCTTTTGGGCTCATTACAATTTCAACATGAGCTGGACTATTCAACTTTTCCGTCAAAAGTTCTGACAGCTGAGTATAACTTTTGAGTGAATCAAAAAACAATGCTCCATGTTTATGTGATTTCTTAAACTCCCCTGTTTGCTTATTGACATCTTTATCATGCCACGGACTAAGCACAAAGGGTATATGCAAGTCTTCCAGTACTTCCAGATAGTTTTCAGGGGCAGATTCTTGATAAATTAGGAATGCCCATTTATTCGAACGTTTTTCTTTTGCCATCATCCCTTCTTTTTGATTAATGATTATTGATCCATTGGGGGTCGTAGTAGCCCCAATGGAATTTAAAGATAAAAAAGGCGCTTTGTGGCTTTCACTTTGTGAGCCACAGCGCCAGAGGGAATTTATCTTTTTGTTCCTTGAAGCCACGACTGATTATGATGACGTTCAAAATTTGAAAAGATATAATCAGGATTTTGGCTTGAAACTTCTTCCTTGATTTGGGCTTCCAATTCTTTTAGAATCTTTTGTGTTTGTTGGGTACGAGGGACTTTGATAAAAATTTGTGCCGTTTCTCGGTGAATATCAACGACTGCTAAACGTACCGAACGATTAAATCTATCATTAATCGGATTAAAGTTGGTCACTTTTTGAGCATCTACAATTTTTTCAGAACGCTCGCTTTGTCGCATGAACTTTCTCAAACTAAATGTCTGCTTGACTGACCTGAACCAATTCAAAAGATTATCAGAGTAAATTCTTGAAATCCATTCTTTAGCTGTTAATATCACTGCAAGCACTAAGGTAACTGTTCCCATGAAATGAGCTAACTCAGAAATATTCTGAATGCCATGATAAATCTGAATTACAATCCCTTTGAAATCAAATAAAGGTGCTTTATCCCATGTGTGGAGTGCCAATCTCAATAATAACTCAAAGATAAAAGCTAAGATTGAAATCGCTAAAAGTATGATATTCAGATTAAAGGTACGCATAAAATAAGTTTTCTTCATAGAATCCCCTTTCGAGTATAGTATGTTGGGATAAGGAGCGGTAAAACCTGATAGGGATGCTCATTATCAATGATTTGAATCAAACCTGTTCCTTTTCCAATTGGAATAACGATGCCTTCAGGGCTCAAATCAGGGAAAAGAAATTGAACCGTTTTTGAATTGATATTTCCAATCTGAATCAAAACATTCAACTGCTCCCGAACACTTACGGGAATAGAATTATAATCAAACCTTTGCGATACAAGGAGTAAATGGACTTTTGTAGCTCTTCCAAGCAAGGCTATTTGAGCCAGCAAAGAGAAAAATGCTTCTTTTATTGCCTTGTTTACCCCCTCTGAAATAGCTAACACTTCATCAATAACAATGGTAAGATGAGTAAATTCATGGTCAGGTTTCTCATATAGAATAGCTTGTCTTTTATAGATAATGTTTAAGCTTTGAGAAAGAGCCTCATTAATTTCAGAAACAAAATCTGACTTGCTACGGTTCATTTCTGGATGGATTACTTTTAAACCATTAACTTTTGCCCAACGACTGGGCGTATCAAATTTTGGGTCAATCAAGACTAAATCTGATATTGGATTGAGCATCGTCAAAAAATACACAAGTCCATAAGATTTCCCAGAACCACTTGATCCACTAATAGCAATATGATTGACCTTGTTATAATCAATTTCGAGGTTCTCCATAATCGGAATATTTGTGCTATCTTGTGAAGCTGAGAAACGTTCCAAATCAGGAATGATGAGCCGTTTTGAAATGCCAGCCTTCCAAGGGAAAAATAAACCACGTTGAATATGAATATCTTCTGTAACCATCGGCACAAAATAAGCTGAATTTTGTTTCAAAAGTGTATATTGCGGATAGAGTGCTGCGTTCGCAATCAAGAAAATCTTTTGATAAAGCTCATCATCAATAATATAACCCGCTGGTAAGCGGGGAAGAAAGAGAAATCCTTCTTCCTGAATTTTGACATCAAAGCTATTCGTATAGCTGGTTTCGCCTTGCATTTGACTCCCTAAAGCCATATTCAGACTTTGAAGCAAATATTGTTCGAGTTGTTTATCCGTCATCATTTGACCTCACGAATTCCAGAAGCACGAAAATAAATATTATATCCGACTTCACAGGCTTGAAGATCAATGAATTGAATTACAGACAAATAGCTTGGTAGAGTAATTTTTTCATCAAATTTAACCTCAAATGGTGGAAGTCCTGCTTGAGTAAACCAAGCCTTGTAAGCTACAATTTCATCTGTACGCTTATTCTCTTCAAATTTGAATTGAGGTTCAAGTTCGATACTCAATGAGTGAAATGGTTTTGAGCCATCTGCGATTTGATTTGCGAGGTCCGAGGTATATCCGCCTTGACGTTTGATGTTGTTTGATTTCATGAGAAGTCCTTTCAATAAGCTGATAACCAGCAACTTATCAGCAGCTAATCAGAAAAGTTTGCAACCCTTTCTGATCATCTGGTCATCAAATGAATTGCTGAGTCATTTGATACATATATATCTTACCTTATAATCAATCTCCAAAAATCTATGTATTTGGACTTATTTTTAGATGATTTGAACACCAAAACGAAAACAAAAAAGAGCGAAACCTCATCGCTCTAAATACAATAATTTTTATTTTGAAAATGCTTTTAAATCGTCCCGCTCAATCGAATTAATAAAATAATTTTGAACGGATACAAGGCTATCAATCATATCTCTAGCTGTATTACTAACTCTTTCTTGAAATAAGTTTGATGCTTGCACATTAACTGTCAAGACTCCTGGAATCTTCCATCTACCATGATTTAAGTCATGAATTTCACTAAAATCAAGAGGCATTTCTTCTAAGTGTCTAATAAAATCATCGAGTTTCAATTTGTCTGTACCTACCTTACCTCCATTAACCTCAAGCTCAGCTCCAACTATACCCTTGAATAATTCTTCAATCGGACCTTCTTGATTATTTCCAACAATTATTGAATTTCCCTCAATTTTTATTCCCATTCTGAGTGCCATTTCATTAAATTGCACTTCGTTCATTTCCTCAAAATTAAGTTTCCACATTTTTAAAGGTGGAATATCATACTGAATCGGTATCTCATCTAAGAAAGATTCGGGTAAATCAGTAACCAAAAATTTATCTATAAGAGATTTTGCCATGTATCCAATTTTAAATATACTATTTGATTCTAATTTATTTATAATTTCAGGTAAAACAATTTGAGAAAAGTCATTCAATAACCAATTATCAAGCTTTTCATTAATTCTATTAAAATAAAATTTTTCTTCTTTGATGACCTGATTTATAACATGGGTAGTAAATGAAAGAGTTAATTTTTCCTCACATATAGTAAAAATAATCAGAAACATATTCACGAGATCTACAGGATTGTCTCCATAATATTTCTCTGTATCTTTCCTCAAATCATACCATCTTCCGAAATCAGCGAAAGTATAAAAAAGTTTCAACATTACTTCCTTTACTTTAAAATCTGGCTCATCTAAACTAATTTTCATACCAAATTTATATTTTTGATTATCTGGAATTACAGAAATGAGAATTTCATTAAATATATCGAATATGAGATCATTTATCTCATCATCATTCCCAAAAATCAATTGATTTTTTTCTATTTTAAAATATTTTGTATATTCTTCAAGAAGGACATCTGTTATAAAATTTCCATTATTTGTATTTTCCCCTTTTTCTATTCTTAAAATAGCTGATTTTTGTCCATAAGATATTTCTTCAGGTGGAATTTTTCTAAATTTTGAATCCCTTAAATTCTTTAAGCGAATAGCTATTTTTTCGACTAATTTTTGTTCTAAATCAATCATTACCTTTTCCTACTTCAACGTCTGATTTATCCTATGCAAACGCTTTTCTATTTGATAATTCCCACCTGTGAGGAGTATGCACAAACTGCCAAGTCCGATTTAAGCTAAAGCAGAGTAAATCATATTTAAAGGAAATCGACTATCCATAAAATAAAATGTCAGATACATTATTTCTAATTTTCTAATCCTTCAAACTCTTATAAACATCATCAATAAAAACTTGCGCAATTCTTTTCTTAAATGCTTCATTATTCAAAAGAACACCAAAGAAATCTTGATTTTGCATATAACCATCTGTTAGGGCATTGTCAATCTCATCATTAAAAGTAAATCTAAAATCGTCTCGTGTATTGACTTTCGCAGACTCTTTTAATTTAGTATTTTTCTTCATGAGTTCCCGAATAGCAATCGCACCTGTTACACCTATTGCATCATTAATATCGAGATTGAGTTGTTCATTAATTTCTTCAATGATTTCTGAGAGTTTTTTCTCTTGATCTTCGGTAATATCTCCAATACTAGGTTTATTTAATTTCACATACACTTCGGATGGAAGCTCTGCAACATGAAATTCACCTGTTTGCTTGTGTTTCATATAGTCAACAACAATTTTGTCGCCAATAGAAAAATCATTTCCACCCAAACGAACATCAATAATTTTAATGAGTGATTGTAAATAGTTATATTTTTCATGCAAAACTTCATTTTGATAAGTAGTCGCTTGAATTAAGAAATTATACATTCTCAAAAACCCGCGAATTGATTTTTTTATGCTAAGCTGCTCTTTTTCTTCGTATCTTTGAACTAGAATATATCCCTTATTTAAAAGAGAAGTCATTTTTTGTTTATCACGACTAGATCGTTTTTCTTGATAAAGATATTGATTAAATTTATGGACAACATCCATATCTAAAATACCAAATCCATCAATTTTTTGATCCAAATCTAAAATATCACTAGGGGAAAGTGTTTCTTTTAAAATCGTTTCTCGATAATAGGGAGCAAATGATTTATTAATATCCTCATAGGTATTTTTAAAGTCAAGAATGAAAGTTTTTTTATTATAACCTTTGACAATCCTATTCAACCGAGAGAGAGTTTGAACCACAGCAACATCCTTCAATTTTTTATCTACGTACATTGCGACAAGCTTCGGTTGGTCAAAGCCTGTCTGGTACTTATTCGCTACTATCAGTACTTGATAATTTTCTGAATCAAATTTATCCTTGAGTAATTCTTCTTTCATGCCATTCATGACTGGCTCGGAATATTCAACACCATCAAGTTCGACTTTTCCAGAAAAAGCGATCAATGACCCAATACTTGTAATATGATGTTCCTTGAAATAAGCATTAAGTGCTTTTTGATATTTCACAGCAGCTTCACGACCACTAGTAACAATCATCGCCTTTCCATTTCCGCCTAATTCAGCCATAATATCGTGTGTGATGAAATGATCCATGATGATTTCAATTTTTTTATTGATGTTTTCGTCGGAAAGTTCGATAAATTTTGCGATTTTTCGTTTTGCAATTGTTGATTTTAACTTTGGATCATCTTCAACAGCTTTGTTCAATTTGTAATAAGCTTCATAGGTAATATAGTTATTCAAAACGTCCAGAATAAAACCTTCTTCAATGGCTTGCTTCATACTATAAACATCAAATGGTTCTTTACCAATGCCATCTTCACTTGTTTTACCGAATAATTGCAAAGTAGTTGCTTTGGGAGTAGCTGTAAAAGCAATGATTGAGATATTTTCTTGTTTACCTGTTCGTGCAATTTCTTGTTCAATCGCATCTCCAACACTTACTTCTTGAACTTCATCTATCGTGCCGTTTTCCGTATCTGTTTCAGTCAGCACTTGACTAACAGCACTCATATAAGATCCTGTTGTTGAACTATGCGCCTCGTCAATCAAGATAGCAAATCTTTTACTGGCGGTATTACCTGCACTCATCCAGTCCGATTTGTTGACTTGAGCAAACTTATGAATGGTAGTCGCAATAATCTTCGTATTCCCAGCCAAAGCATCAGCCAAGTCACTTGAAGTTGACTTATCATCCATCACTTTGATGACGCCTGCTTGATGATTGATCGCTTGAACGGCTTCTTGCAATTGCCGGTCAACCACGATACGGTCTGTTACAATCAAAACTGTATCAACGACACTTTGATTTTCAGCATCATGTAAACTCACCAAACTATGGGCAAGCCATGCGATGGTGTTTGTTTTACCAGAGCCTGCAGAATGTTGAATCAAGTAGTTATTTTCAGTGTGATTTTCTCGCATATCGGCTAAAACCCGAGTTACTGCACGTCTTTGCTGGTAACGAGGAAAGATAATATCTTTTTTCTTGGGTGTGACAAAGATAAAACGCTCGATGAGTTGGAAAATACTTTTCTTTGTTAATACTTCCTGCCAAAGATACTCCGTATCCACACCATTTTCATTATGAGGATTTCCAGCACCTTGGTGAATGCCCTCGCCATTTCCGATGTTAAAGGGTAAAAAATAAGTGTCCTGTCCTTTGAGCTGAGTTGTCACGAAGACTTCCAAAGTATCTACTGCAAAACTCGCCAAAACACCAGCATTAAACTGGAATAATCTATTTTTCGGATTTCGATTTTTGAGCTGCTTGATTCCATCTTGGACACTCTGGCCGTTGGCATTGAACTTGAGTTCAATCGCAAATAGCGCCAAACCATTGAGAAAAAGCACTAAGTCGATACGATCTCCATCTTCATAATTGACTTCTTCCATGACTGAGAGCTTGTTCTGAGAAAAAAGATGATTAGCTTTTTGATTGTAGCTTGTCGCAGGTATGCGATACATCAGGTCAAGTTTCATATTTTCAAGAAAAATGCCATTTTTAAGGCTATAAAGCAAGCCATTTTTGATGATTTCTTGATTGATGACATTGATAATCGTCTCTTTGGATAATTTTTTAAGTAATTTCTCAACAATTTTTTCTTGAGTCGCAAGCAAAAAATTCCAGAGCAACTCAATATCCATTGCAACACGCGCATCATAATGGCTCTGATTTCTTATTTCAAAGCCGTTGAGCTTTTGAAAATCAGATAAGATCCATTGCTGGTAATCGTAGCGTTCGTTGATGTTTAGGTTTGGCATGTTATACTCCTAACTGCTTCATTGCAATACAACCTCTTTAAAATATTTATTCTTCAAAGATTCTTGTAGTTCCACGTGCATCACAATATGATTTATAGCCTTTTTCTGATAATCCCTATCAATTGTTGAATCAGCTAAACTTAAAATTTCTTTATGCTGTAAAGTGCAGACTTTTAACCAAGCTTCATAATCAAAATTTTCAAGAATTTTCCCAAGATATTCCGAAAATTCTTCTTGTTTTACTTGCAAACTACTTAAATTATTTACAATTCCTGCAATGTTATCTTGAAAATCTATTTTATCGTCATAATTTACATTATGAATTTCCTGTTCAAATACTTTTTTTATATATCTTGAAACAATTACTGGTCTTCTTTTATTTAACTTATCTCTAAATTTTTCTTTAAAGGCATCTATTCTAGATTCAATTTCTTTTGGATAATTCACCAAAATTACTGATTTCATTACTTCTTTATCGCATAACAGCATTTCGATTTCTAAAAATTCAGTTGAAAAAACATTCTTTTTAGCAAGATCACTTATTTCTTCATCAGTTCTCAAATCATGATCAACTATCCCAACCGCATGATTCAAAAATACTTTATCCTGAGAGTTATAATTTTTAGTCCATTTTATTACTTCACGGGAATCTCCAACAGGAATTACTGTTTGCTCAGGAAATAGAGCGGAATAAACAATATAGTCTATACTACTTTGATTTTCTCCTTCACAGAAAATAATATCTTTTTTAGCGCCCGAAAGTTGGATGAGTAAACTTTTGGGTATTGAAAAAAAGTCATCGCCAAGAAGCTCAATTTCCCATTTACTTGGAAAATCAAAGCCTTTACACCAAATAAAATTGGCATTTGTTCTACTCTCGATAAAATCAACACTATGAGCAATATATATGAACCGACAATCTGGACGTTCCTGCTCAAGAAGAGTCCATAAACGATTATATATCGAGGAGTTGAGATAAATTTCTGGCTCATCAATAATAATTGTGCTCTCATCGACAGCCAAAAGTACTTGTATGATGTGATAAATAATTACTTTTTCCCCATCGCTTAAATCATCTAAATTATAATTTGAATATCCTCTTTTACTTGGGGAAAAGGTCCTGAGATTCACGTTAAGATTTAAAGTTATATCTGGAATAACTAAATTAAACAATCTAGTAAATTTGGTGAAAATATCTTTTTCTACCCACTCTCGTTGCTCATGTTCATGCACAAGTTCTTCTACATATTCATTAACCAGAGCAGTTATAAGCTTTGAAAAATTATCATCGTTACCGTAATTTGAACGATGTTTCAAATCTTCTGTTTGAACTTGATTTCTAACCTCTTCCACGCTAGTAGTTATGAATGAACTCGAATTTGATGTAAATAAATTTTTACGAGCTGGGATTACTGCAATTTTCCGATTCAATCCTTGTCTAAAATAATTTGCAAATGATGTTTTCCCACTACCATTAGCTCCAACAATTACAGAATTAAGTTTGCTATCTACTAAAGTTAAATAATAAATTCTAGTTAATTCTTCAACTATCGAAATCAAACCTTGAAAGTCAGCTTGAAATTCTCCATTTGCATTCATTAGCGAGTATTTACTAAAAAGAATTGGTGCATTAAAAACAATGGAATTGCTAAAAACACTCTCTAATTGAGCAGAAAAATCGCTCTTTTTCTCAATGAGTTCATTGAGTTTAGGACAAATTTCCTCAAACCTATGCATTTTCTCTTTATAGATTTTTTCTAAATCCTGACGATTTACTATATTATTAAAATCAAAATCATCTAATTCATGAACTTTTTGTTGAGTTATGTTCAACTTTGAAAGAAATTCTTCTTTATTTATCAAAATGTCCCCTCTTTCCAGTAACAACTCCATAAATGAAAGCTTTTCGCTGTTCTGACAGGTTTGTCAGTTGCTGTTCTTTGATTTTGATGATTTCGTTAATTTTGTTTGTTTTTTCATCGAGATAATCGGCGATTGCTTTTTGTTCTGTCAAATTTGGTTGGGGCAAATGCCAGCCTTTTAATAAGACTTGACTAATATTTGGCTGTGTACCACCCAAACCCTCATTGATTATTTCTGATTTAGATGCCGTCAAAGCGTATTTCCCAAATCTGACTTTCACTTCATCATCTTTCAAAACAGCTACAGCTTGATTGACAGAAGCATCAATTTTACTTATTGCAAGATTTCCGATTGAAGCACCATACATTGCAATTGCTAAAAATGGCGCTTTATAGATTGTCAGTGCTGACGAACTTTTTTGACCGATTTCTGTCAGTGTTTTTGATGTCTTGACGACTTTGTCAGTTTGATATAAATCCCCTGACTGAATCCAAGGAAACTCACCATCATAAAAATCTTCTCTATCAGATTTCGGTGTGCTACCACTTCCTATAATTTCAAAAATATATTTAATAGGCTTTACTTCCCACCCCACAGGTATCTCTCCAATCCAGTCCACGCCTGAATCTTTGAGCGAAGCAGTTTTATCCAGTCCTTTAGTGACTGTTTCATAAATCAGAGATTTTTTGTAGGCACGGAGCGTTGAAATCTCGTCTGTCAGCAAGCGCGCTGCTTGGTCAAACTTAGCTGTCTGCTTATCAAGATAATCAGCAATCGCTTTTTGTTCCATCAGTGCTGACGGAATGACATAAGAAAAATTATCAAATACATTTTGGTACAAATGTAAGATAGTACTTGCACCAGAATTCGTGAAATTAAACCATAACCAAAATTCTTCTGAGATAAGAATATAATATAGAAATTTAGTATCAATCATAGGAATTGGTTGAATTCGTAAAACACCACTATTCAATGATGCTTTGTCATCAAGTCCAGAAATAATAGCAACTTTCCCAACCGTACCATCCTTAGTAATTAATAAATCACCATTTTTTACTTGAATTTGAGTTGCTTCTTTCCAGCGAGATTCTTCAATATGAACTGCTGTTTTAAAATTTATTTTTCCTTTTTCAAAATCTGTACCAGTGATCAGATAAGGACCCGTTTCTTGATATTCATCAGAAGTTAATCCTTGCCAACCAATTCTCCCATTAAGTTTTGTTGTGTACTTTATCTTTGTTATTTTCCAATCTTCAGGTATCTCACCAATCCAGCTCACACCAGAATCTTTCATTTGTTTACTCATAATTCCTCCAGCAAGCTTTGCAATTGAGCTTCTAATGCTTTGAATTCTTCTAACAACTGTTCTGCTGGCTCTGGTGCTTGATACTCATAAAAGTAGCGTGTAAATGGAATCTCAGCACCGACTTTGTCCTCATTCCAATAATACGCATCAGGCACATGTGGGAAGACTTCGCGTGCGAAATACTCCTCTACATTTTCTGAAAGCTTGATGATTTCGGTATCTTTAGTCGTCTTATCATAGACAATACCATTAGCAACCTCACCTACTTTATCTACTTTTTTAGTCTTGATAATCTCAGCTGTTTTATCCATCTTACTCATGGCAAGAGCAAGGGCATTGATATTTGATGAAGTTAACTTAATATCTTTGAGTGCATCTTTGATTAACTTAGAAAATTTTTCAAAATTAGGATAAGTTTCATCTGATTTTGCACTCATCAAAGCAGACAAGATTTTCTCTTGCTTTTCTTCGCCTTTACTTAATTTTTGGAACTCTTTTTCTTGTTTAGCTGTACGAGGCTCAACTTCTAAAAGCTCTTGATATTTTACTTCATCATAAAGCTTTGTGAAAAATTGTGTCCCTTTTACATTTTCGATGGTTTCATCAGAGATAACCCCTCTGCGCTGCAAAGGCTGCATGACTGTATATTCTTTGTATAGGAATTCTTTGATATCAAAGATTTTCATGGTCTTGATTTCAGTATCGCTCTGATACCACTCGATAATGTTTTCGATATTTTTATGTGAAAGTTCTCGACGTTTTTGACCGAGTGATTTTCTCAAAGGAACAAACTCATCTGTCGCATCAATAAACTGGACTTTATTTAGACGTTCGATCGGTTTGTTTTTATTGTATAACCAAATGTAGATTGAAATACTAGTATTATAGAAGAATTGCCCTGGTAACGCTACAATCGTTTCAAGTAAGTCGTTCTCCAATATATATCGACGAATCTGACTCTCTCCTGATGTTGTCCCACCAGAAAAAAGAGGTGATCCATTTGAAATAACTGCAGCACGTCCATTTTCATTTAGTTTTTTCAGTGCATGGAGATGGAAAAGCCATTGCGCATCCCCGCTTACTGGTGTGTTGATAAATCGCCCTTCTCTTCCACCAGTTGACACAAATTTTGCATGGTCTGCTTTAACAGCATCTTCGACACCATCATCTGCATCTTTACCACCCCAGCTTTGCCCAAAAGGAGGATTTGCAACTACAAAAGTCATTTCCGTATCATAAAAAGGATCCGCTTCTTTCAACGTATCAGCATTTACGAAATTATCAGAGTTATCTTGACGAATGAGCATGTCTGATTTACCGATACCATAAGTCTCTGGCAAAAGTTCTTGACCAAACAAACGGATATTTACTTTTTCGTTCATTTGATTGATATAACTCTTAGCTGTCGCCAGCATCCCACCTGTCCCTGCTGCCATGTCTAAAATCTTTATTTCTTTGTTATCTTGGAATAGTTCCTTATCTGCTCCTGCTAATAATAGATTAATCATAAGACCGATGACTTCTCTTGGGGTGTAGTGAGATCCTGCTTCCTCATTTTCAGAGAATCTACGAATAATATCCTCAAACATATAACCCATTTTAATAGAATCTACAGCACTTGGGGACAAATCTAACTCAGAGAATTTTTTAATTACTCCGTATAAGCGACCAGACTTTGCTAAATTTTCAATCTCTTGATAAAACTTTAAGCTGCGCAAAATATCTTGTACACGCTCAGAATAGCCTGCGAGATATTCTTCAAAATTCGTTTTGATATTATCAGGCTCATCTAGTAAGTTTTTCAGTGTAAATTCGCTGATATTATAGTACTTATATCCAGACATACTCTCTAATATCATTGGTGGGGTATTAGCATTCTTTTTATAGGCCTCAACAATTTTGTCTTTAGTATCTACTAATGCTGCTTCTAAGCGTGTGATCACAAACATAGGAATGATAACGTCACGGTATTTATCTGCTCGATACGCTCCACGAAGAGTATTTGCGATTGACCATACTAAATTTACTTCTTTTGAGATATTGACATTATTTTCTTGGAAAATCGGATTGAATTTTTCTTTCATAATTTTTAACCCAATCCTTTAGTATTCCTTGTTGGAACGACAAGGAAAGGGTACCCTTTCTTGATTTTTAGCTAATTCTATTATACCAAAATAGCAGAATTTAAGTGCTATCTATATTGGAGATATTGATGGTAAAAAAAAATAAAAACACCTTGAAATAAAATATATACTTCAAGGTGTTTTTCACAAAATATTTTTTAAACAAAAGATTCTGCCAACACAATATTGGCAGAATTTTTGGCAGAAAACCAAATGATTTTTCCTAATTTTTAAAATCGCTAAAGGCAATCAAAGTCAGGTATATCGGGCTTTCGCTTTTAAACAAGAATGAATTTCTTATTTAAGTGTGATTGAAGCACCAGCTGCTTCAAGTTTTTCTTTAACTTCGTTAGCTTCTGATTCAGAAAGACCTTCTTTGATCATTGTTGGTGCACCATCAACGAGTTCTTTAGCTTCTTTAAGTCCAAGACCAGTGATTCCACGTACTTCTTTGATTACTGCAACTTTTTTGTCGCCAGCTGATGTCAATTCAACGTCGAATGAATCTTTAGCTGCTGCTGCATCACCAGCACCTGCTGCTGCTGCAACTGGAGCTGCTGCTGTTACGTCAAATTTTTCTTCGATTGCTTTTACAAGTTCAGAAAGTTCAAGGATTGTTGCGTTTTCAAGTTCAGCAACGATGTTTTCAATGTTCAATGCCATTTTAATATTCTCCTATTAATTTTTTAGTTTGTTGCGTAAATCCGCCGATATAAGTAATGTTGCTTATAATTAAGCAGCTGATTCTTCTTTTTCTGCAACAGCTTTGACTGCAAGAGCCACGTTGCGGACAGGTGCTTGAAGCACTGAAAGAAGCATAGAAAGAAGTCCATCGCGGCTTGGAAGAGACGCAATAGCTTGGATTTCTTCTTTAGAAGAAACTTTACCTTCGATAACACCAGCTTTGATTTCAAGATTTTCAGCATCTTTTGCAAAGTCAGCCAAAACTTTTGCTGGTGCTACAACATCTTCGTTAGAAAATGCTACTGCTGATGGGCCAGAGAATGCTTCTGACAAACCTTCAAGACCAGCTTTTTCAGCTGCACGACGCAAAACTGAGTTTTTAACGACTTTGAATTCAACGCCTGCTTCACGAAGTTGTTTACGAAGTTGAGTATCTTGATCAACTGACAAACCACGTGAATCTGCAACAACGATAGATGCTGCTTCAGTCATTTTTTGTGCGTAAACATCAACCAATTCTGCTTTCTTAGCAATTGTTGCTTCATTTACTTTGTAATCGCTCATTTTTTTACCTCCATTTTATTTTGGTTGTAGAAATAAAAAATCTCTACACACAAAAGACATAGAGAGTTCAATTATCATTTTGATATTTGTCCTCGGTAGGAAGTTTATGACTTTCGTCCCCTACTGTCTTCGGTCAGTTCTTTTAGAACCGTAAATAAGTATATCAAAGTTTTTCTGAAATTGCAAGACTAAAACTTATTCTTTTTTCTTTTTTATTTTAGTTCATGCAATGTTCTTTTGGTTTTTTGAAAGATGAAAAAATTTGACGTTAACAATCTTTTTTTCCTTTTTTATTTTCTCTTTGCTATCATTTTCTATCAATTTCTGTGAAAGCCATAAAACTAATTCATAAGCAATTGCAAAAATCGACCCAATTCCCAGTATTGGTAAAATTTCTCTTATCCAATTCATTTTTAAGCCCTCATTTTAATCTATAATCTGTGATTCTTCAATTTCTTCAAAATTATCAACTACTGGTCCAATAATTCGGAAATTATCTTCCTGTCCTAGATAAAAATCCTTGTATTGTGGATCTGGATTGAGTGAATGAATTCTAAATTGTCCATCTTCTTCTTCGAATACTTGTTTGATATACAAACGTTCTTCGCCCAAATCTCCTTCAGCAATGGCGTAAATATCCCCACTCCGACCAAAACCAGTGTGTAAGAATGTTGCAATAGAAAAATTAGGGAATTCAGGTTCCATCGATTCCCCTTTTACTCTGGCTGCACCATCATATCGACCAAGAGTTTCAGATGTGTAAGCTTTGTAGTGGCCACCTGTATTGCTTTGAGATTGACCAAAACCTGCCGATAATTCTTCATCTTCAACAATGGCATAATCTAAAGAAGAACGTCTGTAGGTTTTCAAATTAATAATCTCTGTTTTATTTTGTTCAATGAGAAAATCCGTAAAATTAATAACTGATTCTTGTTGTTCTCCTGTCAGTGAACGATAATTATCGATTAATTGTTTTTCTGCATTATTATCAGTTTCTTTGATTAATTCTTGAATAGGTAAATCATAGATATCTGCTAGTTTTTCTAGTATTTCTAACGTTGGGTTGGTTGATTTTTGTTCCCAAAGTACATAAGCATTTTGCTTCATTCCTAGCTTTTCTGCTAATTGACTCTGTGTCAATTTTGCATTTTTTCTTAATTTTTTTAAGTTCTGACCAAAATTCATAAACTCTCCCTTCCCGATTCTTTATCAATCTTTCTTATATTATATCGCTTATTTTATTTTTTGTCAACATTTTTTATCAGAAAAACTGATAAATGAAAAACCGCTGCTATCAGTGGTTTTTCATAGTTCTTTTTGTAAAGTTTGAATTCGATACATGTCTGCATAATAACCATTAAGCTCTAAAAGTTGGTCATGATTTCCTCGCTCAATAATTTCTCCCTTGTTCAAGACTAAAATTTGGTCAGCATCTTTAATCGTTGATAAACGGTGAGCAATTGCCATTGTCGTTCGATTTTGTCGCATATTTGTCAGACCTTCTTGAATAAGCGCTTCAGTTTCAGTATCAATATTGGCTGTTGCTTCATCTAATAAGAGAATTTTCGGATTACGCACAATCGTTCGAGCAAAGTTAATTAATTGACGTTCACCGGCCGAGAAGGCAGCTCCACCTTCAATTACTTTGGTTTCGTAACCATTTTCCAAATCCTTGATGAATTTGTCAGCTTGAACAAATCGAGCCGCTTCTTTGGCTGCTTGGTCAGTAATCTGTGGATTCATCATTTTGATATTGTCAGTAACTGACGCAACAAACATAAAGGAATCTTGCAATACTAAACCAATTTTTTTCCGAAGTTCTTCTTTTGAATAACTTCTAATGTCCTGATCATCAATCAAAACTTGACCTTCTGTGAATTCATAGAAGCGCATGAAAACATTAATAATACTCGATTTTCCTGAACCTGTATGACCTACAAAAGCAAGCGTTTCTCCAGGATTCACAATGAATGAGATATTTTTCAAAACTTGATGTTCTCCGTCATATGAAAAACTGACATTGCGAAATTCAATTTTTCCTTCTTGAATGATTGGAGAATTGCTGACAGATTTTCTGTCAGTAAATTTTTCATCAACATTTTTACTGACAGAAGTTGAAATTCCTTGTTGTGGCGCAAATTCTTTTTCTTCCATGATTGTCTTGATACGACTAGAGGCTACCAATCCATTTGAAAAGTTTGATAAAGAATCCATCAATCCTGAAATAGGATTAAAGTAAATTTGTACATTACTGATGAAAGCATAAATTAAACCAGCCTCAACCACTGCATGTAGACTTCGATTAGAATACATCAACAAGACAACAACAATTGAGATGGCCATCAAAAAATTAACCAAAGGGCTCAACAAAATCCCATTAATCTGAATCACTCGTTTTCGATAACCATAATATTCATCATTTGTTTTTTCAAATTCATTTCCTAGTCTGCTCTCTTGACGAAATTGTTGAATAATTCTCATCCCAGAAATGTATTCATTTAATTTCGTATTCAATTCTGAACGCTTAGCAAGCATGGCTTGATAAACTTTTGTACTCACTTTTTGATAAATCAATACTGCCAAAATCAATAGGGGAAGAATCAACAACATCACAAGCGCAATTTGGTGGTCAATAATAAACAAAGCAATGAAGGCAATGATAATAGAAAGCAAACTTGTTAATGCATTAAACAAAGTCTGCCAGAAATCAAATAAATCGGTGTCATTTGTGATTCTGGTGATTAACCACCCCGTCGGTTTTTGGTCAAAATATCGCATGCCTAGCTGATGAATTTTTCGATAAACTTTCTTACGAATGTATTGATTAACAAAAATCGAACCATTTTGCAGATAATTCCATTTGAAAAAGAAAGCAATTGAATTGATTATTGCTAAAATCAAATAAAGACCTGCAAAATAGAAAATAATCTGGTCAGTCGCTTTCATAGGTGTCAAATAAGAATCCATAAAAACGGACAGAACAAAAGGCATAATTGAAGCAAGAGCAGTTGTAATTACACTAAAAACAAAAGCCCAAACGAAATACTTTTTGAAAAGTAATAGGAATTTGAAAATAAATTTAAAAACTTGCCAACTTTCTCTGACAGACATTTTGTCAGTAGATTTCTCCATTTTCTTCTCCTTCCCGATTTACTGACGAACCTGTCAGTAAATTCTCATCTTCATCATTCGCTGTCAAATGACTTTCAATCTGTTGCATTTGCCACATTTGAGCATACCAACCTCCAGATTTAATCAAATCTTCATGCAAACCACGCTCAATCACTTTTCCTTCATCTAGTACGAGAATTTCATTAGCTTCCATTACTGATGACAACCTGTGACTGACAACTAACGTTGAACTTTCATGACGTAAGGCCTTCAAATTTGACAAAATTAACTGTTCAGTCTTGGCATCAACAGCTGACAGCGCATCATCTAAAATCAATAATTTAGGCTGAATAAGTAGCGCCCTCGCAATAGATAACCTTTGCTTTTGTCCACCAGAAAGTGAAACGCCACGCTCGCCAACCAAAGTATCATAACCTTCAGGAAAAGCAATAATATCATCATGAATTCCAGCTGCTTTAGCTGCAATTTCAACTTCTTCTTGACTCGCTGACATCTTAGCAAAGCGAATATTATCTCTGACAGACATCGAAAATAGAAAATGTTCTTGCGGAACATAACCAATCGCTGGCAAATATTCATCTAATTGATAATCCATAATATCATGGTCAGCAAAAGTAATATGTCCTTTGTAATGGTCAAACTCTCTCATTAAAAGTTTAATAATCGTTGATTTTCCTGCACCTGTTCGTCCGACCAAACCTAAAACATGACCTTCTTTTAAATCAAATTGAACTTTCTCCAGATTGCGCCCTTCATTCTCATTTGGATAAGTAAAACTTTCAATATCAAAAAGGAGTTGACCTTCTTTTGGCATTTTCAAAGTACCTTCAGAAATTTTTGATTCCGCTTTTTGAGCTAATAATTTTTCTACTCGACTGTATGAAGCTCTTCCACGTTCAATAACATTAAAAAGAACACCAATAGCAAACATCGGCCAGACCAAATTTCCGATATAAGTCATAAAAGCAACTAACTGACCAATCGTTAAAACGTGGTGAACAACATAGTAGCCCCCTAAAAGAATGGTTAAAGTATAAGATAAACCAACAATTAAAGTGATTAAAGGATCGTACATTGAGTCAATCCAATTGACCCTAATAAAGGCTTTATCAATATTATCTAACTTAACTTGGAAATCAGCCATATCTTGTTCTTCTTCACCAAAAGATTTGATTGCTTTCATTCCTGTAATCGATTCTTGGACTTTATCATTCATTTCAGAGAAGGTTTCTTGGGTATGTTCAAAACTTACATGAATTTTATCCCCTAAAACTTTAGATACTAGCGCGAGTAAAGGCAAAGGAAGGACAGCAATAATTGTCAAACGCCAGTCGATAAATAAGAGCATAGCAATGATTGTCATCCCGCCCGTCATTAAAGAATCTGCCCAAGTCAAAACACCAAGTCCAGCAACACTCTGTATCGCTTGTAGGTCATTTGTCGCATGAGCCATCAAATCGCCAGTCCGATTTCTCTGATAAAAAAGGGTATCCATTCTTAAAAAATGCCTAAAAAGCCGACTACGGATTATTTTTTCCAGTTTAAAGGCTTCACCCCAAATATTTGTAGACCAAAGAAAACGAAAGCCATATTCAACGAGTGCAGTGATCAATAAAATACCAGAAAAACTCAAAATTAAGGGTAAAGTCAGGTTACGCTTAACAATATGGTCAATAATTTTTCCGATAATTAAAGGCGGGATCAAGTGAGTTAAAGAAACAATAAAAAGGGCTAATAGACCAACGCCATAACCTTTTCTCTCTGCCTTAAAAAACCACCATAAATCTTTAAAAATTTTCATACAGTCTATTCCATTTTATTTTATAATATTCTAAATATTAGTATACCATAAAGAAAGCGTTTAAAACAGACTATATGAAGTGAGATTCCCACTTATTTACTATTTAAATAAAAAAAGAAACTTCAAATCAATGAAATTTCTTTTTTTATTAAGCATTATAAAATTTTACGACTTTGTTTTTCTTGAACACTGCAACAATCAAACCAAATACCAGAGCAAAGATGATGTACTGCAAAGCATTAAAAGGTAAAACTACTGTTAAAAGATAAGTTGGATTCAAAGTAACTGATAGAGAACCCATATTAAAAAGATGAGTTGCTCCAACAAAAATCTTATCAACATCGAAGCCAGCAGCTAAACGATAGAGAGGGAGTGCGTAGAAAACATTCAATACCATCATCACAAGAACTGATGCGATGGCTGCTAAAACAACACCAACTGTATAGTTTTTGATTGAGAATTTTTTCTTTGTAAAGAACCAAACAATTGCCATGAAGATTCCCAAAGCAATGAAGTTCATCGGCACACCAATCCAAGTTGATGGCCCTTGATTAAATAGGAGATACCATAAGATAGAGCGAATAAAGAGGATAATAAATCCATCACCCAATCCCAAAGTAAAGACTCCAATAAGTACTGGAATGATTGAGAGTTCAACTTTCATAAAATCAATTCCAGGCAATAGCGGAAACTGCAAAATCGGCAATAATAAGATTGTTGATAATGCAGCAAGCATGGCAATTAATACCATCCGACGTGTTTTAGACATAAAAAAACCTCCAAATATGAGAAAATAATTCTTCAAATTTCGAGGAAGTTGATAGACATTTTTGGTTTGGCTAAAAACAGTAATCCAACCGAAGTTGATTACACTACAAAAATTGTTCATCTTCTTCCATCCAGACTTTACTGTCGCTAGCAGATTCTCACTGCTTCAATCGCCGTAGCGAATCGCGGAGTCATAAGGTCAAAGCCCTATTTACCGCCGGTCCCGAATTACACGGTGCCCTGAAGATATTTTTATTATAGCACAAAAATAGTTTGCTTATCAAGAATAAGATTTGCTTAAGAAATAAAAAAACAACTCTTTATCAGAATTGTCTTTTATAATAATCACTTAATTTCCTTGGGCTGCATTAATCAATTGAGAAACTTCTTTTTTACTCAAACGACGAAATTGTCCTGTTGGAAGTCCATCCAATGTAAGAGTTCCATATTGAATACGACTCAATTTTTGTACTGGAAGTCCTGCAGCCGCAAACATTTTTTTAACTTGATGATTTTGTCCTTCATGGATAGTTAAACTAACAATCGAATGATTTTTTGTTTTCTCTTGTTTGATAATCTCATAACGGGCGGGACTAACTTTTTTACCTTCAATAGTCATACCTAAAGTTAAAGGACGCAAGTTTTCTTTGTTCGCTTGACCTTCTACCTTAGCAACATAGACCTTATCAACGCCATGACGTGGGTGAGTCATCATATTCGTAAACTCACCGTCGTTTGTAAGCAAAAGCAAACCGCTTGTGTCCCAGTCCAAACGTCCCACAGGGTAAATCCGTTCTTTAACTTGAGGCATTAAATCCATTACCGTTTGACGTCCTTTGTCATCGCTAACTGAAGAAATATAGCCTCTTGGTTTATTTAGAAGATAATAAACGGGTTCTTCGTTATAAACTGCTACTCCATTAACTTCAACGATATCTCCAGTTGAAACTTGATAACCCAAGTTTGTCATTGGAACATTATTTACCGTTACTTTTCCCGCTAAAATTAGTTCTTCTGCTTTACGTCTGCTTGCCACACCTGCATGGGCCAAATATTTATTGATTCTCATTTTCTTCACTTTCGTTAAATAAGGTTTGTTCTTCTGCGATAAATCTTGACTCATCTATTTCAGGTAATTCATCTAAATGATTAATCCCAATATAGTCTAAGAAAAATTCAGTTGTTGCATAAAGACTTGGACGTCCTGGTGCTTCAACTTGCCCGACCTTTTCAACCAAATCAAAAGCACGAAGTGTTGAGAGAACACCTGAGGAATTCACTCCGCGGAGCTGATCGATTTCGAGTCGAGTTAAAGGTTGCTTATAAGCAATAATTGATAAAACTTCAAGAGCTGATTTTGACAAGGATTGATTAAGAGGAGTTTTGGCATAGTTTTTAAGAATTTCTGCAAACTCTTCTTTTGTAGCCATACGATATTTACCTGCAGTTTCAATAATCGTTAAAGCAGATTCTTCATCAGAATGATATTTTTCTTTTAAGTAATCAATTTGTTGCTGACAAGCTTGTTTAGACATTTCTGTCAATGCTGACAATTCTGCCAAAGTTAAACCAGCTTCGCCAGATACAAAAAGTAAGAGTTCACAACTTGCTGTCTTATTCACTAGTTTCTTTTCTTTCTAAAATAATTTCTCCGAAAAGCTCTCTTTGAGAAAAAGAAATCTGTTGATTTTTGATTAATTCTAAAAGAGCCATAAAAGTGGTGACGAGTTCATCTTTATTAGTAGAGCTAGAAAATAAATCTGAAAATTTACATATTTTTTGTTCTGTAAATCTAGTACTTAACTCTAAAATCTTATCAGCGATTGTAAATTTCTCAGCTGCTATTTTTGTATTTTCGTCTTGAAAATGTTGTCTTTTCAACTCAAGAATTTTAGTAAAAGCTAGAAATAAATCTAAAGCAGATTTATCCTGCAAAAGTACAGTTTCATCAGTGATAATTTCTGTCTTAGCTTTTGAATAAAAGTGACTACGTTCCTGATGAAGTTCATCTAAATCTTGTGACAACATTTTATATTTCCGATATTCATCAATTTGAGCCAATAAATCATACTCAAGTTGTTCTGTATCTTCAATAAAAGTTTCGGTAACTGTCGGTAAAAGTCTTCTTGATTTAATTAACATCAGTTGACTTGCCATTAACATGTACTCTCCAGCTACTTCCAATTCAAGTTCTTTCATGGTTTGAATATAGATAAGATATTGCTCAATAACTGGTACCAATGGAACTTCAAAAATATCCATTTCATACTGACTTACCAAATGCAATAAAAGGTCGAGAGGACCCTCGAAGTTTTTAATTTTTATATTGATTTCTTTAATCATAGTTTACATAATAAAAATAGTGTAAATTCCTATCTATAATATTTTTCAAGCGTTGTAATAGTTGTTAAACCAAGTAGAGTTGCCAGTTCATAAATTGACTTCCCTGCTTTAACCTGATGCAAGATATACTGTTCTCTAATTTCTTTGGAAGAATAGTTCGTAAATTTTTTCAATTCAGTATAAAGAAATTGACGAGATTTTGCGAATAATTCATCAGCATTATTAATGGCTTTAACTCTTATGGCAAATTTTTCTCTAATTGGTAAAACTCGTTTTATTCCTGCTTTTTCAATCGTGAGATATTTAAAGTTCCAATTAAAATTTTCCCATTTCAATTTTTGTATCTCAGCAAAATTTAAACCAAATTCTAAAATTAATAAGGCTAAAAATTGTCCTGGACAGGTCAAAGGACCATAGAACTCAGGAAATTCCTTAATCATTGGATGATAACTTTGAGCAGTCTGTGATTTTTTTTGAACGACTTGTTTAATTTTAAAGTACTGGTCAACTTTTTGTCTTTGATACAGGAAAAGCAAATATTGATTTGCACTCGAAATCTTCCTTCGCTGTGCTGCTGGCGAAAGATTACTAATTTGAATTTTGTAAAGTTCTAAGTTTTCTGTTGTGAGTGACTTATCTTCAAAGAAAGCCTGCAAAGAAACTAAATCATAATGGTAATTTGAACGAGTATTCTCTGAAAAATTTCTGCTTGCTAAATACTCGTCAATCTCGTTTGGTAATTTCATAATATTTTGTAAAGTCGTGAGCAAAGGCACTAAAGGCCTTTAATATTTCTTGCCTAACAACAATCCCCATAAATTCCTGTCTTTTGACTACTGGGAGAAATGGCTCCTTAATTAATTTGTGCATCATTTCTTCCAAGGTTACTGATGGTCCAACTGTTTGAACATCTTTATTAACTATTTCCGAAATTGATGTATTATGTAATTTTTCAAAAAAGAAATTCTGTTCCATTTCAAATTCAACGATTTCTGTTAAACCCAAAACACCAACATATTCTTTTTTTTCATTTAAAACTGGAACTCGTGAATACTTATACTGACTAAGCATCAGTTTTGCATGAGCAATATTATGCTCAGCATAAAGTACAGCAACATTTGAGGCAGGAATCATAAAGGTTTCACTTTGATTCAAGATAAAATCCTCAATCTTTTTATCAATCATGCAAATTACTCCTTAAAGAGCTTTGTAGACTTAGAGTCTGAACTGTAGTTCCGGGATAGGTTCATGTTGCAGATTTCGATAAGAAACTTTGAACTCTTCTCCTTCAATCTCAATTATAGCATACATTTTGATATCATACTTCCCTCTAGGTTGTGCAACTGAACCTGGATTTACATAAAGTATATTATTTATTTTTTGTGCTACTGGTTGATGGATATGTCCAAAAAGTGCGATATCTGCGTTCTTTTCCTCAGCAAAATAAGAATAACGGTCTAATCCTAAACCAACATAAAAAAGATGACCATGTGTAATTAATACCTTTTTTCCTTCAACTTCTTGAGTAAGAAAATCATGATATCCACTATCATAATCACAGTTCCCAGCAACAACAGTTATTCCTTGCCAAATTTCATCAGAACTAGGAAGTTCAGAATCTCCGCAATGAAAGATAGCAGTTGCTTCATTCAAATATTTTGATTTTATGGATTCAACCACATCGCGGTCATAATGTGAATCAGACATTACTACAAACATAAGCATTCCTTTTTTACATAATTATATTTATGTTAATTTATTTAAACTTATTTGTCAAGCCACTCAGGAAGTTCAGCCATTAATTTTCTCAAGGCTTGTCCACGATGAGAGACTTGATTTTTTTCTTTTTCTGATAATTCTGCGGCTGTTCTAAAGGCATCAACCATGAAAATAGGATCATAGCCAAAGCCATTTTCTCCTTTAGGAGCGAGAGCAATATAGCCATCCCAATCTGCTTCTACAACTAAACTCTCACGGCCTGGTTTTGCCGCCACAAGCGTAGTATGAAAATGTGCGCTTCTACGTTCTGGAGTAATTGCCGTTGGAGCCAGTTCGTGCAAAAGTTTTGCGATATTTTTCTCATCAGTAGGATCTGGAGCCGAGAAACGATGCGACCAAATGCCAGGCAAACCACCAAGGACATCAACACAAAGTCCTGAATCATCGCCAATAACTACTTGCCCAGTAATTTCAGCGATTTGTTCTGCTTTTAAACGAGCATTTTCTTCAAAAGTAGTTCCAGTTTCTTCAATTTCAGGAAGTTCTGGATAATCTGTTAAATCTTTGATTTCATAACCGAAATCAGCAAATAATTTCTTAAATTCTTTTGTTTTTCCTGAATTTCTTGTTGCGATTATAAGTGTTTTTTCCATTTATTTTTCCTTATTGAAATTCTCTATTTCAGTATGTTCAATCTGAAGTTGTCCGATGTTTAACCATTTTTCTGCAATTTCTCGAAATGAATTAACGCCCGCAGTAGTATAGAAACGATGCTCTAATGGTTGACGTTCTTGTCCATTTATTGAAAAATAGTTGAGCAGAACAGAGATATCTCGTACAGCTTCTGCTCCAGAATCAATCAAACGTACCTCTTTTCCCATTGTTTCTTGGATTAAGGAACGTAAGAGAGGATAGTGAGTACATCCGAGAATTAAGGTGTCTACTTTTCCAATTAGTGGAACAAGACTTTCTGATACAACTTTTCTAGCAATTTCAGATTCCATTTCATTTGATTCAACGATTGAAACAAATTTTGGACATGCTAGGCTATATACTTCTACTGCTGATGATTTACGAGCAATTGTTTTATGATATTCATCTGAACGAATCGAAGCTTGAGTGGCAATTACACCAATTTTGTTTGTTTTTGTTTTTTGAATCGCTGAGCTTGCTCCGGGTAGGATGACACCAATCACCGGTATATCTAGTTTTTCTTTTACAATTTCTAAGGCCATCGCTGTTGCTGTATTACAGGCCATTACAATCATTTTCACATCTTTTGATAGTAAAAAATTAACCATGTCCCAAGTGAACGCTATGATCTGTTCACGACTACGCGGACCATAAGGAGCTCTTCTTGTATCTCCTATGTAGACAATTTCTTCATTTGGGAGTTGTCTAAGGAGTTCGCGAGCAACAGTCAGTCCACCAACACCAGAATCTAAGAGGCCGATTGGTCGATTGTCCATTTTTCTTCTCCTTTTAAAATATCTAATTCAAATTCTCTCTTATCCAAAATCTGTATTTTTTAATATAATGGATACTTTATTTATGATGATAAAAGCAAACGCTGAGAGAGTTTAGAACTTGTGTTCTACTGCTTCGCTCAGCGTATATAATAGCTTATTTTTTGTTTGTGTCTGATTGCTTTGCAGCAGCACGAATTTGGCGAAGAACTTGTTGGACTTGAACTTCACTTGGTTTACGTCCCATAGATCCCATCATAAGACGAACAGCGTCTTCATTAAGGGGTGGGTTATCCATAAGTAATTTTTTTGTTTGGCGTTGTGAGAACCATGTTCCCAAGAAAAAACCTGCCAAAAGGCATACAACCATAAGCAAAATAGCTAAGATTAAATTCATTTTGAATCTCCTAATTTTGGCGAAACGCTTTCGCCATTGATGACATCTTATTATATCAAATTTTAGTCCTTTTGTCAGCACTTTATATTACTGACAGAAAGGATAAATGAGGCAAAAGTTACTGACGGAGCTGTCAGTAACTTTTTATTTCTCAAATTGTAAAATCAAAACCATCTAATGTTGCAAAATAATCAGCTGGCTTCTCTGCTCGACGAATTAAACGGGTCTTTCCATCTTCTTGAAGCAAAATTTCGGAACTTCTTAATTTAGCATTATATTGATAACCCATTGAGAATCCATGCGCACCAGTATCATGAATCACTAATAAATCTCCTATTTCTATTTTAGGAAAGGCTCTTTCTTTTGCAAATTTATCATTATTCTCACATAAAGAACCTGTAATATCATAAATTTCAGTCGCTTCATCATTTTCTTTTCCTGCAACTGTGATGTGGTGATAAGCATCATAAAAGGCTGGACGCATCAAGTTAACTGCTGATGCATCAACGCCAACATATTTTCGATAAGTTTCTTTAAGATGCAAAACTTTTGTAATCAAATGACCGTGTGGAGCAAGCATAAAACGTCCCAATTCGGTATAAATTTTTAGATTTTCTATCCCGTTAGCGCTCAAAACTTCATCATAAGCTTCATGAACACCTTGTCCGATTTTTGCAATATCATTTGCCTCCTCATCAGGACGATAGTTCACACCAATTCCGCCTGATAAGTTAATGAAATCAAGGGTAATTCCAGTTTCTTCTCTAATTTCTAAAGCAAGCTTAAAGAGCTTGCTGGAAAGTTCTGGGTAATAATCGTTTGTCACTGTATTTGAAGCCAAAAAACTATGCATTCCAAATTTTTTCACGCCTAATTTTTGCAAATCTTTAATTCCTTGGATGAGTTGGGCTTTTGTCATTCCGAATTTAGATTCTTCTGGATTATCCATAATTTTTGTTCCCATAGCAAAAACTCCACCGGGATTGTATCTCAAACTCATTGTTTCCGGAAAAATAAAATCTGTCAGATTTTTCAAAAATTCAATATCTTCATAGGCATCAAGATTGATTGTCGCACCCAATTGATTAGCAAATTGAAATTCTTCAGCTGGAGTATCGTTTGATGAAAACATCATCTCAGAGCCGTCAAACCCACATTTTTCGGAAAGTAACAATTCGACATAAGAGGCGCAATCAACTCCACACCCCTCTTCATGAAGAATTTTTAAAATAGCTGGTGTGGGTGTCGCTTTCACAGCAAAAAATTCTTTAAATCCTTTATTCCAAGCAAAGGCTTTGTGAAGGTCACGCGCTTTTTGACGAATTCCTTTTTCATCATAAAGATGAAATGGTGTTGGAAATTCCTTTGTGATTTGTTCTAATTGTTCTTTTGTTACAAATGGTGTCTTCATCTCTCACCTCATTTTTAGATTATTTATAAGTATAGCATATCATCAAAAGCTTGGACACAAAAAAGTTCCTGCCATTTTTACTGACAGAAACTTTTTTTACTGACAGAATGATAAATTATGCTGTAGCGACTTTTATTAATTGTTCATCAACAATTTCGGCTGTTTTTCTTCCTTCACGGATTGCCCAAATAACCAAAGATGGACCTCGTCTGGCATCGCCTGCAACTAGAACTTTGTCATTATTTGTTCGATAGTCATCATAAATTTCTTGAACACCAAATTTATCCAGTAATCCTGTGTCAGTCCCAACAAATCCCATAGCAAGTAAGACTAAATCCGCTTCAATTACTTGTTCTGTCCCTTCTACTGCCTTGAAGTCAGGTCCAACTTTGGCTACTTTTAAACCCGTAAGTTGACCTTCAGCATTTGTTTGAAAAGCTGTTGCAGTCATTTGATAGGTTGTCAAATCAGTATTTCCCACAAATTCTGCTTCTTTTTGCCCATAACCTGCTCTCAAGGTCATTGGCCACTCAGGCCAAGGGTTGTTATCTAAACGATCAGTGGGTAAACTTGGTGTGATTTCTAATTGAGAAACCGATGCTGCTCCTAAACGAACTGCCGTTCCGATACAATCGTTCCCTGTATCTCCACCACCAATGACTACTACTTTTTTTCCTTTTAATGATTGACTAATATTATCTTCGCCCTCTTCTAGGACAGTTTTAGTCGTTTCTGTCAGAAAATCAATGGCAAATCGAATTCCAACTGCTTCACGGCCTGAAATATTTAAATCACGTGGAATTCCTGCGCCAATCGCCAAAATAATTCTATCAAAATTTACTGACAGGTCTTCGTAACTGATTGTCTTTCCAATCTCAGTATTGGTGACAAAAGTCACACCAAGTTCTGTCATTAAATCAATTCGTTTTTGAACGACTTTTTTATCCAATTTCATATTTGGAATGCCGTACATCAATAAGCCGCCCAAACGATCTGATTTTTCAAAAACAGTAACGCTATGTCCCAATTGATTAAGACGCCAAGCAGCTGACAGACCGGCAGGTCCAGACCCAATAATCGCTATTTTATAACCTGTCGGCTCCGCAGCTTTGCCAATTTCAGCCACCCAACCTTCATCGTTTCCTAAATCACCCAAGAAACGTTCATTATCTTTAATGGTTACTCCTGCACCGTTTAAGGCCTCGGCACAAGATTTTTCACAAGGAGCAGGACAGACTCTGCCAGTAAACTCTGGAAAAGGATTGGTTAAAATCAAACGTTCATAGGCTTTTCTTTGTAGTCCTCGATAAATCAAATCATTCCACTCTGGAATATGATTATCATTTGGACAACCTGAGACAGCCCGTTTGCCCCCATAAAATATCCCTTGATGGCAAAAAGGAACATCACAATGCATACAACGTGCCGCTTGTTTTTGTCGTTCTTCAGTAGATAAGGGAACTTGCAGTTCAGCAAAATCCTTTATCCGCTCCGCTAATTCACGGTAAGGATTATCATTTCTTGGATAATTTAAAAATCCATTTGGATCAGCCATTAGCTCACCTCCGTTACTTTTTTAAAGGTTGTCATTGTAAGTGCTTCGCCTGACAAACCTGTTTTAGCCAAATCTTCTTCAACATTTTTAATATGATGATATTCTCTTGGATAAACTTTGACAAATTTTTCGCGTTCTGTTTGCCAATGTTCTAAAATGAATTTTGCTTTTGCTGAATCAGTATAATTCAAATGTTTCTTCAATAATTCTTCTAAAACTTCATCACCTGAAGTTTCATCTAAAGCATAAAGATCCACCATTTCCCGATTCACTTTATTTTCAAAATTGCCAGCGACATCATAAACATAAGCGATACCACCAGACATCCCAGCCGCAAAATTACGACCTGTTGTACCAAGAACAACAGCGATACCACCAGTCATGTATTCACAACCATGGTCACCCGTTCCTTCCACAACAAAATGTGCTCCTGAATTTCGGACACCACAGCGCTCACCTGCACGACCTCGGAAATAAGCTTCGCCACCGATAGCCCCAAAGAGCGAAACATTCCCAACAATAGAAGTATTTTCAATATCATAAGCAGCATCTAGAGGTGGTTTTACAATCAAACGGCCACCTGACAATGATTTTCCAATATAATCATTGGCTTCGCCAATCAGAGTAACCTCCATACCAGCGGTTGCGTAAGAGCCAAAGGACTGGCCAGCAACCCCTTCATATTCATAGCAAACAGAAGCATCTTTTAGACCAAAATTACCATAACGTTCAGCAATCCAACCTGCCATCCGCGCGGTCGTTGTTCGATTAATATTTTTAATCGTGCCATGAACCGTTGCTTGAGAACCATTATTAAGTGTAGCCTCCGTAAATTGGTCTAACTCTTTCCAAGCACGAGGATTAGCAAAAGGATCACTATGTCTTGTTGCAATCGGTAAGGCATGACCAAGCATACGGCTAAAGTCCAAACCTCGCATTTTAGCTGGTAAATCTTCTTTAGCTTGCAAGAGCTCGGCATGACCTACCAATTCATTGATTGTTCTAAAACCAAGTTCGGCTAAAAGTTCTCGAACTTCCTCAGCCATAAATTCCATTAAACGTACAATGTGCTCTGGTTTTCCAGAAAAATTTGCTCTTAATCTAGGATTTTGTGTGGCAATACCTACGGGACAAGTATTTAAATGACAATTTCTTGTCATGATACATCCAATCGCAACCAAAGCTAAACTACCAAATGAATATTCTTCAGCACCTAGCATTGCAGCAATCGCAATATCTCGACCTGTGACTACTTTACCATCAGTTTCCAAAATCATTCGGTCACGTAAATTGTTCAAACTAAGCGTTTGATGTGCTTCTGCCAGTCCCATTTCCCAAGGGAGACCTGCATCTCTTGTTGAGTTTCTAGGACTTGCTCCAGTTCCACCATCATAACCAGAAATAACAACTTTATCAGCTCCTGCCTTAACACATCCTGTAGCAATTGTTCCAACACCAGTCGATGAAACCAACTTAACGTTGATTTTTGCATAAGGATTAATTTTTTTCAAGTCAAAAATAAGTTGCGACAAATCTTCAATGGAATAAATATCATGATGAGGCGGTGGTGAAATTAAACTTACCCCTGGAGTTGAGTTTCGAACTTCTGCCACCCAAGGAAAAGCTTTTTTACCTGGCAATTGCCCACCTTCACCTGGCTTAGCACCTTGCGAAATTTTAATTTGAATCTCTTCGGCAGACATTAAATAAGCAGCTGACACACCAAATCGTCCAGAGGCGACTTGTTTAATTTTAGAATTATTGATTGTGCCATAGCGTTTTGCATTTTCACCACCTTCACCCGAATTGGATTTTGCACCAATAGAGTTCATGGCTTGAGCAATACATTCGTGAGCCTCTTGTGACAATGATCCAAATGACATGGCCCCAATTTTGAAACGTTTAACAATTTCACGAGCTGGTTCTACTTCGCTCATCTGAATGGACTTCCGATCAGATTTGATTTTCCAAGTGTGACGTAAGCTTGTCGGCGTTTTTAGAGCAATATCATTTAGATACTGACTATATTTTTTATATTTTTCAAAATCATTTTGACGGACAGCATTTTGAATTTGGTAAATCATTTGTGGGTCATAGATATGATGTTCTCCTTCATCCGCCCGGTATTGGAAAGAACCGCCTGTTTCCAATAAATCCTGTGCTCGATGTCCATAAGCTTTCTCATATCGCAAACGATATTCGTCCTCAATTTGGGCAAGAGAAAGTCCACCAATTCTTGTACTCGTACCTGTGAAGTACTTGTCAACGACTTCTTTAGATAAACCAATTGCTTCAAAAAGTTGAGCCCCTTTATAACCGACAATTGTTGAAATTCCCATGCGGCTCATGACCTTAACAATACCTTTTTCTGCCGCATGACGGAAATTTTCAAGTTGTTCAGGTGCTCCCATACCCCAGTCTGAAAGGGTTGCATATGCACCATAAGGATGAATTCCTGATACGCCATAGCCTACAAGCGCTGCAAATTGATGAACTTCGCACACCTCAGCTGTATCTACAATAATTGCAAATTTAGACGCATTATGACGTCCTAACATATAATGATAAAGTCCTGACAAAGCAAGTAAAATAGGCATCGGCACTTTATTTTCAGCAAAGTCACGGTCAGAAAGCACGATAATAGTTGTTCCTTGATTAATCAAACTTTCTGCCTTATAAAAGAGTTTGTTCAATGCATTTTCTAAAAGGTCATCCTTATCATAAAGGGTGGAAATAATTTCTGTATGATAATGTTCTTCCTTCAATGCTAAGATTTTTTCAAAGTCAGCCGTTGAAAGGACTGGACTGTCTAATTTTAACTTACGGACATTTTCACCTGTGATTTTTGCTGGATTCCCATCTTCTCCCAAATAGGTTTCTGTTCCAATGACAATTTGTTCCCTAATCGCATCAATTGGCGGATTGGTCACTTGAGCAAATTGTTGTTTGAAGAAATTATAAAGTGATTGAGATTGATCAGATAAAACTGCCAAAGGAGCATCAAAGCCCATTGAAATTGTAGGTTCATTGGCTGATTCCGCCATTGGTAAAAGCACTGTCCGAATGACTTCGTCAGTATAACCAAATAATTTCCATAAGGTATTCATTTTTGCTGACGGAATTGGATTTGTTTTTTCACTTTCTGTCAGTGCTGACAGTTTTTTCAAACCTGCTGACAGAAATTCTTGGTAGGGATATTTATTAGCATAATAACTCTTGACTTCTTCATTACGAATAATTTTTCCTTCGTCAGTATTTACTAACAACATGTTACCAGGTCCAAGAACTGATTTTTCAATGATTTCATCGGCTGGGATATCAACCACACCAGATTCGCTTGACAGAATGATAAAATTATCCTTTGTCACAAGATAACGACTTGGTCTTAAACCATTCCGATCAAGTCTTGCCCCAACGGTTTTTCCGTCAGTAAATACTAAAGCTGCCGGTCCATCCCAAGGCGCAATATGAGCAGTTGAATATTCGTAAAAAGCTTTCAATTCTGGACTTAAGCCAGTTTGTTCTCCCCAAGCCTCAGGAATCATGGTCAGTAAACTTTCTGGAAGTTCTCGACCATTTCGATAGAAATACTCCATACAATTTTCTAATTTGGCTGAATCAGAATTTTCTACATTGTACATTTCAATATCGTTAACTTTCATCCAGTTTTCAGCTCCACGAAGCGTGTTAATTTCGCCATTATGTGCTAGAAAACGAAAAGGTTGAGCCCGATTCCAAGAGGGAAAAGTATTGGTAGAAAAACGGCTATGTGTTAGTGCAATATGACTTTTGAAATCTTCATCAGACAAATCAGGATAAAAGAGTTTTACTTGATACGCGTGAAGCATTCCCTTATAAACAACCGTCTGACTAGATAATGAACAAATATATAATTCCTCTTCGTCAAAACGTTTTTCAAGATTTCGTCTGATAATAAATAAATCATTTTCAAAATTAGAAATTTCGCTGACAGCTTTTTCAGATGATTTTTTCTCAATAAAAACTTGAACAAAAGACGGCATAATTCCTTGAGCCGTTGCTCCACATGCTTCAAAATTAAAAGGAACTGTGCGCGTGAATAAGACTTCATATCCTTGAGCCTTAACAGCTGCCTTAATCGCTTCTAATTCTTGATGTTTTTTATTTTCCTTACGTGATAAGAAAAATTGCCCTACGGCATAATCACCAAGTTTTGGTAATTCTACATCATGTTCTTTTGCAATTTTACGAAAGAATTCGTCAGGCAAAGCAAGTAAAATACCTGCCCCATCACCTGTTTCTGGTTCAGCACCCGTTCCACCACGATGATTCATCCTTGTTAACATGGTCAGCGCTCTCTCAACTAAAAGGTGACTAGCTTTACCGTCAATTTGGGCAATGAAGCCCATTCCACAAGCATCCGATTCAAAATCAGGCTGCCAAAGTGTCGTTTTCATGGCTTGTTTAGCTTTTTTATTCATAACACAACCTCTTTTATTTTACAATTTGGTTCTTTTATTCTACTAAAATTTCGATGAAATATCAATATATTCTGACAATTATATATAAATGTAATTTTTAGTAGCTTTATCAAAAATATAAAAACCCTTACAATTGACTAAAAGAGACTAAAATTGTAAGATAAAAGAATGAATAAGAAACAATTAAAGACACTAATTAATTCAGGAAAAACATACGATGACGCCGATTTAGACTTGTCTGAATATCGTAACCATGCCCTTTTTGAAAGCCGCCGTTATAATCAAAAAATTAATAACAATGAGGGTTATCATCCAGAAATCTTAGAGAATCTTTTTGAACATTTAGGTAAAAATCCTTATATTGAATCTAATTTTCGCTGTGAATTTGGCTTCAATATAAGAATTGGCGATAATGTCCTCATTAATCATGATATGATTATTTTAGACTGTAATCAGGTCACGATTGGCAATAATGTTTACTTTGGTCCCCGCTGTGGTTTATTTGCTGCCAATCATTCGGAAGATCCAAGTTTAAGAACTGCTGGCGGGGTCTATTCAAAGCCAATTACGGTTGGGAACCAAGTCTGGTTGGGGGCAAATGTCAGCCTTCTTCCTGGTGTAAGCATTGGTGACAATAGTATTATTGGTGCAGGAAGCGTCGTTACCAAAGATATTCCAGAAAATGTGATTGCTGCTGGTAATCCTTGCCAAGTGATTCGCCCAATTCGAACAGAGGATCAAGAATGGATTAAAAAAGATAAATTATTTATTTCAAAATAAAAAAGCTAAAGAGTATTCTTTAGCTTTTTAAATTAATCAACTTTAACAATCCAGCCTTCTGGTGCTTCAACATCACCAAACTGAATGCCAACCAACTCATCATATAAACGTTTAACCGTTGGTCCTACTTCTGTTTCTGAATGGAAAATATAAGAATCTTCTCCATCGTCAATACGACCAATTGGAGAGATAATTGCTGCTGTGCCACAAGCTCCTGCTTCAACAAATTTACCTAAATCTTTGGCATAAACTTCACCCTCAATCGCTTTGAGTCCCAAACGATGTTCAGCTAAATAAAGAAGAGAATATTTAGTAATTGAAGGTAAGATTGATGGACTCAATGGTGTGATAAATTCATTATCGGCTGTAATTCCAAAGAAATTTGCTGCCCCGACTTCTTCAATTTTAGTATGTGTGCTTGGGTCAAGATAAATTGCATCTGCATAGCCTGAAGCTTTGGCACCAACTTCTGCTTGTAAAGAAGCTGCATAATTTCCTCCAACTTTGGCACCACCTGTACCAAGTGGAGCTGCCCTATCATAATCTCTTGAAATTACAAATTTTGAAGGAGCCAATCCGCCTTTAAAATAAGAACCAACCGGCATAGCAAAAACGGTGAAAATATATTCATCAGCAGGTTTCACCCCAATAACGTCACCAACCCCAATCAAAAGTGGACGGAGATAGAGCGTTGCACCCGTTCCGTAAGGAGGCACAAAATCTTCGTTGGCTTTCACCACTTGTTTAACTGCATCAATAAACATTTCAGTTGGAACTTCTGCCATGCAAAGTCGACGCGCCGTATTTTGCAAACGAGCAGCATTTTGGTCAGGACGGAAAAGTTGGATTGAACCATCCTTTGTTCGATAGGCTTTTAATCCTTCAAAACCTTGTTGACCATAATGCAAAGCAGGTGATGATTCACTAATATGAAGTTGATTATCTCCTGTTAGTTCTCCAGCACTCCATTTTCCATCTTTAAAACGAGCGATATAACGAAAAGGTAAGTTCCGATAGCTGAATCCTAAATTTTCCCAGTCTAAATTAATTGCCATAACATCCTCCAAATTTTTTTGTTATAATAGATTATATTATTTTCTGTAACATAAAACAAGAAAATATTCATGAAATTCAGTAAAAGTTCAAACAATTTTTTCAAATATAGTCAATTTCTCTATAAATGAATTTATAAAATTACTGAACAAAGGAGCAAAAATGAACTTATTAAAAACAAACTGGGAAGATTTTGGTTTATTTTTATTAGATAAAGCAATTACAATTTTATTAATTAGTATTCTTTTTTTTATTCTCTATCAAGCCGGCTCTCGTATCGTTAAACGCTTATTTAAAAATTATAGTGAGCAAAAATGGACAGATACTTCGAGAATTTTAACCCTCTCTCGACTGACAACCAGTGCCATCCATTATCTTACAGTTTTTCTTTATATCTATACTGTTCTAGGAGTCATCGGAATTCCTGTTGCAAATATCCTTGCTGGTGCTGGTATTCTCGGAGTTGCTCTAGGTTTTGCTGGGCGAGATTTAGTCGCTGATATTATCAATGGCTTCTTTATTATCGTTGAACATCAAATCAACGTTGGAGATACTGTGGCTTTTGCTGGCCTTGACATCGAAGGGGTAGTAAAAACTGTAGGAATTCGTTCAATTACAGTAATTGGCGCTGATGGCGCAACGACTTTTATTCCTAATCGAAATATTGCTGCCCTCAAAAACTACTCATACAAAGAAAGAACTGTTAATCTTGATGTGCCAGTAACAAGTGAAAATCTGACTGAAAGAAAAAATCAGATTATGGAAGTTAATGCAAATTATCCTCAACTTAAATATTTAGGAATTATCAACATTGAAGACAAACTCTTCTTAAGAACAAGTTTAACAGCCCCATTATCTAAGATTACTCCTTTAAAAATGGAGATTTTAGATAAATATTATGAAAAATAATCACTGACAGACTTATGACTAAATAGAAAAAACAAAAATTATCATCAAAATAAAAGCGATATAGATTAACTATATCGCTTTTATTTTTTCATAAGATGAATATCGGTTTTTTTAGTGAGTAAAGCCATATGTTTTATTTTCAGGCTCTTCATGATATAGAATATGAGCCTTATTTAAAGCATCAATCGCTTCTTGCATATCTTGAACATAGTTAAATGCCATATTCATCCCAAAATCTGCTCGAATCACTAAACGTTGAATGATTTCATTTTCCAAATTTTTAGGAAGTGGATAAGCAGGCACTTGCCATCCCTTCATTAATAAACGGTCCGCCAAATCATAAAGATTCCAACCTCGATTTGAATCTTCTTTTAATTTATAGCAGACAATTGGCAATTGTGACCCATCGTTCATAATTTCAAACATTCCAGTTTTTTCAATTTCTTTTGCTAAAAACATGGCTACTTTATGTGTTCTCTCATGAATAGCTTTATATCCATCAAATCCATAACGTACAAAATTATAATATTGACCAATTAATTGAGAGGCACTGTGAGAAAAATTAATGGCCATCGTTGGTAGTTCTCCTCCAAGATAACTTACTTTAAAAATTAATTCTTCTGGTAAATATTTTTTGTCACGCCACAAAACCCAACCTACACCAGGATAAACTAAACCATATTTATGGCCTGAGGTATTGATTGAAATGACATTTTTCAAACGGAAATCCCACTCAAGTTCTGGCTCAACAAAGGGAGCATAAAGTCCTCCTGAAGCAGCATCTACGTGAATATAAACTTTATAGTCTGTCTGTTTATTATATTCTTCAATCAAATTATCCAAAGCTTTGATATCATCATAACGACCAGTATAAGTAATCCCCATAATACCAACTACCCCAATCGTGTACTCATCAACATAATCCATCACCTTGTCCAAATTGATTGACATATGTTCTTTATCCATTGGCACTTCTCGCATTTCAATATCCCAATAAACACAGAATTTTTCCCAGCAAACTTGATAACCAGATGAAATAACTAAGTTTGGCTTTTTCGCATTAATATCTAATCCTAATTTTTCTGCTCGCTTGCGCCAAGAAAACTTCATGGCCATTCCACCAAGCATACAAGCTTCTGAAGAACCAATCGTTGAAGTCCCCATAAATTTTTCTTTTTCACTCGCATTCCAAAGGTCAGCAATCATGTTGACGCAACGGTTTTCAATTTCAGTTGTTCTTGGATATTCCGATTTATCAATCGCATTTTTTTCCAAGGTCTGACTCATTAGTTTGACTGCTTCAGGTTCCATATAAGTTTGACAGAATGTGGCTAAATTTAAACGAGCGTTCCCTTCATCTAACATTTCATCTTGAACTAACTGATAGGCCACTCGAGGCTCAATTGATTTTTGAGCTAATTTATATTTAGGCAAATCCACTTGTTCACTTTCTGAACCAAAAATTGGTTCCAAGAACTCTGCTTCATCGCGATTTTCTTTTCCGTATAACATAGGTACATCCTCCAATTTTTTAATGTTTTAAGATATGTTCTTCTTTTTTAATAATATGATGCTCACCACGAGCTGCTGGATAAATCGCGGGGTTCACATCTCTTGCTTTAAAGTGCCTTGGTTCTTCAATAGTATCATGTCCCCTTTTATCATGCAATTCATAAACAATAAATGGCAAGATAGCGGTCACAACAAAACTTATAAGAAGTATCATTTGGTAAGTATGAGTCTCATTTTTCGCAATTGATGCTGGAGGAACAAAGGAAATAAATAGAGCAAAAATTGATAATAAAAATCCAATTCCCGCAATGATTGTTTTTCCAACTCTTTTACCTGGAACATTATAAGTGCGCTTTAAATTTTGTTTTTTATAGATTAAAACAAAGTAACCAATAAAGAATAAGAGATAACCTACCAAATAAATCACTACTGTCAGTGAAATGGCAACTAAGAAAGATAAATTATTTCCTCCTCCTCCAAAAGTTAATACAGCGCCCCAAAGTGTAACAATGATTCCTTGAATCATAACTAAAGGAACAGGGACTTCATGCGTATTTGTTTTACGTAAAAATTTTGGTAATAAGCCTCTTTGTGCTGCTGCAAACATCCCTCTAGAAGGACCAACAACCCATGAACTCACTTCTCCCATAACCCCAAAGGCAATCATTAGTGCAATTACTTTAACTAACCATCCCAAATGATGATTAAAATGTAAGATTAACGTTTGAAAAGTTTGAATTACCCCTGCACTTAATGATAAGTCTTTTTGAGGAATAACCGCTGCTACAGAAAATCCACCTATGGCATCTAAAGAAATAGCTAATATTACTAATAAAATCATTGCTAAGGGATAATTTCTCTTTGGATTTTCAAGTTCATTAATGTGCGAAGCTGAAGCTTCTACCCCCATATAAGCAAGAATAAAAGAAACAAAAACTACTAAAGTTGATACTTGTGAAAAATCTGGGACAAAAGCATGCTTATTAATTGGTATCTCTATAGGATTACCTCCGATAAAATATGCTGCAGCTAATCCAAACAAGATAATTGATGGAATCACTATCCCAACTACGAAACCAGCTTTTACCAATTTAGCAGTTCTTTGTGTCCCACCTAACTGAGAAAATGTCAATCCCCAAAAAATGATTAGTAAACCAATAAATTTAATCAATGGATCTGTATTAAGTGCCTGAAAATTTAACACATAAGAGAGGGCCCCTAAAATGAAATAGATCATAGTGACAAAGCCAACTGTAATTTGGAACCACTGAAAAAATATGGCTGCAAAACCAAAGCGCTCCCCTAAAGTTTGGCTCACCCAACTAAAAATTCCACCATTTTTCCAACCTTCAACCGTCGCCATTTCTGCTGCACAGAGCGCTACGGGCAAAAACCAGAGTAGTCCTCCGAGAAGTAAAAAGAACACCAAATGTAATTTTGACGTGGCAAAAGTTGGATACTCATAGACAGTCAAAACCATTGAAGCGGTTAATGCAAAAAAACCGAATAATGATATTTTTTTTTGATTCATCATACCTCCTTATATTTATGATTGAATTTTTTAAAAGACATGTTATATAGCCTCATACAACTCATCTTCATTTTCTAGTATATGCTCCAGAATAAAAAAAATCTCTTTTAAACTGTTGCTTTAAAGCAACAGCTTAAAAGAGACTAAATTGACTTTTTCAAATACTTTTCCATTTTTTTCTGATAGAATTCTTTTATCTTCATTCCTCCAAATTCTTCCAAAGTTTCAAGCGCATAATTTATTTTTTCTTCTCCCACTTCTGCATTTTCAAAATTAAAAATAATGATACCTCTGGCAAGATGTCTTAATACTTCAGAATATAAATCAACACCTACAGTCCGATATTTTTTAGTCATTTCTAAAATATTTTCGGCTTTTGTTCTTTCTCCATTAGCCGCGTATATCGCAACGCTTTTATAGGCTATTTGCAATAGTCTCCTTCTATATTTTAAGACTCTACAGTAATTTTCACATCTTTTGTCAAAGTTAAAAAGCAGCAATTCTAATTGATTGACATTGAGATAATCAGATACAAAATAGAATAAAGTTAGTTCAAAATATCCCCACTCTTCAATATTACAAAGATAAGTTTCAATTTCCTTAACTTCTGTCTGACTAATAGTCCCAAGCTTCGTTTTAACGGTAATCGTCAGTAAATGATTCCCTGTTTCTTTAACCTCAGAATATAACTCTTTTATTTTATCTCGATTTTGACTAAATTCAGCTTTTTCCAATTCTAATATAAAAAATTCTTGGAAATTCGGCATATAATTATTTACTATCAATTCGTACTCAGCTAATGGCACTTGCATTTCTTCTAACATCAAATCTATGCGCTCAAAACTCATCATACACTTTCCATGTTCAAATCTAGATATATTTGAACGGTCTATTCCTAATTTACTAAAGTATGATAATCCTAAATTCTTTTGGTTTCGTAACTTTTTAAAACAATCTCCATATTTTTTATACATTCTCAACATCCCCCAAACTATTATTTTTATTGTTTTTCAAGATTTATAACAGTTCATTGGCTATACTCTTTAATCAGTATGTCAATGTAGCTGTTATTTCTGGATTTAAGAAATTACGCAATTGAGATTATAACTTATTTAGGACTTAATCGTCAAATTTATACCAGTTCATACAAAAAGTATATCTTACATAATTTATAATAAAAAACATTTATATTACTTTATATTTCTCTTAGGCTATTAATAAAAACAGTGTGAAAGCTTATACTGGGCTCATCATCTGCTCTATTAGAATTTTGATATAAGTCTTTTGTTAAAATAATTATTATTAAAAAATATTGGAAATTATAACAGATGTAACTATACCAATTTCGAATATTTTATTAGTAACTAATTCTATAAAAAACTCTCTTTATTTATTATGTCATTTAGGTTAATATAAAATTAGTTTTTTATTAAAAAAGAATAGTCTAAATAATTACTGACAGACCTGTCAGCAAAAAAACGTGAACAGATAACGTTCACGTTTTACATATTTTTACTGACAGAATCTACGATTTAAAATTGACCATTGTTTTAATCGGCTCATAGGACTTGCGATGAATTCTTGTGATACCATATTTTGTTAGAGCTTCAAGATGTTTTGCTGTTCCATAACCTGCATTATGTTCAAAATCATACTCAGGAAATTCACGAGCAAACTCTTTCATCATTTCATCACGAGTTACTTTAGCAACAATTGAAGCCGCCGCAATCGAGGCTGAGCGAGCATCTCCGTGAATAATTTTTGTCTGTGCAATAGGTAAATCCAAAACCATAGCATCAATTAAGAGGTGTTCAGGTTTAACAGATAATTTTGATACTGCCTGAATCATTGCAATTTTTGTTGCCTCATAAATATTTACTTCATCAATTTTTTCCGCATCAACAATCCCAATTCCTATTGCTAAAGCTTTTTCTTGAATTTCGGATAGAATAGCATGATATTTTGATTTTGCCACTTTTTTACTATCATTTAAACCCTGAATTTTACAATTTTTAGGTAAAATGACTGCCGCAGTCACTACAGGACCAGCAAGTGGTCCACGACCAACTTCATCAATACCTGCAATTAATTGAATTTCTTGACCATAAAGTTCTTTCTCAAATTCCAACATTTGTTCCAAACGAGCCTCTTCTGCTAACTCTGCTAAAATTTGTTTTTTCCTACTTTTAAGTGCTGCTTGAACCCCAGCCCGTTCATCTGCTTCATATACTAAGAATTCTTTTGCTGACAAGTCTGTCAGTTTGGCTAAGGTCGCTTTAATTTCTTTAATGGTTTGTCCCATTTTACTCACCAACTCTCAAAAATTATTGACAGCTTTTCTGTCAGTAATTTTACATAATATTATTTATGTTATTGATACTGCAAATCTGTCATTAATCACACGATAATAAAATCAAAGTCCGTCAACTCCGACTTCGTCCAAACAGAACAAGCCCAGTTTTCCATCCCGGACATCTTTGACAAACATATTATAGAAACGATCATAATCATCACGGAAACCAAATCTTGCAGTCAGCTCCATAATTAAGTCTGGAATTTCAAGCTCCAAATCTTCTTCTGTCATTTTATATCGTTTCATTGTGACTGTTCGATAGTTCTTCAAAAAATAATTTAATCCAAAAATTGTTACCTCATCCATTGGCAATAAATCATCCTTAATTGCCCCAGTCAAAGCTAATTTTAAACCAACAAGTTGATCTTCAAATTTTGGCCAAAGAATACCTGGTGTGTCCAATAATTCTAATTCTTTATTGGTTCGAATCCATTGTTGACCCTTAGTTACCCCTGGACGGTTCCCAGTCACTGCAACTTTTTTACCTGCTAAGCGATTCATCAAAGTTGACTTCCCTGCATTCGGAATTCCGATAATCATTGTTCGCAAAGTAGTATGAGCAATGCCGCGCTCCTTATCATGAGCGACCTTATCAGCCATCAATTTTTTAGCAGCAACAGTTAATCTTTTTGCTGTATATTCTTCTTTAGAATTAATGGCTAAAGTTATAAAACCTTGTTCATCAAAATATTCAATCCATTGTGCTACTGCATTAGAATCAGCTAAATCAGCTTTATTTAAAGCAATAATTCTTGGTTTATCTCCAATAATTTGCCCCAACATCGGATTACGTGAAGAAATAGGGAGACGAGCATCAACCAATTCAATCACAAAATCAACATATTTTAAATTTTCTTGCACCTGACGACGTGCTTTGGACATATGCCCAGGAAACCATTGTATCACCATATTAATACTCCTCAAATCAACTGTAATCTCTACAGCTTTTATATATTTATAATTTCACATTCAGATAAGAATCAAGACTTAGCTGAGTTTTTATTCTACTAAAAGAATACAAATTTGAATTCTAATTTTTGCCCTCTTTTAAACCCAAAAGAATATAAAAAATGGACAAAGATTACCTTATCCATTTTAGCATTTTTCAACTTTTTTTGTAATCCTCAATTTTCAGGATTCAGATTTTCCGATTTTTAATAAATCAAGACCCAAAGTTAATTCTCTTAAGACCTTTTTAAAAACCTCTACAGAGAAAGAGGGTGATGTTGTCAAAGTTAAGAAAGTTTCTCCCCTATCAGTAATTGTGTAGTCTGTATCATAAAAACCATTCTTTTTATAGAATTTTAGACGTTTTACTCTCTGTTCATAATTATCTGCACTCGGATCAAGTCTCTCAATGTTCAAAGTAATATTTTTACCTGAAAATTTTTCTTTTAAAGTTTCTAAAATCGCTGAACCATAACCTTTAGACTGAACCTGATTATTAACTGCTAAATATAAAACAAAAGTCATTTCTTCATGACTCACAAGGTAAGAAATACCACAAAATTCATCATTTTGATAGAACGCCCAAAAATGTACATTTTTCTTCAAGGCCCAAAGTTTTAGCAACCAAATTGGATATTGTTCTTCTTTAGGAAAAGAATTTTTAACTAAATCTATGACTTGACGATATTCCGGTAAAGTTTTAGATACATTTTTTATTTCTAAATTCATTATTTCTCCTCTACTTTAAGGGTAATATATCGATTATATCAAAAAAGATTTAGAGGTCATAATGAAGTCCTTTTACTATTAGTATAAAATATCTAATCTAGTCTTATAAGCCAATTATTTAATGTTTGAAAGATTGCTTCTTGCTGTTGAAGATTAGAAATTGACGCCTTTTTATCTCCTTTTTGAAAACCATAGCTCCCAAATCCACTATGGTTTCCACCTTCTATAGTAATATACTTCGTTTGTTGTGGAAGATATTGTTTCGCCTTTTGATATGATGACCAGTTTAGGACCCCATCTTGAGAACCAACTATAGATAATATTCCTCCATTAAAATTAGTTAGACTTCCTTTTTTATCAGGATAACTAGCTAAAAAGAAAACTCCTCTTAATGATGAATCAGATATTCTTTTTTCTGCAAACCGACTTGCAATTACCCCACCTAATGAATGGCCACCGACCACATAATTATTGATTTTATTCGTTTTAATAATTGAGGAAGCTTTATCTGGATTAAACACTGCTAAATTTAAAGGTTCTTTTATTAGATAAACCGTATATCCTGCTTTAGCAAGTTTATTTGCCCAAATACTATAACTTTTATTATCTACTAGAGCCCCCTGATAAAAGATAATGCTTGTTTTTTTAGGATTTCCTTTAAATACAAGGGTATCATTCTGAACTTCAGCTTTTTGTGAAATTTTTAAAGCTTCTGAAGTGGGATGATAGCTATTCGTCTTAAGGTAAAAAAATATAAACGTAGCAATTATCAGTATTACCACTCCCGAAAAACCTAAAATTTTCTTTAACTTACTTTTTTTCATTCTTACTTCATTCTCCATATTGATATTATAATTATTATAACATGACAACAAAAACTAAAACGATTATATATTTATAATAATAAGATAAATAAACATTTTGCATTAACTTGCATTTTTAGCATATTTTCGATTAAACAATTGCAACTTATTGCTTATTTTCGTGTACTGTGTTATGATAGTTAAAAAGGAGAGAGAATGTTATTAGAAGAAAGACTATCCAAAATTAGCCAAATCATTGATAAAGAAGGCAGTGCCACAATTGATTTTCTAGCTCAAAAACTTGAAGTTTCAAAAGATACAATTAGGAGAGATTTAATAAAGTTAGAATCCAGAAAAAAATTGCATCGAGTTCATGGTGGAGCAATTCCAATCGGCAAAGAGGCTGAGATTTTGAATTATGAAGAACGCTCAAATATTTCCAACAGTTTAAAGAAAAAAATAGCAAGTAAAATAAAAAATCTCATAAAAGATCATAGCACTCTTATTTTTGATTCATCAACAACCGTCGAAGCTGCTATAAAACAACTTGATAACTTCTCTATCTCAACCATCACAAACTCCCTCACCAATGCAATATTACTTTCGAAGTATGAGAAGGCAACTGTACAACTTCTTCCCGGAAAATTAAACAAGAATCAACTATTCTTGTACGGCGCGGAAACCGTTGAAAAACTCTCTCAATATCAAGTTGATTTTACAATTTTAGGCGTTTTCGCTCTTTCTAATAATGGTTTATTTATTCATACTGAAGAGGAAGGCCTCGTCAAAAGAAAAATGATTCAACAAGGAAAGCAAGTCATAGCCTTAGCAGATCATACCAAACTTAATAAAGAAGGATTCTTTAAAATTTGTGATTTAAAAGAAATAGACTATCTCATCACCGATGAAAAAATTGAAGGTGAATTGATGAATAATTTAAATGATAATAATGTGAAAGTGGTGACTATAAATGAATAAAGAAATTGTTTACGAAAAAATAAACGAACCAAAGCTCTTTAATAATGTTCCACCGGTTACACTAACTGACAAAACATTAAAGGACCGAAAAGAAAAGCTTTTAACAATAATGGCTAAAGAACAATACGATGCATTAATTATCTATGCAGACAAAGAACATGGCAGCAATTTTGAATACTTTACTGGATTTATTCCACGTTTTGAGGAAGGATTACTCATTATTGATAAAAATAATAAAGCCACGCTTGTTTTGGGTAATGAGAATTTAAAAATGTCTAAACACTCAAGAATTGAAGCTAACCTTATTCATTACCCTCAATTTTCTTTGCCAAATCAACCCATGGATAACGAAAAAAGTCTAACTCAGATTTTTAAGGAGTTAGAACTTTATAAAAACAAAAAAATTGGCTTGATTGGCTGGAAGATGTTTACAACACAAAATGAAGAGCCTTCAGAATTATTTGATCTTCCCTACTTTATCGTAGACGCAGTAAAGAATTCACTCTCAACAGATACAATTTTAACTAACGCTGCTCAACTCCTCATTGGTCCAAAAGGAATTCGGACGATAAACAATGCAAACGAACTCGCGCATTATGAATATGGAGCTAATCTTGCCTCTCGTTGCATTCTAAATGCCATGAATCAGCTTAAAATAGGAATGAAAGAAAGTGAAATTGGCGCAATACTCTCTGACGAAGGGCAAGCCCATTCTGTAATTACAATTGCAGCTTCTGGAGAAAGATTTAAAAAAGCCAACTTCTATCCAACCTATAAAAAAATAAACTTTGGAGAACCAATTTCAATGACAACAGGTTTCAAAGGAGGCTTGTCTAGTCGAACCGGTTTTTTAGTCAATGAAGAAAAAGAATTGCCAGATAACCAAAAGCATTATCTCACTGATATTGTCATTCCTTATTATAAAGGAGTCGTTTCATGGTTAGAAAATATTTCCATCGGGATGTCGGGAAATGATTTCTATAAAATGATTGATGATAATTTGCCAAAAGCAAATTACAATTGGCATTTAAATCCAGGGCACTATGTCGCTGATGAAGAATGGATGGCCTCTCCTTTCTATAAAAATTCAAAAGTGAAAATTGCTAGTGGAATGATTTTTCAAATTGACATTATTCCATCTGTAGAAGGTTTAGCAGGCGTAAGTGCTGAAGAATGCGTAGCTATTGCTGATCAGTCACTTAAAAATGAACTTAAAAATGAATATCCCGAACTATGGCAAAGAATTATAACACGAAGAAACTACCTCATAAATGAATTAAACATCAATTTAAGTCCAGATGTGCTTCCTTTATCAAATACAGTGGGCTACCTAAGACCTTTCCTCTTAGAAAAGTCGAAATCCTTGAAAGTCAAATAAAGTTAATACTTATAAAAAAGAAGAATTCTATTCGGCAGAATTCTTCTTTTTTTCTTCACATAAAACTATCTTTCGCCTTTTGAGCAAAGAAAGAATTGACTAATCCTATTTTTAGAATTAGTACAACATATTTGGGAAGGCATTAAAGTAATCAAAAACATCGCTGAACTTATAACGATAAGAACATCAATAATTATATTTTGTTTCAGATGAATTATAAAACCTAGAATCACAATCAGCACCAATAAACAGAATATCAAAATTATGCCACTTGCTCTTAACCCGACATCACGCCATCTTCTAACAGTCATTGTAATAACTGGGATAAGTAAAAACAAATAGATGATTCCAATAATAAAAATTGGTATATTAAGAAATGTACTCTCCATTATTTCTTGAACATTTCCTCCACCTGAAATATTCATTAAAGAACCAAAAATTAAGTAAGATAAAATGACTGTTGGAATGATCGAAAGTATTAATAAACTTAATATGACATACCAAAAATCCAGCCGACTCGTTTTACCTTTAAAATTAAAATATTCTCTAAAAAATTTTTTATAGGCATTGACTAAAACAACTTCTCCAACCATTGCCCCTCCTTTTTTATCAATATTAATTAAAAAAGAGCTAAGAAAACAAAGCTCTTATAAAATAATTGTTATAATTAATCTACTTTTCTAAATCGAATAAATAGCACAAGTGAACCAAGTATAAGTAAGAAAGAACCAAACAAAGTAATTTTTTTCATTCCTTGTTCTTTATCACCTGTTTCAGGTAGATTCTTTTCTTTAGAAGTTACAACTGATTCTTTATCTTTAACAGTCTTAGACCCTTTCGTTGTTTCATTCTCCCTAGAGTCTGGATTTAAATTATTTTTATTACTAGAATCTGGAATAACTTCTTCTGGTTTATTAGGATTAGCATTTTTCTCATAAACGTAAGTTACTGTTTGAGGGCTATTAGTATATCGGCCAGAGGCATTACCAATTATATTCTTGAAAGTATAACCAGTTAGTTCTTTCTTTTCTGTATGATAAGTTTCACCAATATTCCCTGTCTGAATAACATCACCGAAAAGTGATTTACCATCTGTATCTATATACTTGACCGTCACTTGACCAAGTATCTTAGCATTTTTCTGATAAATATAAGTTACTGTTTGAGGACTATCCGTAAATTTACCGGTCGCATCTCCATCCACTTTAATTAAAGAGTATCCTTGGAAACTTAGTTCTTTTGAATTATAAGTTGCTCCTACATAGCCATTTAAAACTTCTGACGGTGCTAGTTCTTGACCATTTTCATCTTGATACTTAACCGTGACTGGTGCTCCATCATCAACGACATCAAATTGATGTAAATAAGTACCTGAGGATATTGCATAAAACGTATAGCCATCGGGAACTGCATACGTTCCTGCTGGGTTATTTAAACGAGCATTATACTCAAAAGATTTTATTCCTTGATATTCTTCAGGACTAACTGAATTGATAGTGATTCCATTGTCATCTATTTGCAAACGACTGGCTGGAAGTTGAGTTCCATTAAAATCAAAATAAGTATTACTGGCAGAGTTTGAAGTTGAAAAAGGTGGAATATAACCATCAAAATTCGTCATTCGATTAGGCATCATTGAAAATGGAATATAAACACTTTGCTCATCTTCATTATATTTCAAGCTCGATCTTGTCACCGTAGTTGGAGGATCATTTCTTCCAGTATTTTGGCCAAATGCTGCCAAGTCAGACATTATTGGAAAATCTTTGATGACAGTAAAATCTGTGATTCCACAAAATTGAACACTAAGACTCTTTAGATTCGGAAGAACTTTTAATGGCTCAATGTTTGTAATATTCATATTACTATCCATATAAAGTCTTACTAAAGCTTTTAAATTAACAATTTTTGCTAATACAGAATTATCCACACTAGTCCCACCAATTGACAAATTTGTCAAACCCTGACTTGCTGTAAGATTTGGAAAGTTATCGCTGGTTAATGAACTAGTTTGTAAGGTAACAAATGTCAGTTTGGTTAATGATTCTAATGGTGTAAAATCTGTGATTTTGTTATTGACATTAATATAAATTGATGAAAGATTAGTTGCATGTTCAAGTCCAACTAGGCTATAAATATCTACTGAATTTAAAGTTAAATTCGTTAATTTATCCATATCTGTCTGAGTCAGTTCAGCAGTCGTTGCAAGCCCTAAAGTTGATAAAATTGTTTGTTTTAAATTTGGGTCTGGTACAGAGATTGTAGAACTTGCTGCTGCTTTTGGTTCAGCAACCGTTGTTGAGGCAACTACTTCCTCTTTTTGCGCCAATTTTTTTGAATCAGAAGTCAGACTTTCAGAAGGCGCTAAGCTAGTAGTAGAAGAACTTTCTGGTAAGGAAATCGTTGAATTATTTTGGTTTTGATCATTAGTAGAGGATTCCACCGTTTGACTTTCAGATGTAGTTTCAGAAGCATCTTTTTGACTTGTTGGTGCTGTTTGTTCAGTTTCAGTTTCTGTTTCAGTTGCCGAGACACTTAAGGGTGTTAAGGCCAATGGTAAAGACAAACAAAACAGCATAAGATAAAGACTACTCTTATGTTTCCATTTATTTAAATGTATCTTTTTCATAATAACTCCTTATGTAATGTTTAAGTTACAGCTTATCACACAAGCGTTTTCATGTCAATGCATTTCAAAACTGTTAAAACATATATATTTCAATACTATTTTAGACTATTCATTACATTTAGTACTTCTACCGTTATTAACTTTATCTATTGTTCACTTTACCCCTTTTATTCTTAATGGTAAACTAATTAATTAATTTATTGCAATTTCTAATTTGTAGTAAAAAAAAGTTTCTCAGTTTGCTCTGAAAAACTTTTTTACGATTTAACAACATTTAATTATCTTTATATTACACGCTACTAATGTGCAATCATTTCTTGAGCAATCTCAAAGCCCGTCAACTTTTTCGGATAATAAGTTGGCCAATTTTCTAATTCAGCCAAAACTTTTTCTTGGCTTTCTCCACCATGGAAAATATGAAAATGACTTGTCTTTACGGGGCTAATATTATGATCACTAAATTGAACATATTTAAATTCACCAGCTTTGGGATCATTTGATTCAAATAAATAGCGAACCCCTCGGTTTCCTTTACTATAGTTTAGAATTTTGAAGCCTTTATATTGATATGTATAGCTCTCTTTTACCCCATTTTTAACGAAACTCATCGTTTTATCATCTATTAAAATTTGGTCAACATCCGTTTTATAACCCTTTGTGTAATAATCCTTATAGTCAGCAGCTGACATTTCCTTATTAATTTTTGATTTAAGCTCAAACACTTGGTCTAATGTTCCTTTTTCCAAGAGAGGATAGACAGATTGCCAATTTCCACTATAATCACTTAAGGAACGTTTTTTTACATCAGCATCAGTAAAATAACCATTGGCAACCGTTTTTACTTCTTTACTTTTCTCCTCTGCTTGAATGTCTTTTCCTTCAGTTTCTGTTGTTTTCTTAAGTGCTATTAAATTTTGTTCCATAACTTTGATATAATTCCCGCCTTCTGAAAGTTCTTTCTTCGTCAAACTTTCTAATGGATTAAGCACCTCAACGTTTACTTTTGCTTCTTTGGCGAGTGTTTTGGCAAATTTATCATTAGCATTTTTTTCAAAATAAATATACTGAATACTATTAGCTTCAACATATTTTTTTAATTCCCCCAATCTTTTAGCTGAAGGCTCTTTGTCAGGATTTAAACCTGCAATAGACACTTGATTAAGACCATAGTCCAATGCTAAATAGCGGAAAGCAGCATGTTGAGTCACAAAATTTTTCTGCTTAGCATCTTTTAGTTCTTCACTGTATTTTTGATCAAGTTTACTTAATTTTTTAACATATTTTTCAGCATTTTCACTGAAAAGATTAGCTTGTTTAGGATAGAGTTTTTTTAATTGAGCTTCAATTATCTTTACTTCTTTAATCGCCATCTTTGGTGAAAGCCAAGTATGTGGATCATACTCATGATGATGATCACTTTCGTTTTCTGAGTGTTCATGCTCATCATCAGAACCTGGAAGTAAAACAATTTCTCTTGTTCCTTCGATGATCTTGGGCGATTTTTCTCCCAAAGTATTTTTCAACTTTCCTACCCAAGTTTCCATATTATCATTATGATAAACAAAAAGATCTGATTGATTAATTTTCAACATATCTTTTGCTGAAGGCTCATAATCATGAGGCTCTGTACCTGCTGGTACTAATAGTGATACTTCTCCAGCCTCACCCACAACATTCTTTGTGAATTCATAAACGGGATAAAAAGTGGTAACAACTGATAGTTTTGAACTGGCGTTTTTTTCATTTTCTTTTGAATTTGTATTCTGACAAGCAGCTAAAAATATTAAAGCCACTAATCCTAAACATACACTAATAATCCATTTTTTCTTATACTTGATTAAGTTCACTCTTAAAATCCTCCTAAAAATAATCATCTTTACTCATTTACTCTAGAGATAAATATCAAACCAGTTAGTAGTTGATTAACCGGTTAACTTTATAGTCAAAAAAATATTTAATTTCTATTAAATTTCACTTTTCAAAAGACACCTCCTTATATAGTTAACCAGTTAAGTATATCTAAAGTTTTATAATTTGTCAACCGGTTAAGTAATTTAAGTTTACAAATAAAGACTTAATTACAAAATCTTTTTAGATTATTCATTTAATTTTCTCATTGAGGTAAGAGTACCTTTTCCAAAAAGTGTAAATAAATATTTTTTTGGCAAGTAGGGTGTTATAAATCCATTATTATAATAGATATTTTTTAAACATAGAATAAACTTTTTCAAAGTATAACCTATAAATGGGTAACTACAAAGTCAATTCTTTAGTTTTTTTCTATATGTTAGTGCCCCGATTATCGCAATAACCCCCCCTAAAACTGTAAGCAAAAAAGGCCCCGTACTTCCCCCACTTGTTGATAAGGCTTGGTTTCCTAAACTATAATTTTGTAACGTTATAATTTGACTCATGTTACTATTTGTAAGTCCTAAATCTTTAAATGGAATCCTAACTTCCATCTCATCTGTGAATCCTGTTTGATTATCGCTTGAAGAATTTGAGGTTCTTTTAATAATTGCTTTTGCATTGGCATCCTGTATAACACTGTCACTTGTCGAAATAGTCTTGCTACTTCCTCCTTGAGTTTGTGCTCTTAATTTATATTCCTTGATACTATCAATTGGGATTGAATTAGAATCAATTGAAACACTATCTCCATTCTGATTTGCAAGTTGAAGTGCAAATGTTGTAGTTCCGACTTTTAAAAGATAAACCGCAGGAACCATCCATGTATTACTACCTGCTTCTGCCATTCTAATATAAAAATATATATTATCGCTATCAGAAACTAATCTTCCATATTTATAAGCTATTCTTTGGTTTACTTTATCAGTTGGGTTCCATTGAGAAATTATTGTTTCAGGAAATGAGTTCCAATCAGAAAAGTTTCCGTCAATTCTTATTTTTAAATCTCCATTATTGTATTCAAAATTATCTGCATTAATCTTACTTTGCAAAGTCATTAGTAAAGTAAGAGTCAATATCAAATAAATGACCTTTTTTTTCACGATTTTTCTCCTTTTAATTTGTTTTATTTTGAAAATAGTTTTTTCAAATTATGTGAATAGGAATAAATCCTTTCATATAATTTATATTTTTTAACAATTCAGATGAGCTATAGGTAGGGAAGAAGATAATTGATTAGAGCATTAATATTTTACGGAATATTTTCTTCATAATCTTAAAAGTAACTCTTTATATCAATACGCTCCGCTTAAATATTGAAAATTTAAAAATTAATTTATTTATTTTTAAAATTCTTCATTTACTTCGCATATGAAGAACCTCTTAATCCTTTCAAATGATTTTGAAAATGAAAGGGAAAAAAGCAACATAAACATTGGGAAAAATTGAATTAAGTACCTACTTCGCCCTCCTTCAAATACTAAGAGATATAAAAATCCCCCTAAAATACATAATTTAAGAAATAAAATATTTTTCTCTTTATCATTGCCACCAAATAAAATCAAAATCATGAAAAAAATATAAATAATTTGAGTAATCATTCGAAAATCTTCAATGTGCGTACCATAAAGCAAAAAAAAGTTTTTTATCTTACCAGATATACTAGTATTGGAGGGAGATCTTGATTCTTTAAAAAAGTCTCCTTCTTTTAACCAACCGAAAGTTCCGTCTGAGGTATTATTTGAATGTTTTTGTAAAAGAAACTTGATATAACCAAATACCCCTTTACCTTTTAAGCGCTCAACCAGCTTATCTTCGGAATATTTAACACGTTCTTCCTTAGTTTGAAGAATAGACATCATCAAAGCATCTTTTGCGTTATAACCTCCTTCTCCAGATACTCCCATACTAATAAAATGAATTGCTGGAATCTCCCTCCCTTTGGTTATTCGAATAAAGGTTTGATTACATACTTTTTGCTGGATAAATTTTTCAGATAGTATGCTTGAAGTAATAATTAATATTACTATAGCTATAAATTTAAGAGTAATTTTTACTTTACCGCTTTTTACCATGAATAATAGCTCAATAATTGTCATCGCAATAATTGGGATAATTGCAGATGGTTTAACATTATAAGTAACTACTAGTGTTAATCCTAAAGCGACACTCAAAAAAAGTCTTATAATGAAATTTTTCTTATATAATATTAAAAAATATATCAATAGCATACCCGAGACTAACGGTAAAACCCATGTATCAGTATAAGGAATTATTATTGATGGAAAGAAAAGCAAAAATAAAGCATGGCTATAAATGGCAATAGATAATTTTTTAATTTTAATAACTGATATTGTTAATAAATTTAATAATACTGATAAATCAACCAAAAATAGGGTGCAATAATCAAAAAATATCCAGGTATGATTTCCAAAAAGTATAGCTAGCTTATGCATTAATAACTCAATAAATAAATTATTAGTGTTTGAACTAAAATATCCTATAACCTCTGGATTCTGAGCGTTACTTTTATTAGCTTGAGCATAGTGAAGCATCCCTACATCCCAACCTACCTCTGGATGAACATAAAAAATAAATATTATTTGCAATAGAATTACTCCAAATAACATCAAAACAGATGATAAAAATTTGTGTTTTATGAATATTAATCTAAAAAATTTTTTTACATTATCAAAAGTTATAATTCCAACAAAAATAACTATAGAACTCAAAATAAAATAAGTTGTAACTAGAGTTGTGCTTTGTCCATATTTTGGATTGTCTCCAATAACTAAATTTGGTGAAAAAATAGAAAAATAACATGTTAATAATAAAAAAAAGCTGAATAGTGTTGTTATTGTACTGCTAGAAAAAGAAAAAAATTTTTTCATAATATTAACCTCAAATTTTTGTAATACAATAAAAACGAACGGGGGTTTCTCCAACCTCTATTCTAATTAGTTCAGCTGCAAAGCTTTCTACCAATTTTGATATTTCTTTAAATAAAAAATCTGCAAAATTCTCAAGTGTAGGATTTAATTCATCAAATGGATAGACTTCGTTTAAAAAAACTCCCAAAAATTTATGAAAATATAATTCTATTGCTTTTTCAATATCTGAGAAAACGATCATATGGTCATTCTTCGTCGTTATTTCACAAATAATTTCCCAAGTGTGATTATGTTGCTTTCCTTCGCCCTTTTCCCAACGAATAGCATGACTTGCATTTACATAAAATTTTAATTTATAATTTTTTCTCATATTATTCATTTTAATCTCCTTTAAATAACTTTTTTATATCTTTATAAATTGTGCTTTTTATTAATTTTATTTCCGCAGTGAATCGCTGAGAATTCCATTGTGCTGACTTGGTCATCGTATTTAATATTCCTACCAGCCTTATCCATGAACAAATAAAAGTATAGAAAGGTAAAATAAAAATTACCCACCAAAATCTTGAATAAAATTTTAACTCCTTTTTAAATGACCTTAGAAGCATATGAGCACAAATATAATTCAAAAAATCTACGAAAATATATAATAAGTAAATGATAAAATAAGAAAAAATAAGTACTGTCAATGAGTAACCAAACATTATTAATATTATGCTCGCAAACATCCATATCATCTTAGGGAATACAAACGTATGGTCAATCATCATTCTTCTTACCATGAAATTTTTAAAAAAATTTGAGATTATTGCATTTTCTCCCATATAATTTTCAGTCACTTCTATTTCACCTCGTTGCCATCTCTGACGCTGAAGATATAAACTATCAAGACTATCAATTGGGTCAACAAAAAATATAGCTTCGGGACAAAATCCAACCTTCTTTTTTTTCCCCTCTCTTATCTGAAATGTCATGTCTGTATCTTCGCCAACGGTATTGATATTATATAAAAAAGTGCTATACAGAACTTCTTTTCTGAATGCAGAGAACGCCCCTGCCATTGTAAAAAGTTGCCCTTTGTCAGCTTCAATTGACCTACCAGATAAGAAAGCTTGAGCATATTCAAAATACTCACTAACTTGCAATAATTTCAAAAAGATATTTTTAGTACTTTTGATTTTTTCTTTTTGGGTAAAAATTGTACCAGTCATTGCCGATATCTCTGAGTCATTTTCAAAAGTTAAAATCAAATTCATTAAAGCATTTTTTTCTAGGATTCCATCACTGTCGATATTTATAATATAAGTACCAATCGTCTCATAAAGTGCAGCATTCAAGGCTTTTGCTTTTCCTGATTCTGTTTTCATCCAGTACATATTCATTGTTGGGAAATGTTTATTATGGGCCTCATCAAATATTTCAAAACTTTTATCTGGATTAGTATTATTATCCGCAAAGATTACCTGCATTAACTCATTTGGATAAGACGAATCATTTATTGATTTTATACATTGATAAAGTGTTCTTTCAGAGTTGTATACCGGTACAACAATTGAAATAAAGGGAAGTTTATCCGGTGTTTCTACATTCTTTTTCCTCAAGTTTTTCATCATCAATTTGGAAACAGATATAATTGATGGAATTATCTCTATAATAATAGGTACTAATATCCAAGTAATCCAAAAAAACATTTGATTCACCGCTAGATTTATTAAATATTCAATCATTTATTAATATCTCCAATTTTGCCGAAATTTTTGAAATTTATAATAGAATTTTTTGTTACTTGTGTGTATGTGAAAATTTTATAGTAGAGTATCAATATTGATATATAGAAGACTACTCTTCCTAAAATTGAATGTGATAAATAAAAAGCCTTCACTCCCAAAAAATGTACGACAATAATTACTACAGAAAGTCTAATTATATTAGTAAAATATATCCAAATTAGGCCAATCAATGAATAAAGAAGCTTTTCTTTTCGTGAATAAGCAGGGAAAAATAGAACTAGAGAAACATACGCGCAGCTTTCAATAATACCTGAACACTCATAATCAATCGAAATACTAATTGAAGATCGAAAATCAAAAATATAGAGGAAATTATGCATTGGATTACCTTGTACCCAATGTGTCCAACTCCAAAAAAAACTAGTTCCCATTACAACTATGTGTGATAATAAGAATACCCAATATGGTTTACTAAGACCCAATATTATAAAAAAAAATCCTATACTCCCTAAAATAAAGAAAAAGGCTGACATCCTATTTCTTTTAAGAACATTAAGTAGATATATCCAAAGAATACCCCAAAAAAATATTAAATTATTCAATAGTTCTCCTTATACTTTATAATTACCCAAAAATATCATTTAAACTAAAATAAAGATAAGCGCAAATATTACATAAAACACCGATGATTAATCAAAAATCTATAAGACCACTACTTCTTGTTAATCTTTTACAAAATAAATCTATAAATAATATTTTTATTTTTTATTTTCAATTACCTAGTTCAATTGCCCTATCAATTATATTTTAACTGATCCTATCTGCTCTGTATCCCTGTTTTTCTTATCATAATAAGAACCGTTTTTCCCTTTTGATTTTGCGATATACAAATTGTTGTCTACATATGAAATTGCTTGTTCCATATTCATACCTTCTCTAATTTCTGATATTCCTGCAGAAATAGTAACATTAATCTCATAAGAGTCCTTATTAAATCTAGCAACTGAAATTTTTCTTACAATCTGATCCATAACTTTTTTTATTTCACTTCCTGATCTATTTCTAAAAATTAAAAAGAATTCGTCACCACCATACCTAAATAATTGACCGTTCTCCTCAACTTCTCTTAAAAATTTTTCAACTAAGTAACATATTTCTCTTAAAACATAATCTCCCGAATTATGTCCAAATGTATCATTAATTTCTTTAAAATGATCTACGTCGAAAATAACTAAGGAGTATTTCTTTACTCTGTCACTCTTAGTAATTTCTTCCATTACTTCCTCAAATTTTCTTCTGTTATAAACATTTGTTAATGCATCAATATATGTATATTTTTTAAACTTAGAATAATCTTCCACAATAGAAGATATTATTGAAAATAAAAATTTAGAAAAAAGTAAGATCATAAAAGTTTTAAAAAAAACACCGATTGAGTATATTAGGTTGAATGGAAACTTAGATATCGATAACATGATATCCGAGAACCAAATACTAAAACTTATTAATGCTATATTAAACATACTATCCATTAGGGAGGCTTTATACTTGGATATTACATACAATGTTAACCAAAAAGTTATTAGAGAAATCCCTATAAATATAATAGATTTGATATTCAAACCATAACTAAACGCATAAAATAAGCAAAAACCCAGCAACAAAGGAATGACAGTAAATTCTATAAATTGATATGAAGAAACTATGAAATAGTCAACAGCAATTGCGATAAATAAAAGAGAGACATCGCTGAGTAAATATCCATACTCAGAGACTTGATTTATTTCAATATACAGCATTTTCAAAATGAAAATCCAAAGGGCAAAGTTGCTAGAGTATAAGAGGTAGGCGACATATTTATTAACATTTAGCTGATTTTTATAAATAATATTTTTAGATATATATATTCCGCCTAAAATGCTTGGAATCAAAAACAATTTTATAAAAAAATGATTACCTAGAACTTCGTTAATATAATTCAATAATCATCTCCAAAATAATCAAAAAAATGAGGGCAATCATACAAATAAGTTTGTTGCTTCCACTCTGCTGGAAATATTTGAATTACCTCTTCTTCCTCGACACCCTCTATTACTATCTCTTTACCAAGAAAACCTATTGTATTAACAACAGAAAAAAGAAATTTTTCTAATTCCTTTTGAGATAATACTTTTTTAAAAGGCAAGGCTGATATTTTTACTCTTGATATAAACTGTTCAATCATAAATAAAGTTTCAAAAGTATTAACTCCTGAAAGAAAATCATCAAAAACAATGGTATAACCTAGATTAAATATTTCCTTAATTATTTCAACTGGAACAAATTCTTCATATGGATTATCCCTATATAATGGTATTCTTTCAGTTAATTCTAATTTTAGATTATCCTTGTATTTAAATTCTCTTAGAAATTCTATAGTTTCTGGGTAGTACAACTCTTGATAATCTATATTTAGAGAATAGATGCACGATTTTCTTTTAAATATATTATTAAGGATTTTACAGATATGAGAAATATATATTTCATGATATTTTCTATTTTCAATAATTTCATAAAACAATTCTTCAGGAAAAATATAACATCCGTCATTTTTTGCACGTAATAACAACTCGTACTCCTTGACTTCTCCATCATTTGGATAACTGATAATCTCTTGCCTAAAAAAAATTAAATCTTTTATTTGTATTTGTTTTTTCACCATTTATGTTCCTTATTTTATGCTTTAACAAAGTTATCACTAATATATAATTATGATATTCGCTTAATTTTACTTGTAGCATTGCTTTAAGGTATTACTATTAAATTTTAGATAAATTTACTAATTGAAAATAATAAATTATTCCAAAGAAAAATACCTTCTAACAAAAGCAAAATTTTCACTCTGCTTTATTTACTCTTTGAATGTTATCTACATTATAATTAATGCCTAAAGAACATTCTGACTTAAGAAGATTTGATAACCATTCCTGATAAACTTTTCCTAATTCCATTTTTTCAATTAATGTTAATTTTTGAAAAAAGGAACTAATGTTTAAACTTTCTGTCTGTGAATCATTACTAATTCCAATTAAGTAATCAGGTGTTACTTCAAAAAAATTTGCTAGTTCAACTAACCTAGTTCCTGATGGTTCTGAACCTTCTTTATAGTTACTTATGGCATTCCTTGAGTAACCTAACTCTCTTTCAATTTGATTTACAGATTTTCCAGTGGCATTTATCAATTTGAACAAACGTTCACTAAATATTTTATTACACGACATCTACTAGTTCTCCTATAGATTAAAAATTAAGTATATTTAATACTACAACTTTTATGGCTAAAGAAGAGTTAAATTTTTACCTCTAAGTTATTACTTTTTTTATATTAAAAAAATATATAGACTACCTATAAAATCTTGTAAATATTCAAAAAAAAGGCTATACTTTATCATATAAAATTTGCAAAATCAATTAGGAATAATATGTTTAAAGTCATTGAAGAATTACCACTAAAAGCTCTCTATTCAAGGGATATTACTATAAAATTAGAAATATTAAATGCCCTATATCGCGAATATAATGGATATACGATTGAATCGCTCTCTCATAAAATTAACGTATCAAAAAAAACGATATATAAATACATTAAAGAATTAAATGAGCTTTCTATTAATTCCTCAGAAAATACGGCCTTTGTCTTAGATTCCGAATCAAATAACTATACCTTTTTGGGAAATAAAATAGAATTTTTAGAATTAAGATATAGAATTTTAGAGTCTTGTGACGCTATTAAACTATTATTAGAGCTAGTTCATGCATCATCTATCAATTTTTTGAATTTTTGTGCGAAATATTATATCAGCGAAAGCACCCTAAAAAATATTATTCGAAAAATAAATTACATATTTAAATTTATAGATATCAGACTTAGTGTGAAAAAAAATGAAATTTTTTTAAACGGTAATGAAGTAATCATTCGTTATTGTTTTACTAGCATTCTGTGGCGAATATACAATGGTTTAAAATTTCCATTTGAATTGATGGATAAAGAAATTATTCAAAAATTGAAAGGCGACTTATTCAAGAATCTCCCCTTGAGTATCTCTGAAGGCAGAAAAAATCTATTTTTATATCTATTACTTGTAAATGCAACAAGAGCTCATAACAATAAACTTTCAAGTTCTTTATTCCCTAATTTTTATAAAGAATTAACTGGGAAATCTGATATTTTAGTTAAATTAGCAGCAACATTGCATAATTATTTTAAATTAAGTACTGTAGAATTAGAATTTAATCTAATTCTTTTATACACTTTTCCAGAATTCTATCAGTTTGAAGATAAACTCTTTTATACTTTGAATATTTTAGAAAAAAAAGCTCCTTGTACTTTTTATAATATTATCTCTTTTTTAATTTTTATAAAAAAAAAACATCCAACATGGGATATTAATTCTGAAAACGGAAGAAATTTATTATCGCATATCATATCCTCTTATATCTCCGTATTCCTATTTAAGCACGCATACTTTAATTTGCAGGATTTAAATTTACTTAAATTTTCTTATGATAACTTCCCAACGTTATTACCCACTATACAAAAAAATATAGTTAGGTCAACTTCTAATACACAAGAAGGAATTATAAAATCATTAACGTTTAGGCTTACTCAAGCATATCTTGTAGAATTTTCACCAATGGATTTTGAACCTGAAATAAATATTATGCTTATAACTGACTCCCCTCCATTTGTTGAGAAAGGAATTATATTAAAGTTAAATTCTATATTAGCTACTAAATATAACATTAAAATTAGTACAGAAATCTCAAATTTGAATCAAACAGATTTAATCATTTCAACCGGTTTATATGTAAACTTGTATAGTGAAAGCACTTCTCAAATTCCAAAAGTATTCATATTTCCACAAATTGAAGAAAGAGATAAATTTGAAATATTAGAAGCTTGCAAAATAATTCATGAAAAAAAAATAAATCTACTTGATATACTCAATTAAATCTAGAAAATGGATATAATATGCTAGTTTTATATACTGAATAATATCTCCGTTCAACTTTTTTAGGATTTATAGTTTTATCTAATATTTCTTGTATTTTATAGACATCCTAGTTAGTTTGAAGTCTTCACATTAAAATTACCATCTATAAGGAAAAATCCTATGATAAACATCTTTAGCAAAAATTTATTTATTCCTATTTTAAATTTATTGGCAAATATTAGTATTATTCTACCCTTTGCTATCTATTTTGAAATTTATAGCCAGAATGGTAAGGGTTATTATTATCTTATTCCTTTACTTCTCATTTATTGTTTAAGAGGATCAGGAGTATTTTTAGGTCCAATTCTAAAAAAAACTAACCAACAACTTCTAATACTATCAATAGTTTTTGAAATTTTGGGATATATAATTTCTTGCTTTTATATTACAAGTCCTATGTTTTTAGTATTGGGTGGAATATTTTTAGGTATTGCATCTAGTTGGGGGTGGCCCTACTTTTTATCAATACGTGAACTGCCTTATTTCAAAATAAAAAAGAATGATTGGATTAAAAGTGGTCTATTATTAGTTATAATATTATTGACCTTCTGGATTTCTTACAATACTAAAATATATTGTTTTATTTTTATATTGTTATCCTTTTTATATTTATCTGTCCTTATACCACTTAGCCATACACTTAATACTAATAAAAATCTTATAAGTGTGACTGTTTCAACTAGTACAAAACTTTTTACACAACTTTTTTTGTTCCTTCTACTACTTTCTCTCCTATTTATCGAAAGATACGCTAGGGCAATATATATTGAGTCATCAGTTATAGTAGCATTATTATTGGTTAGTATAATAATCTTTTTAGTGCTAAGGCATTTATACAAAGAAAAGATTAATACTCCATATATGATACCTGCTTCTGTCCGAGGATTTATAATGTCTTTTGTATTATTCTATACTCCTTTTTATAGTTTATCTTACCTAGGTCAAAAACAAATTTTTTTAATATATTGTCTTTATCTACTAGGCTTTGAAATTGGGAGTATTTTTTTTAAAATTATTGGTTCTTACCTTTATTATATTTGTATTTTTGGTCTACTTCTGACATTGAATTCCTTCTCATTTCTCATTGGGATTTTTATTTGTTCTGTTTTTTTGGGACTACAAAATAATAGAATTAACACAATTTATGGCAAAATATATATGCAAGACTCAAATATTTTTATAAAAAAATATCAATTTTCTTCCATTGGTTCGTTTTTCTTCCAATTTACATACATGTTAATGATAGGGTTTTTATCGATATACAACAATCAAGAGATACTTAATTTTTTTGTACCAGCAAATGGTACAAAAAGCTTAAGGACTCAGGAAAATATTGTCCATTTCATTCTCATCGGAATATCTTTAATATGTATCCTTAAAGCTCGTAAAGAAGATCATAAGTATGATTAGTTGACTATAAAAGTTGTAGGCATTCACATTTACTTTTCTCTCGATTTTTACCAAATCTCTCACGATAAGAGAGTGAGAAACAATATAACTCCTACTATAAATTTTTTTCATTCTTCTTTTGTAAATATTTTAATAATTTTTATCTTTCTTAAGTCCTAAAGGTTTCTCCATAATCGTATCAGGTAACAATTTTGCAAGCTCAAATCCTGTATTAATTTTTGAATAAATGGAACAGACTACAAAGATATTTTTGTTAGAAAATTTGACCATTTTTGATTGACCTGATGAGGCTGGAATGTGATGATGGCCATGAATGGCTCCAATAATATTAAAATCTTCGAATAAACTTAATATCCCCCTATGAGCACATTTATAAGATTTGTTATAGGAGCTGCTCTTTGGTGAAAGCATGCTTAATTCATTAAATAATGGAGCATGAGAAACAACTACTGTTGGAATTTGTTTATCTTGAGCAAGAAGTCTTTTCAGTTCAATAGCAATAAAATTTTGCAGTTCTTTCTTTCGCTTTGCAAGAGCCACTGGTATGGTTAAGCCAATATAACGTACTCCCTCATAAATTACCGATTCATTATTTAATATCTTCATTTTGGGATAATTTTGCGCTAACTCCTCTTTTATGAGTTCATAAAAGGAATTATCCCCTATTGGTAATTTTGGCCATGCCTGATCTGGGTCTAAAACTAAATCCTTAAACCATTCTTTTTCTCTAAAATCATCCCATTGACTTTTAGAAAAAACTTTTTGGTCTGAAAGAATATCTGATAACTCATGATTTCCAATAACATAAATTCCTTGTATTTTTGAATCTGAAACTACAGAATCAGAGATATTTCCTACTAAAATATTGAAGTTAGGATTAGAGAAAGGAAGTTTTCCATCCTGACTATCAATATCTGAAATAACATTAATTTTATTATTATCTTCAGTAGAATGAACATTTTCAAAGTACTGCTCAAGGTCTTTAGGATTTTGACTATGTGCAACATAATTTTTCCGTAAATTCCTCAATTGATTACCCACATTTGATTTCAGTAGTGGTTTGGTCACCACTTCTTTAATAGGTTCAGCAATTTGAATGTTTTCAATTTCTACTTTAAGTGGGGCAGGAAGATTTTCTAAACCAACTTTCAAATCTGACTGACTTGAAAGTGCTAAATTCTTGCTTTGATCAAGATAAACATTTTCTTTTGGTTGTTCATGGGCAGAATCAAGCAAATGAACATTTTTACCATCCGTTGAAATCGGTAAATTCTGCGTCACTTCAACAACAAATTTCAAGTATTCGGCTAAATAAGGCGAAATTCCAGTTTTTCTATTTTCACTGTGTAAAAATTTTCCAGCCAGATTAGCAGAAAGAGGGCCCGTTTCATCATGTTGCATCATCCTTCCCAAGACTTGCATTTCAAACAAAGGGTCCATAAAAATTTGTTGATAAGCCTGCTTTACTTCATTGGAATCAAGTGCAACTCTTTGTCCTGTTAATTGAAAAATAGATAAAGCCAAATATTTTTTTAGATTATTTTCATGACTTTCAATATATTTTCTTGTTTCATTCGGATGCAAGATTGCTTGAATAGAGGCTTTCTGTATATAATTTCTTCCTGTATCATAAGGAATTGCAGAGTAGATTAAATCCCCTTTACTCTCAATTGCTAAAGATTTGTGATTTAAATTATAAACTAATTGAAAATACTGGCTCTGATAAATAACTTTATTGACTGAACGACGACGATTTTCTGGATAAAGTTCAAATCGACCTTCTAATAAATTTTGACTGATTTCAAGATTATTTTGTTTAATTTCTATCGCAGTTTCTACGGTTTCTTTTCGCTCTTTAGAAATTTCATTTTTAGCCTTCAAGTCATCTAAACCCTTCTATTTTATTAACTAACCTTAATAAATTTAACTCTTTAACATCAGTAAAATTTTATTAGATTTAATTAAAGATTATGTCCTGTTTTTATCTAAATCCATTATATCAGATAAGCAATTTAAAAATGCTTGTAAAATCAATCTTATAAACTAAAAAATAGCTAGTATATGATACTAGCTATTTTTCTAAAATTACCGATAAATCTCCCGACCTTTTTCATCTGGGATACCCGACATTCGATAAAAATAAGTATTAACTTGGTCTCGCCAATTTCTGGCATTTTCCAATTGTAGATTTAAACGTTCAAGCACATTATTATAAGTTGGCTCATCAATTTCTCCAATCAACGACTGCCAACTTTTAAGATATGACTCTACTCGCTCCAGTCCCTCGAAATGCTGGTCATAAATGGTCTGAATCAATGTTTTTCCACTTTTTAAAAGTTGTCCATATTCGACATAATGGAAAAAAAGTAGAATTTCATCTGGAGTTTGACTTTTATCTTCAAAAATTTTGGCTACTTCCGGGGCATAAAGACTAACATAGCCAGTTCCTGTCGCACTTGTTCGGTCAACTCCAAGACCATTGCGGTCAGCAAAATGATAGGCTCCCCAACGATCATACTCATACCCATTGATGGAAGGGCCATAGTGATAATGAGGAACCATCATTGAACCCACACCAAGTGGTGCATTGTAGAGTTCATAAGTTCGATTAGAATCAATCATGAGCTCAAAAATCTCTTTTCCTACCTCTTCTTTTACTTCTGGAAAAGATAACGCAATCCATTCTTGCAAAATCTTAGCTGCTGTTAAATCATTGTTCCAACCCATTCGACCAAAACCATAAAAATTTGCTTGGGCTAGTTTGTTTCCACACCAATTTTCATCCATTCCCACGTTACCAATGGCAACAAAACCTGAGTTTGTCTCTATAGGAGAATTTGCTCTGATTGTGTCCTTTGGCTGACCGTAGTTATCAAAATGAATCATTTCTAACCATTGAGGAAGAACATAGTTCAAGTCAATTTGATGTCCTAAATACTCGGCTGTGATTTGAAATTCCATTAATTGATTAGTTTTTTTAAGTGCTCCAAACAAGGGCATCAAAGGTTCTCTCACTCCAAAATCAATAGGACCAAATTTAATCTGTAAAATTACATTGTCCGCAAAATTACCATCAAGGGGCATAAAGTTTTCATAAGCTGCCTTAGCTCGGTCATTCTTACGAGTCCGCCAATCCGTTTGCGAATTATATACAAAAGTTCGCCAAATGACAATTCCTCCATATTTTTTAAAAGGCTTAGCAAGCATATTGGCTCCGTCCGCATGATTTCGGCCATATTGATAAGGACCAGGTTCACCCTCAGAGTCTGCTTTAACAACAAAACCACCAAAATCAGGAATGACATTATAGATATGGTCAATAGTTTGTTGCCACCATGCAGACACCTTTTCATCCAAGGGATCTGACGTTTTTAGCCCACCGATCAATTTTGGTGCTGCCCAATTAATAGCTAAGAAGGTCTTGATACCAAAAGTCGCAAAAAGTTTAGCAATCTCACCCACTTTTTCAATGTAAGGCGAGATAATCAGGTTTGTTCCCAAAGCTCTAACATTCACATTATTTAGTGAAATTGCGTTAATTCCAATGGAAGAAAGAAAACGAGCGTACATTTCTAAGCGCGTGAAATCATTACGAAAAATATCTGTTCCAATGTCTTTGACAGCAAAGGATCCTGTGTCTGTGTTATCATTTGAACCGAAGCGACCAAAGAAAATAGACTCACCAGCATAACCACGCTCAATAGTACCATCCACTTGGTCCCAGTGATTTATCATCCGCAAAGCTTGATTAGGTGCTGATTTTTCAGATAATTTGGCCCCTGTTAGTTTTAAACGCAAATAAGCATAAAATCCATAAAGCAAACCAACTGACGAAGCACCAATAATCTCATTTTCTCTGATTTCATAAGCTTCTAAATTATCATCCAGATCACTTTTTACTGACAAGACCACTGTTGCTTTTGACTTTTCTCCTGTCAGTTGACAGCCTAACCATTCACTGATTTCTGAGCGCAAACGAAGCGTAATTTTATCTTCAAATGCCACATCAACATAAAAAATCTCTTTGGCCAGTCGTTCTTTCAAGACTGAAGACTTCAGCCACATTTCATCAATCGTCATTTTCTCCCTTTCTTATCTAAACTTACTGTCAAATACCTTTAAAACCAACTTTTTTCCGTTTATCCCTTGAGTAGTAGATATAAGCTTCATCATTAAGTTGAGTCCCCAAAAGCTCAGGAATCGATTTAAAAGTAAACTCCTCTTCTTGTAGGTAATCTAAAATAGCAGACAAAGCAAAAACATCAGCTTCTTGAAAATCATGCATCAAGACAATATCGCCATCTTTAGCATTATGGATAGCTTCAAAACATTTAGCCGGATCACCATGATCCCAACTCATTGTATCCAAAGACCAACAGATTATCGGACGATTAATGAGAGATAAAGTATGAGTATCACAATCCCCAAATGGTGGACGAACAAAATCAAAAGTCAAACCTGTCAGTCGATAAAAGAGGTCATCAGTCTTTTTAAGCTCTGTCAAAACTTCTTTTTCCGATAAGCCAGTCAAATGAGGATGACTATATGTGTGATTTCCAAAAGTAAAAAGTTCATTTTCTACTGCTACTTTCATAATTTCAGGATAATCTGCCATATGCTCACCCCAGATCATGAAAGTTGCTGGAATTTGTCGCTTTATGAGTTCGTCATGCACCCAAAGCGTCCTTGCTCCCCAAGGCCCATCATCAAAAGTTAGGGCAATTTCTTTTGTCACTCTCTTCTCCTTTCATGACCACTCTTTTTGATAATTTCCAGATAAAGCAAGAAGAGCAAAAAAGTAAAGGAGATTATCATAATAACGATACTTCCCTCTTCTAAGCTTCAAATTCCAGAAGTATTTGAGGTATTTCAAAGCTAAAGTGGAATTAAACTCATTGGTGACAAGTGAGGCTTGAGCTAAAGTTGACCAAAGACCAATCGGATGATGAACTTTTAGCGGCGGGAAGCCTTCCGCGGTCTGTTCTTCTTTCCTTAAAGGCTGACCATCAATTTTAAAAACAGGAATTTCTTCATCATTTTCAAGATAAGGCTCAAAGAATTTTTGGATATTTACGGCAATCTGACTTTGTCCAATCTCTTCGTGCTCCCAAAGCCAATCCAAGCCAATATTGGCAACCGTCCGATAAGCATCACTAAAGAAAGTCCAATCACCATCAATATCATAAGGTTTTCCCTCATAATCCGCATATTCTGGTGTCAATCCAGTCTTAGCATTTGCTGATTTAAGCCAAAACTTACGAGCTTCCTCTTCAGCTTTGAGAAAGAAAGCTGAGTCTTCTGGATTGCCATATCTGGCATAAAGCTGATAGAAATGAGGTAAATGATAAGAAGGGTCAGTCATATGAAGATGAGCCACAAACTTAATATAGGTATTTTCTGGTTCAAACATAGGATAGCCATCTTGATTTTCACCTTTATGAACCATCACATGAAGTAAAACCCTCGCTTCATCCCCATATTCTTTGATTTTCCATCTCTTTTCAGCCAGTAATAATGCTGCCGCAAAATATTCTTCTCCATCTGGAGCTGGACCGTCACTATTAGCTTGACCATTTGGTGCACAAGACCAGATAAAATATCCCTCGTTTTCATGACCTTTAGGTACTGTCATATAGGTTTTCACCCATTTCCATAACTGAGAAAATATTTTTGGTTTGTCCAACTGCAAAGCAATCATCATCCCATAAGACATTCCTTCCGTTCTGACATCATCATTGCCCGTATCAACAATATATGACATATCATCTTCTTCAAAATAAATACGTTCAGGAGAAGCTTGACCAAAGAGCGTTTCAAAGACATGCTCTAGTTTCTTGTCGATTTCTTCTTTTGGTGCAACTTTTAGTAATAAGTTTTCCATGTTACCCCTTAACACCTCCTGCATTTCCACCGCCTATAATAAAGCGTGAAAGTAGCAAGTAAGCGAGAATAGTAGGCGCAATTGCAATCGAAACGCCGACATATACCGCTCCCCATTCTACGACGTGACCACCACCACCATTTGCGGTTAATACCTGTATTTGCATCGGTAAGGTATATAGTTTTTGATTAGTGATCAAAATTAATGGCATCATAAAGTTATTCCAAGAGAAAATAAAACCAAAAATACCCATTGTTGCTAAACCCGGTTTCATCATTGGAAGCATAATTCTATGGAAAATTTTCAACTCACTGGCCCCATCTAATCTGGCTGAATCAGCATAATCTTTGTTATAAACTGTACTCATATATTCACAAAGGAAAAAGATGGATGCTGGCGCACATATTGCAGGTAAAATTAATGGAATATAATTATCAAGTAAATTTAACTGAATCATGAATTTATAAAAACCAATCATTGACACTTGCCCCGGTATCATAATCAAAGCAATTATAAAACCATAGATTATTTTCTTTCCTTTAAAATCATAAGCCGTTAAGGCATAAGCTGATAAAGCTGAAAAATAAACAGAAATAGCTGTGGAAGTAATGGAAATAAAAGCTGAATTTCCCATTCCTTGCCACATATTCATCCCATAACCTTTTAATATTTGTAAATTATGAGCCAAAGAACTTCCTGGTAAAAGTGAAACACCTGAAGTAATTTGGACTAAAGAGCGCGTGGAATTCACTAACATATAAATAAATGGAATTAAACTTAATAAAGTCAGGATTCCAAAAAAGATGTAAATCAATGTTCGACGTGCTCTTAATTGCTTACTCATACTTTTAGGTTCCATTATTCTTCACCTCCAATATTTACTCTTTCTCTAAATCCACGGAACATAAGAATAGAAACAACAGCGGAAATAATCAATAAAAGTACAGAGGCTGCTGAAGCTAAGCCATAATTACGATAAGCAAAGGCTTGATTATAAATAAAGATGGACAGAGTATAAACTCCATTTTGTGGGCCACCTTGGGTCATAATAAAAGGAATATCAAAGACCTGCAAACCACCAATAAAGCTAGTAACAAAGGTATAAAGTACAATGGGTCTCAGTAAAGGCAAAGTAATTCGTCTAAATATTTGACCATCACTAGCTCCATCAATTCGAGCTGCTTCAAAAAGTCCCTCATCTATTGATGTAATCCCTGCAATATAAACAATCGAGGTTTGACCATACCACATCCAAAATTGAATGAAGATTACAATCCCTCTTGTCCCCCAAACCGATTGAAAGAAATTAAAAGGATGATTAATGAGATGCAAATTTTGTAAGAGTAGATTTGCAAGACCTGTTGGATAGCCAAATATCCCACCAAATAAGGCTGCAATAGAAGCTGCCATTATCATGTTTGGTAAATAAAATACTGTTTTAAAAAAGCCACTTCCTTTTAAATTTAGTTTTCTATTCGTCCACCAAGCTGCTAAAATTAAAGCTAAAAGCACTTGCGGAATAAAAGTAAAAATCCAAAGCATTACTGAATTACCCAGTGCTTTCATAAAAAGCGGAGTGCTTGTCAGTAATGTTATAAAGTTCTGTAAGCCAACATTAGTTGCATCTGAAAAAGATTGCCAACCATTCATACTGGTAAAACTAATCGCAATTGAATAAATCATTGGATAAAGTGTAAAAAGTAAAAATCCCACAAAAAATGGAATTAAGAAATAATAACCAAAACGATTATATTTCTCGAAATTTGATTTTTTCTTTCGAATACTCTTTTTAGTGTTTTCCATTTTATCTCCTTACTATAAAAAGAGAAGCAAACATAGTCCTTGCTTCTCTTATGTTTTCTAAATTTACTTATTTCACTTCAATATTAGGATAGGCAGACTTAACATCTGACTTGAATGTATCGAGTGCTTTAGATTTAGTGACTTTTCCTGTAGCATAAGGGTTAACAACATCATTAATCCAAATTGATTGAATACTTTGGTCATATTGTGTTTGATTTTTACCATTAATGGTATCTGCAACTTTTGACCAAACAGGATAAGGATTTTGTCCACCAATCAAACTGACCTTTGCATCTTTACCTTGTTCTTTATTGATTGCTTTCACTGAGCCAAAGTCATTTTGTGTTTTGACATCCCATGTTTGGAATTCTTTGTTTGTTCCCATATAAACTGCGAGTGCTGAAGCTGCATCAGCATTTTTAGAACCTTGAACTCCTGCAAGCCAAGTGCCACCCCATGAATAAGACACCGGCCCTTCTGTCACGCGCCATGCTCCAGCTGTATCCTTAGCATAGTTTTTTAACCAATAAAAGAGGCCCCAAGATGGCATTGCATAAGCCCCAATTTTGTTAGATGAAATTCCACCATACCAGTCAGGAGTTTGAGGGGTTGTATTTTGACACCAACCTTCTGAAACAGCTTCTTTCATCAAATCTAATGAATCAGTCATTGAACTATCAATTTTAAGTTTATTATCAATCACCCAACCATCTTTTCTTGCACCAATAACTGGATTATAAATTTCTTCAAGTGAGCTAAAAAGATAAGCTTGTCCACCAGATTTTTCTTTGATTGTTTCGCCAGTCTTCTTAATTGCATCCCAACTAGACAAAGCTTTCTGAGCAGAAGCTACGTCATTTGGAGCAATACCTAAATATTTTTGGAAAACATTAGTATTATAGTAGTAAGCCCCCGGAGCTGCTTGATAAGAAACTGCTACTTGTTTTCCTTTGCTATCTTTCCCCATATCAAGCGTATATTGATAATTCCCTTTGGCGGCTGAAGCAACTCCGTAATCTCCAAGATTTGTTAATTTACCTGATTGAACATATTTTTCAACGAAACCGGCATCTAACGCCACCATATCTGGCGCTTTATCTGTTCCCAAAACAGAGTCTAGTTTTGTTTGAAAGTTAGCATAGGGAACAACAACTTGTTTGATGGTAAGGTTTGGTTTTTCCTTTTTTAATTCATCAATCTGTGGTTGCATCGTAGTAAATGACCATAATGTAATAGTCTGTTTTTTGTTCAAATCAGCATTGCCAGCAGATTTTTTCGAACTACTTGTACTTGTACCACAAGCAACTAGGGTTACAGTTGCAAGTAAAGCAACAGAGCCAAGGCAAAGCTTTTTCCAATTTTTTGCGAGATTCATTTTGTTTTTCTCCTATTATGAGTTTTCTTATTGAATATTTAATTCGAAGGGAGAAGCTGGATATCCCTCTTCATTCCAAATAAATGCTTGCGGAGCATTGCTCCAGTTGTACCTGATTTTCGCATCAGGTTGAAGTGATAAGGTTGCAGGAAGCTCTAAAATAATTTGTTCCTCAACTTGACGATAGTCTCTTACTTTATAACTATGCCTTCCTTGAAAAAGTTCAAAATCCTTATTTTTCTCAACGTTAAATTTTTTTCCAAAAGTTTCAAATGAAAGGATAATGACATTCTTTTTGGCTTGTATAGCCTCTTTAGCAAGAGGACCTACACAATAACCATTTGGGAATAATTTAACATTGTGATAAGCGTTTAGTAGTTTATGAGCGACATCTTTTTTATTTAAAGGGTGGAGGTCATCATCTTCTCCATCTCCGATTGTCACGACCATGGCTGTTCGTGATATTTTTAGACACTCTTTTTGTTCTTCACGAAGTCTTGCCCAATCTGCCTCTTTTTCAGTATCACAATTTGGTAATTGGACATAAAGAAAAGGTAAATTTGGTTGCTTAAAAAGTTTTCGCCAACTTTCGATCAATTCGCGAAAACGTGGGCCATAATTTTGCGGACTACCTGCATCACTTTCACCCTGATACCAGAGAATAGCTGCAAACTTTAACTTTTGCAAAGTTGCTATCATACCATTGTATAAACCAGTTGGTTCATAATTAATAAAGTATTCCTTATGACGTTCAGGCAATGTACTGCTCCGCCTAATTTTCCAGCCATGATTTAAATCTAGACGATTCTCTCCAACTAAGAGAATATGAGGCTTACTATGAGTTATTCCACCAGGAGCATTATAAATTTTAAGGCGAATTACAATCATAAAACTTTTTCTTAACTTAGATATTTTGTAATTTCTAGATGGATACTTGTAGTCAGTATTGCCTATTTTCTTTCCATTGACATAGATAACATCAGCATCAGTCATTGTTCCAAAGCGCAACTCCCCCTCCTTTCCAATAAATCTATCTGGAATTTGAAGTCTTTTTCTTAACCAAAGTGTACCTGGAAAAGTATATTTTTCATTCCAAGTCTCACTTAATGAAATTTCAGGCCAATTCCTATCATCAAAGTTAGGGTCTTGCCAAGATTGATGTAAACCTTCATCTGTTTCTTCGCAAAGTTTCTGATAATTGTCTTGATAGAACTTATCAAGATTTTGAATTTCTTTTAGATATTCTTTATTTTTTAAAGCATTATAGGATGGTGGAAGAGAATTAAATTTGGTTAAAGACTCTTCACTCAACCAAGCATTAAGCGGTGTCCCACCTGCTGCTGTAGCAATCAAGCCTATTGGTACGCCATCTTCTGAAAATTTTTCTTTAGCAAAAAAATAGCCTATTCCTGACAAATTCTTTAAATCTTCGCCAACTGCTCTTTTCCATTGTCCTGAAGTTAATTCTGTTTTTATGTTATTGAAAGAAGGTTCTTGTGGTACCTCAAAATAACGAATCAAAGGATTTTTGGCTTGTTTTATCTCGTTAGGATAGCGGGTTTTGAGACGTTCCATCCAAAGTTGCATATTTGATTGACCACCAAGCAGGAATACATCACCAAAACAAATATCTTTAAGAACAATTTTGGCATCAGCTGTTGAAATTTTAAAGTCAATGCTCTCACTTACTTCGTGTGCTGGAAGAATAATATCGAAATAGCCTTTTTCATCAGATTTAGTTTTTAATAGTATTTCCTCATAAGATAATGTGACTTCCTGTTCTGAACCCGTGTATCCCCAAAAATGATTCTTTTGATTTCTTTGTAAGATTGCACCATCTCTTAGAAGATATGGAATAAAGATAGATGATTTCATGGTTTATCTCTTTCGTTTATTACAAAACTTATATACAAGTTTTTATCTAAAAATAAATATAGCGCTTTCACGGTTTGGTTTTCTGATTTTTCTTACGATGTGAACTGGGAAATGTTGTGTTTATTGTTCCGTTATTATTGATTTTTATTATAATAAACAAAAATGTAAAACTAAAAAGAGAACAAAATTTATTTTGCTCTCTTTTTGATTAAATATTTTATTAAAATACTTTTTATTTTTGATAAACTTTATAGGAAGTAGCTTCCAAATTAAATGTCTCACTGCTCACAGGACCTTCAAATATTTTAATTTTGCATTCTCTTGTTTTTATATTTAAATCATAAACTCTATAAATAAAATAATTTGCATTTTTCGAAGTTGATGCTTTTATTTCGTTTCTGGACATCTCAAATCCATCTGAAAATTTACTTGTAGAAGTTTTCACTTCTATGTAACACTCTTCTCCAAGCTCATTCCAACACCGAATATCATAACCTAATCCATCTCCTTCAACTTTAGATACGTGAATCGGTGGTTTATTATTATTTTTTTTTGCCTTTTTAATAAGAAGTTCAAATACAATTGCTTCTCCGAGTGCGCCTATTTTTTGTCTTTGCTTTTGAATACTTTCAAAGTCAATTTGTTTTGCAATAAATTTAGTTGATTTTTTTCTTTTAGAGTGGGTTGTGTTATCTTCTTCATAGGAAATAGTAAAACCTTTTTCGACAAAAGTTTTAATTTCTTCTTCAGATATTTTTTCGTCTTCAGAGGCAGTACCTTCAGCAGGAACGCATTGGACAGCATTTACTAATTTTTCGAATTCATCAATTTTTATTTCATTCATTCCATACTGATTCCAGAAATTCGCCCAATTGTTCGATTTTTTCTTTTTACTACTCCATTTAAAACTTTCTATAAAATCGTCCCCTTGTTTAATGGGTGGTTCAATATTAAAGGAATGTGTTATCAATGCCCTTACATTTCCATCTTCATCTGGTTTAGAAATCTGTTCGACATATCCTCCAGCGTAAATCTCAAACTTCTTATCTTTCGATAGTTTACTTGGATGACGGTTAAGAACAAAAGCTCCCTCTTTTAGACGATTATAACGTTTGATGTTCCAGCCATAACTTGTTTGATCATCAGCATATTTTAATCTTCCTTCTTCGATTTTACCATGATCGAGAATAAAGGCTTGTTGTTTCTCTTGCTTTTTCGGAAGAATTTTATCTATTTCAGTCATCGCATCCCTTTCAAATTCATCAAAAGATTAATTTTTTGTTAGTCAGTATTATATAAATACCATTATATCAAATAAATAAACTTTTTTTGTGAGACCCATAACAAACATAATCTTTTTATTAGAACAGTTAAAACTTGTAGTTTTGAAAATGATAGCAGATGTTAGTTTTATGCTAAAATTAATTAAAAATAACTTCCTGATGGGGAACTTTCATGGCATCTACTCTAAAACGTATTTTTTCTGATAAAACTTTTTTATTTACTTTCGCTCTAGCGCTACTTTCTTTAATTTTTGGGACGGTCAGAGCTTCTGATATTGATTTGAAAACCATTTTGGCTCTTTTGAGCTTGATTATTCTTATTTCTATTTTTGAAATTCTTGGTATTTTAAAATATTTTGCGGCCTTTATTATTGATAAATGTCAAAACTTGAGACAAGTGGCTTTAGTGGTGCTACTCTTGTCTTTCTTTGGTTCGATGTTTTTTACAAATGATGTGGCGATTTTAACTTTGGTGCCGATTATTTTTAATATTGACCGAAAGGTGAAGTTACCTAAAATCGGCTTGATTAGTTTGATGACTATTTATGCCAACTTAGGTAGTGCAATTACTCCTATTGGTAATCCTCAAAATTTGTATTTGGTTTCTTATTATCATTTAAAGCTTTTAGAATTTTTCAAACTCTCCATACCTTTAGGATTGGTCAGCTTATTGACTTTATTTTTATGTGCCTTATTATTTTCAAAGAGAGCTGTCAGCCAGATAGAAAACAAGGCATTTTCTATCAAAAGACGAGATCTTTACTTGTTAGGATTCACGACCTTAATTGTACTTTTGGGCGTATTAGCTTTGATTCATGTTTGGATTTCTTTAATTGCAAGCTTGGTCTGTGCTTATCTTATCGAGAAAAAAGTTTATCAAGAAGTGGATTATGGAATCATCTTAACTTTTATCAATTTCTTTATTATTGTTGGTGCACTTGGGCGTATTCCTTTGATTCATGATTGGCTTCATCAGCTGATGAATAATGACCTCTCTATTTTCTTTACCTCAATCTTATCTAGTCAGGTCATCAGCAATGTTCCTGCTGCTGTCTTACTATCAAAATTTACCAGCCAGCTTTCTCCTTTATACTTGGGAGTGACAATCGGTGGTTTAGGAACTCTAGTGGCTTCTTTGGCTAACTTGCTAGCCTTAAGGCAATATCAATTGAATGTTAAAGACAAATCTACCTTGAAATTTTTCGGCCTTTTTACGCTTTTAAATTTTCTTTATCTACTTGTTTTTATCGGGATTGGGATTTTGTTTCTTCGATAATATTGATAAAAAAATCAAATCATTTTCTGATTTGATTTTTTATTATTAATAATGCGCCGTAGAGTTTAAGAGCTTTAATTTTGCTTTTTTATTTTCTATTTCGATGATACTCAATGATGTCGAGCTAAGATCCATCTCGCCATAGAGTTCTTTATTGTTTAATAAGAGAGAAATCAGCATTCTAATCGTTATTCGATGAGAAACGATTGCGATTTTGCCTGAGCGCTCCCTGAGTCCTTCTTCTTTGATAAAAACTTTTAGTCGAGCTTCTAGTTGAGCAAATGATTCACCATCTTTAGATGGAAAGTAATTAAAGGGATGATTAAAGAAATTATTCCATTCTAGAGGGGCGAGTTTTTCAATTTCTTGATAAGTTTTTCCTTCCCACGCGCCCATAGCGATTTCACCTAGCAAATCTGATGAAGTTTTCTTTTCATCACCAAATATTAGTCGAGAAGTTTCCAGAGCTCTAGGACTTGTACTTGAGTAAATATGATTAAAATAGTGTTTATTCAGCTCTTTACCTAATGATACTGCTTGTTTAACTCCTTCAACTGTCAAGTCAGAATTGAGTGAACCTTGCATTTTCTTTTCGAGATTCCACTTTGTTTGTCCATGTCGTATTAAATAAATTTCTAGCATTTTTTTCACCTCAAAAATTATTTTAGTAAAATAAATAGTTTTTTAAAAATACATTTTAATTAAGCAGATATAAGTAAAAGTTATGAGTCTTGCTATCAAAAGTAATGTAGTAGATAATCTTTAATAATAAAACATAAAAAAGGACAATAGGTATTATTGTCCTTTGCATTTTAATCAGTTAACTTAGACCTATGTTTACTTTCATTTTTGTAAAAGTAACAACTTTTCAATTGTTTGAAGAACGCCACTCTCTTCATTTGATTTTGTTATGAAATCAGCTTTTTCTTTTACGATGTCAAAGGCGTTATTAACGGCAAAGCTACAGCCAGCGGCTTCTAATAGTTCAATATCATTGAGTCCATCGCCAAAGGCAATTGTTTCTTCTTTCGTTACCCCAAGAATATGTTGTAGTGCTTGAACGGTGGTTCCTTTGTGGACATTATAGTTGGAAATATCAATCCATGCTGCTTCTGAGGCCACGATATAGGCTTGAGCTTCAAATTCGGATAGCTCTTTAACATTTTCAAATGCTCTCAGTTTTTGATCAAAAACGGTTATTTTTACAAAGTCTTCGTCAATATTTTGCAAATCTTCCTGCTTTTTGACAACAGCATATGACTTTCTTATTTTTTGAGCATCCTCTTCAGAGACTCTTGACTTGATATAGGCAGCGGTTGGGGTACAAGCGATAATAATATGATCTGATGCAATATTTTCTAGTTTTTCAATAATTTGAAGTCCTAACTTGTTTGGTAATAAGGACTCATAAATATATTTACCTTCATGTTTAATTCGTGTTGCACTATCACCCAATATCCAGATATTTTTAGAAATATCCGTATCAAAGAGTTCTTCAACCCGCTCGCATTGTTTACCAGTACAGGGGGCAAAAATAACATTATTCTGATCCATCATTGTCTTTACCTTCTCGTAGTAAGACTGATCAAAACTACCACTTTTGTTTAAGAAAGTACCATCTAAATCTGTAAGTACAAGTTTAATCATATTATTATCTTTCTTTCATTAGTATTTTTTTGTTCAAGAAGCTGAGTTAAAAGCTAGCACTTCATTTTAAGACAGTAAATCAAATTGAAGACAAGATTTATTGCTACTTAGATCATTATAATGTGCCTTATGCTTGGTGAGAGCTCTACAATAATGTTTCTATAGGAGGTCAAAATTATAGTTGTTCATTATAATATCAATTATTTACTTTTAAGTTTACTGCCTTAGAATGAAGTGGTTTTTACTTGTTCCTTCCACTTCATAAAGTTTTAGCCTACTTTATCAAATAAAGCATTAATAGTAGAAATTACTCCATTCTCATCATTTGATGGTGCTTGATATTTTGCTACTCGGGCCACTTGTTCACTTGCATTAGCCATAGAATAACTATAGCCTGCGAGCTCTAACATTTCTAAATCATTATTGCTATCACCAAAGGCCAGAAATTGTTCGGGCTTGATTCCCCATTGATTCAATAATTGCTTAAGTGTGTTCCCTTTGTTTACTTCGTTTGCAATCAAATCAACACTTCCATGTCCACTATATACGGCTTTTAGTTGAGAATTATTCTTTTCATTCATTAAATCAATAATCGAAAAAGCATTTTTATCCTCTAATTGAAGGGCAATTTTTACCCATTCATCATCTGGAAGGTCTTGAAATGAATCGATTTCTTTGAGTGCAAAATAGTATTTTGCTGCTTCTTTTTTCAAGTCAGCATTTTCGCTCTTGAGGATATAGGCAGATTGTACACCACACAGAATAATTCCAACTTTGTAGGAAGTCTTTTCTAAAAGAGTCAAAGTATCCTGAATAATTGGTTTGGCAATGATATTTTTTATTAATAAATTTCCCTTTTCAAATACGAGTCCGCCATTTTCTGAGACAAATGTTATTTCTCGCCAAATTTCTGGGAAAAAAGAACTTATTTGAGCGTACTGATTTCCACTTGCTGCCACAAATCTCACTTCTTTAGCTTTTAATTTTTTAAAGAGTTCAAGGAATGCTTTTCTGTCGTAGTCATTATTTGAATCAAGAAAGGTTCCATCCATATCCACGGCGATTGCTTTAATCATACATTATCTCCAATTTAAAAAAATATATCAATTTATTTCTATTTTTCTTTTAATCTCGATTGATATTCTTCTTTTTTCTTGTTCCAATAGCGCTTGTCCTCTTCATTGATTGCTCGGATAAGCTGAGCTGGATTTCCTCCGACAATTGTATTGGCTGCAACATCTTTCGTTACTACTGCACCCGCAGCAATGATTGAGTTTTTACCAATGGTCACTCCTGGAAGGATAGTGGCACTCCCACCAATCCATACATTATCTTCAACAGTGATAGGCAAGCCAAATTCAAGTTCTTCTATTCTAATTTGAGGATCTATTGGATGACCTGCCGTATAAAAACTGACACGTGGACCCACCATAACATTATTGCCAATCTTTATTTCATTAACATCTAAGAAAATACAATCCATATTTGCATAGAAATTATTTCCAATTTCTACGTGTCGGCCATAATCCACCTGAAATGGGGGAGTTACATACAGATTGTCCCCTGTTTTCCCAAAAGCTTGACGTTCTAAAGCAACGATTGTTTCTTTTTCTTCAATCGGAGTATTATTGATTTTTTGGATAATTTTCTTGCCGTGGATAGATTTGTTTTCTGGCAAAATATTCCCAGCAAGGTATAAGTTACCTAACAACATCTCTTGATAATCAAAATCAACTGCCAAAACCTCTTACCCACTCTCTATTTTTTATGTTCTTCATCTAGTGTTGTCGTGAGTTCAATCAAATTTCCCTCAGGATCTTGAATGACTGCTTCATAATAGCCGTCACCAGTGGTACGAGGACCATTGAGTAATGGATAACCATCTTTTACAAATCTTTCAGCATACTCATCTACTGCTTGTTTATCACCTACTGCAATAGCAATGTGGGCATATCCTAAACTCTCAGCAATTCTATTTGATAAGAATTTTTTTGTTGTGACTTCCATTCTACTCCCTGAATCAAAGGTTAAAAAGTAAGATTTGAAGCTTGTTTTTTGATTATGGTATAAATCACTTGAAGTGACATTAAAATATTTTTCATAAAAAGCTTTCATTTTTTCAATATCCTCAGCATAAATCGCTACGTGTTCGATGTGCATTCTGTTTCTCCATTTTCTAGCTAGCTTTATCCAATTGCTGGATAATCTTTTAAAAATAGTGGTATAATGTTTCTAATGGCAATGATTGCTCCTTTTATTAAGAATAATAAGAGCAGGCCGATTTTTTTAAATAAACTTTATTAACAAACTTTAATAAGTTGATTTCATTATATCTTTTTTATCAAAATTAGTAAAGCGTTTTTATTTTGAAAAATGATCATATAAGGAGAATTATGAAAGCCTATAAACCTAAAAATATCAAAGAACACAATAAGGAACTGATTTCCGATTACATTAAAAATGCTCATTTACCACTTACAATTCGTCAAATATCAGATGGGACTCAACTCAGTGTTGTAACAATTAATAAACTTATTGTGGAACTTCTTGAAAGTGATACCATTAAATCTCTTGATAAACATGCTAAAACTGGCGGTCGTTTCGCAACAGCTTATGAATTTAATGCTACTAAGGAATTAATACTAATCCTTCAATTTATCGAAAATGATAAAAATTTAGTGGTCAATTATCATATTGTTGATCTTCTGGGAAATGTCATTGAACAAAAAAATTTAAAGACTAATAATTTAGACGAACTTCTGCTTAATATTAATCATTTTAGAAGTCTTTTTCCTCAAATCGTTTTAATTACTTGTGGTATTACTGGAGTTGAGATTGATGGAGAATTACGTATTATGGATTTTTCACCGCTTAAAAATGTCAATCTCGCTAAAGAAATTAGAGATTCAACTCAGATTGAAACCATTATCGAAAATGATATTAACGCCGCTACACTAGGTTATGCTTTAGAGGATAATGAGGTTTTATCAGGCGTTTATTTTCCAGAAAAATTTCCGCCGGGTTCTTCTTTGATTATTAATCAGACTATTTTTAAAGGAAGCAATAATATCAGTGGGGAAATAAAATATCTTCCTACTTTTAGAACTGCTGAATTTCCATTGAGTCAAAACGAGATTTATCTAAAAGTATTTGATTCGATTCAAACAATTATCGCAATGTATGCCCCTCATCAATTAATCATCTTTATTCCTCAAGTTTGGGAGAAACTCTTAAATATAGAAAAAATAAAGGATGAACTCAGAGAGATTTTTCCTAAAGGAACTCTTCCGCAAATGGAATTTTCTTCCAACTTCTCTAGTTTATATTTGGCAGGCTTAATTAAGTTGTCTTTGAGAAACTAAGGTTTTCTATATAAAGAGGGATTGATTTAGTCAACAAAAAAACATTAGGTATTTCCTAATGTTTTTTACTATTTATAAATTATGATTTATTTTGTTCAGCAAATAGTTTACCCATTTTTTTCAGTACTTTTGGTGCATCTTCTTTTGCCAAAACTAACTCAATCCAGTACATTCTATTTGGATCTGCTTGAGCTTCTTTCATGACAGACACAAATTCATTTTCAGTTCTAACGATTTTCGAGACTACTCGTTCTTCTGTTGCTCCAAATGATTCTGGTAATTTTGAGTAATTCCACATTGGAATATCATTGTAGCTTTGATTTGGTCCATGAATTTCTCTTTCGACTGTATAACCATCATTATTGATAATAAAGCAAATTGGATTAATTTTTTCTCTGATTGCTAATCCTAATTCTTGCACCGTAAGTTGAAGTGAACCATCACCAATAAATAAAAGGTGTCTGCTTTCTTTATCTGCAATTTGGCTTCCTAATGCTGCTGGGAATGTATATCCAATTGATCCCCATAAGGGTTGACCAATAAAATGACTCTTTGGTTTTAAGAAAATTGATGAAGCGCCAAAGAATGATGTCCCTTGTTCAGCAACGATTGTTTCATTGCTTTGAGTTAGGTTTTCAACTGCTTGCCATAGGCGGTCTTGTGATAAAAGTGCATTTGATGGAACAAAGTCTTCTTGCTTTTTATCGATATATTTTCCTTTGTATTCTATTCCGCTTAGGTCTAAGAGAGAGGAGATGAGGGATTCAAAATCAAAATTTTGGATGCTTTCGTTAAATATTTTTCCTTCGTCTATGTTCAGTGAAATCATTTTATTTTCATTTAAATGATGGGTAAATGCTCCTGTTGAAGAGTCTGTGAGTTTAACTCCAAGCATCAGGATGAAGTCGGCTGATTCCACGAATTCTTTAAGATTAGGCTCTGAGAGTTTACCATTATAGATTCCTAAAAATGAAGGGAGAGTTTCATCAACTGAACTTTTTCCAAAGTTTAATGTCGTAATAGGGAGTTTTGTCTTTGAAATAAATTGAGTGACTGTATTTTCTAAGCCAAAGCTAATTATTTCATGTCCTGTAATCACGATTGGTTTTTTGGCATTTTTCAAGCTTTCTTGAATTTTGTTCAAAATTTCTTGGTCACTTGTATTTGAAGTTGAGTTTTCCTTTTTCAAAGGGAGTGAGGGTTTCTCTGCTTTTGCAGCAGCAACATCAACTGGTAAGTTGATATAGACAGGTTTTCTTTCTTTTAATAGTGCAGAAAGTACTCGGTCAATTTCAACGGTTGCATTTTCTGCTGTCAGTAAAGTTCGAGCTGCTGTAACAGGTTCGTGCATTTTCATAAAGTGTTTAAAATCACCGTCAGCCAGCGTATGATGAACAAATTTTCCTTCATTTTGGACTTTTGATGTAGGTGATCCCACTATTTCTACTACTGGTAAATTTTCGGCGTAACTTCCTGCTAATCCATTAACTGCACTCAATTCACCTACTCCAAAGGTTGTAAGAAATGCGGCAGCTTTTTTAGTACGAGCATAGCCATCAGCCATATATGAAGCATTTAATTCATTAGCATTTCCGACCCATTTCATATCCTTGCGGGAAATAATTTGATCTAAAAATTGTAAGTTATAGTCTCCAGGGACTCCAAAAATTTCTTCAATTCCTAACTCGTGTAATCGGTCTAATAGGTAATCTCCTACTGTATACATCGCATTCCTCCATATTTTATTATATATTGGTCAATCAACTTGACATTTATAGAATAACGCTTTTCTTTAAATAAGTCAACGATATTGACTTATTTAAATTATCAAGTATAATAGACTAATAAAAGGAGTGAATTATGACTAAAGAAAACTCAGAAATAGACGATAACTTAAATTTTACTAGAGATTTGGCTTTATTTTACTTCGGATACCGTGCATTTATTAAACAAGAGGACGACCTAGTACTTTCTTACGGAATTCGTCAAGTACATCGGCGAATTATATTTTTCATTGGAAGACTTCCTGGCTTAACTGTTAATGAATTACTTGAAGTGCTTGATATTTCTAAACAAGCTTTGAACGGTCCTATGAATGATTTGAAAGAAAAAGAGTTGGTTTATTTCAAACCAAATCAAAATGACAAAAGAATCAAACAGCTTTATCTGACTGAACAAGGAATTATGTTAGATGAACGTATGAATGAAAATCAAATCAATAAAATGAAGCAATATTTTAGTGAATCTGGCGATAAAGAGGGAAGTTTTTGGACTAAGGTCATGGAATTATATGCCAATGAAATTGGTGAAAAATATGTCAATCGTTTATAAGGTCTTAATCAGACTTCTATCAATTACAAGTGAAAGTTAAATAGACATCAATGAATACACATCAGCTTGAAATTTTTTATCATGTCGCAAAATTTCAGTCAATATCAAAGGCAGCCGAGGCACTTTATATCAGTCAGCCAGCTGTCAGTAGCCAAATCAAAAAACTTGAGTCTGCTTATGGTGTTCACCTAATCGAAAAAAATGGTCAGGGAATCCAGCTGACAGCTCTTGGAATTCAGCTTTATGAAATTATTCGCTCCTTTTTTGAGAACGCTATTGTTTCCGCAGAATCACTCTTAAAAAATTCTTCTATTCTCCGGATTTCAGGAAATTTTTTAATGACAAATTTTGTGATTCCTCAAATTTTCGATCATGAAACTAATCAGGCTAACTTAATTATCAAAAGTACTTCTTCTTTTAATGCGCTGACAGAATTGAAAAATAGTTACTGTGATTTGGCATTGATTAGTGCTTCTAGTCAGCCCGTTCTGTCAGCAGATATTTCGGTCAAAAAAATTTTTGATGATGAAATTATTTCTGTCAGTAAAAATCCACTAGAAAGCGAAGTTACTTCCCTTATTGTCAGTAAAAGTAAAATTGATGTTTACAAAATATTGGAAAAAAATAATCCATTATTTTCACACTTACCTTATACTGCAGTTGAGTCGACTCAAGATGCCCTCTCAAATATTAATATTAATAAAAATAGTGCAACTTTCATTTCTGCTCGTTTTCTAAAATATTTTGAAAAAGATTATAACTATCACTATACTGGAGTTAAAAATGGTTTTTATGCCCTCTATAAATCAAACAATTTTCATACTGATGAAATTATAAAGCTTATCGAAATGATAAAGTCTTCTACTAAATAAATTAAAAAACAATCAACTACTGAGTTGATTGTTTTTATCATTAGATATAACGTTTCAAAAAGTTTAAAAGATTAGGCCAAATGTCATCAATATAAGCCTCCCCATGTCGTGAACCGCTAAGTAGGCAAGTTTCTACGGGAATTTGCTCTTGTCGCAATAGTTCTGCTAATTTTTGATGTTCATAAGCAGGAACAAGCTCATTCATTGAGTTACAAAGCAAGCCCGGTCCACTCTTTTTAGTTACTTTAGAAAAAATAGAGGCCTTTTCTAAACTATCGTCATTTATTGACGTCAGTAAGTTTTCGATAATCCACTTATAGTAAGAATCATTGGCTCCTGCTTGGTCAATCTTCTTACTGGGTAAGTCTGGGGCAATGATTAATTGTTTAGGAATCGTTTCCTTATGATTTTCATAAAATCCCTTTAAATCTAAAAGTCCTGACAGGCTGACAAAGGGGCGACCTTTTGTCAATCCCAAATAAGCAGCTAAATGTCCACCTGTTGAGCCACCAATAAAAGCGATGTTATCAGCCTTGAAATCTGGGATATTTTTAAGAAGCCAAGTGTAGGCAGCTTCAACATCCTCATCTTGGGTTGGAAAAAGATTTTTAGCTTGTGTGGCCAAACGATAATTCAGAGCTGCAACCTGATAACCTTCAGCAGCTAATCCTATGGCAACTTCTTTTTCTTTGCCTTTGTCTCCTTGCCACCATCCGCCGCCATGAATCAATACTAAAGTTTTTCCGTTCCATTCTTTTGGTTGATAGAGGTCAAGCGCTTGTAATTCATCTTCACCATAATTAAAAGTTTTCATCTTATTTCCTCCTAACTAAATTGTATTTCTAATTCAACTATCACAAGACCTCCTCAAAGTTAGTTTGAGAAGGTCATTTTGTTTCTTAAGTTCGTTTGTAAATAGATTATTTGTTTAATTTGAAGTACAAATCAGCAATATTACCTGTAAAATCATAAGGTTTTTCATCGATAAGAACTTCAACTACTTTTGCAGAATCATCAATTGCTGGAATTTCAAGGTTTTGTTGACGAATAAAGTCATTAGCATCAATAAATTCTTTGTTCAATGTGCGACCATCCAAAGTTTTAAATGTAATTTTCATTTTATCACCTCTTTCTAATTGATTATAGTCCTAAAAAATGATGGAGTCAAATAATTACGAATATTTGGTTTAGAGAGAACATCCAACTAAATCTAAAAGAAAATTATCGATAAGCTCTTGTGAAAATCTTAATTTTGGATGTCAATTTGAAAAGGTATTCAAAAATGATAAAATGTACTTAATATATTCAAGGAGGGATTATAATGGCAAGAGCCCAATCCAAAGAGGAATTAATTACTTTTTCTGAAGAAAGTTGGCAGAAATTATGTTCACTAATCAATTCATTAAACGAAGAAACAAAAAATACCAATTTTACCTTTAAAGTTGAAGATAAAAAAGAAAAACATTGGGCAAGAGATAAAAATCTAAGAGACGTCATGGTTCATCTCTATGAGTGGCATCAGTTATTAATCAACTTTGTCAAAAAAAATAAAAGAGGAGAGAAAACGCCCTTTCTGCCCTCTCCTTATAATTGGAAAAATTATGGTGAAATGAATGATAATTTTCAAATAAATGGGCAAAAAAAATCATTATCTGAGATAACACAACAACTTTCTGAAAGTTATATGGAGCTAATCACCCTCATTGAAAATTTTTCAAACAAAGAATTGTTCACAAAAAAATATTTTGATTGGACAGGTTCAACTAGTCTGGGGCAATATTTTCAGTCTTCTATGTCATCGCACTACGAGTGGGCTTATAAAAAAATTAAATTACACAAAAAAACCTCAGAACTATGAGGTTTTTTATTTTTATTATTAGTTTCTTGAATTTAATCATTTCTGTCAGTAAATTTTACTGACAAGAACAGTCCTGACAGTCTTCTTCACATCCGAGATTTTGAAAACTTAAGCCCGTGATTTCTGTCAAATCTTCCACCGTTGGATAGTCACCAATCAATGTAATTTCTCCATCTACAAGGGTCAGAGGTAAAACATCCTTTTTTTCCAACATCTGTGTCACTTGAGGATAGTTTTGAAAAATTTCCGGCTGATTTTTTAAATTGTAACGTGCCATTTGCAAGTCTTCACCACATTTAAAAGTGGCAAAAACTTGGGTTAATGTCATCATTTCATTACTAAATTCGGGAATATCTTCCTCAAAAAGTTCAATTTTCATCTTAATGTCCTGTCTTTTGTCATTAAAATTATTATATCAAAAGAGCAAGGCAAATTCACTAACGGAGACGCCAAGGAATAAAGGTCCGAATATCTTCGTTATTATAACCTATAAGTAAACGGCGGTCATCAAAAGTAATTGGTGAACGTAATAATTGCTGATTTTTCAAAATAAATTGAATCATTTGCTCCGTCGAAATTTGGTCCATATCACAAGAACTTCTTAGTTCTGAATAAAGTTTGGGTGCTTTTGATTCCGAAACAATAATTTCCTCAAAACCTTTATTTGAAAGTTCTAAAACTCTGACAATATCTTCTTTACACAATGAAGTTTTGGAAATGACAACATAAGGAATATTTCGCTTTTTAAACCAACTGGTAACGCGCTCAGCTGACTGGTTTGAACTTGATTTTTGGTAGATTTTAATCATCTTCACGCTCCTCTCCTTTATAAAATCTATTGTAACTCATTTTTGCGATTAAAAATTCAGACTTGAGATGTATTTCTTAATTTTAATTTATTTTTGTCAGTAAAATTTTAGAATATTTTTACTGACAGATTCTGTCAGTAATTTTTGCCCCAAAAAAGCCCTTGGTCGGTAAAACCAAGGACTATATTAGGAAATTCCGTCAATTTTAATTTCAACTAATCCTCTGACAGCATTTGTCATATAAAAACGATCGTAAGTTTTCAAATCAGAAATCGCAATATCTTTATATATTAGCGTATGATTTTTCGCAAATAAATCTAAAAAAGTTCCTTTTAGAGCATATTTGGCTGGCGTTTCGTACTGATTACCCTTTTTTGCCACAAAATTTCCGATTGATAATTCACTGACCAAACCATCTGTATGAAATAGAATATCTTGAAACCCTTCTTTTTTCGCTTCTAAGACTTCCTGACGAAAGACCTTTTGAAAATCTGGACCTGAAAGTTTAAAGTTAGACAAAGGACTAGGCTTGTCATTAATTGACGACAGTTTAACTCGATAGGCCTCATTTGAATGCGTCAGCTGACGAATCCCAGGGGTCAAAGAATCTCCGTCAGTACTGATACGTAAAACTCCGTCAGTAACCTTTTGGGCAAATATTCTCAATTTTTCTTCCAAATCTGGATGATGGTATTGTTTTTTCAAGCGATTGATATGACCCTCTAAATTTAACAATTCACCATTTTTTACAAGACCTGTTGTAAATAAAATACTTGGAACATCTTTCAGGCCTAAAATATCTAAAAAGGGTTTTGCTTTTAGTAAGATCTCTGAAAACTCTGCTTCTGCTTCGCTCTCGAACGTAATTCCACCGCCTACACCAAGCTGATAATGCTCACCGTCATGAACTAATGTCCGAATCACGATGTTCATATCCAAATCCATTTCTCGACTTAACCAACCCTGCATCCCTGTATAAATTCCTCTAGGTTGTTTTTCAACTTCCTTAATAATCTCCATTGCCCGCTTCTTAGGTGTACCTGTGATTGAACCTCCCGGAAATAAAGCCGTCATAAATTCTGAAAAAGTCAAATCTTCTTTAATTCTACTTTTTATTGAAGTCACCAGTTGATGAACATGAGAAAAAGTTTCAATTTCTGCAAATTTAGGGACAGACAAAGAAAAAGGTTGACTAATTCGGGCAATATCATTACGCAATAAATCCGTCACCATCAGTAACTCAGACCGTTCTTTACTACTATTGGAAAGTATTTCCTTTTGTAATCTATCAGCTCCAACATCTTCTCCTCTTGCAATTGTTCCTTTAATGGGTTTTGAAATTAATGCTCCATCATGAATAGAAACAAAGCGTTCCACTGAACTTGAAATTTGCGTCATTTTCCATTCAGGATATTGTAAAAATGATGAGAAAGGAGCTGGAATTTGTTTCCTTGTTTTCTTAAAAACATCAATAGGTTTTTGATCGGACCAAATTTCAAATTGTTGCGTCAAATTGGCAACATAGATATCGCCAGCCTTCATATAATCTTGTAATTTTTTTATTGAAGCAATATATTCTTGCCTCGTTTGGTCAATAAAAACAGCCCCTATGCCATTCTGAACATCGAACTCAATCTCTGAATCCACTTCAATTTCTTCCGATTCAGTCAGCCAATATTGGCCATCAGTTTGTTCAAATTGCACGACATGTAACAGTTTTGTTCTATGGTCAAAAAGTAAAACTTCATCATAAACTGCAAAACAAGCCGGATCTTGCTCATAACTTACAAAACCCAATAATTCTGGATAAAAAGGCCAATTTTTAGGCCGTTCAACTTTCTCATTCTTCAGCAAATCTACCGCATCTAAAAAATTGAACTTCTTTTTTTCACCATTAAAAAACAGTTGACCCTTATATTTTGAAACCTTTTTATAAGGTTTATGAGCTAAAATACTATAATGCTCCTTTTCGGTCACCTGACTACTATGTAAAAAAACAATTTCTTCATCTGACCGATAATATTTTAGGAAAATTTTCCAAATATCCGTATTTTTTATTATAAATTCCTTCAAAAGACTACACCACTTTCAAAAAATTATTTAACATTTCATGACCATATTCAGTAACTAAACTTTCTGGGTGAAATTGTAAAGCCCACAATTTTAATTTTGGCTGATGAATGGCCTGAATAACACCATCCTCACTCTGCGCATCAATTTCAAAATCATCAGGTAGTTTATCGACAATCAACGAATGATAACGTGCAACTTTCAAATTTTGTGGAAGTCCTTTAAAAATTCCTTGACAATTATGACGAATGACAGAAATTTTTCCATGCATTGGCCTCTCACCAAGAACAACATTTCCCCCAAAACATTCAGCAATGACTTGCTGACCCAAGCAAATTCCTAACATAGGAATTTTTCCAGCGTATAGTTGAACTACATCCCTACTAAAAACGGCTTCTTTTGGTGTTTTTGGACCTGGAGAAATGATAATCGCATCATAATTTTCACAAATAAAATCCGGAGAAATTCTAATTTTCTGACTCATTTTATCTTGGTCATTAACCACTGTTACACTACAATCTAATTCCTCAAAATACTGTGCAAGCAAATAAGTAAAAGAATCATAATTATCAATTAATAGCAATCTCATTTTATCTCCCCTTCAATAATTATACTAAAAATATTTATTCAAAACTGATACTGATACCTAGTCTATAGATTATGTTTCCTATGTTATAATATTTATTATATGATAACAGAAAGAAGAATAATAAGTGTCAGTAAATAGTTATAAAAATAATCCATTATCTTGGCATCCAGATAAAGCATTATTAAAAAGTCCCATTTATAAATCCTTAGTAGATTTACTTCAAGAGGATATTCTCTCCAACCAACTTACCCAAGACACAAAACTTCCTTCACAAAGAGAGCTTGCTGACTATTTAGACATCAATTTTACCACCGTAGGTCAGGCCTATCAATATGCAATAAAAAAAGGACTATTATATACTAACGTTGGAAGTGGAACCTATGTTTCCCCTAATGCTTATCATTCAGCAACTATTTCTAATCACAATGTCAAACAAAATATCATTGACTTTGGTTTAGTTAGTTCATTTGAAGAATACAACTCCCTCGTCGTTCCATTCATTCAATCGGTTGCCTCTAGTCCAAAACTAATTCAACTTCTCGACTATCAACATCCAATGGGGACCAATTTTCAGATTGAAACAGCCTCGAAGTGGCTTGAAACGCAAGGCGTTCTTCCCTACACTAATCACGTTGCCATTGTATCAGGTGTGCAAAATGGACTTGCAATTGTTCTATCAGCCTTATTTGCCCCAGGTGACCGTATTGCTGTTGACCGTTACACATATTCAAACTTTATCGAATTAGCCCATCTTTATCATCTTGAAATTGTCCTTATTGACTTTGATGAAAATGGAATGTCTCCTGAGGCCTTGAACAATGAATGTCTCAAGAAAAAAATACAAGGTATCTTTCTTATGCCTTCGTGTAACAATCCAATTGGTTTTCAAATTTCTGAAGAAAGACGTTATGAACTTGCCAAAATTATTAAAAAAATGAATTTAATTGTTATTGAAGATGACATTCACTCCTTTATGACTACTTACTTTCAAGATAAAGTCCTTCCGCCCTTTCAACAACTTCTTACCAAACAAACAATTTATCTGGCTGGTATGACAAAATATATTAGTTCTGGTTTACGAATTGCTTACCTTGTCTATCCCCAAAATTTTAAATCAGCAATTGAAAAAGCTCTCTTTAACATCAATGTTAAAACTTCAGGATTAGATGTCGAAATCATTACGCAAATTTTTCATTCTTCAACAGCCAAAAAGATTCTAGAAAATAAATTTGAAAAATTACAAGAAGCAAATCAACTTTTTGATACTGTTTTTGAATCAATCAAACCTCAGCGTCCTTCAAATAATTATCCCCTCTATCGAATATTAAATCTAAAAAATAAATTAACTCAAGAAAAACAAGATACAATAGAGAATCACCTTTTAAATCAAGGAGTCCGAGTCTTTCATTCCGACCGTTTTTCTACTCAAACACAACCTGACCCTTTTATTAGAATTGCCCTTTCGTCTAATAATATAGAAAAACTAGAAAAAGGACTAAAAATTATCAAAAAAGAGGGAAAAAAATATAATCAATAATCCAGGTAATAAAAAAACTGACTTAAAATAATAAGTCAGTTTTTTGTTAGCAAACATAAATATTAAAGGTATGTTTCTCCCTTGGCAAACAGAACTGCTTTTCCACCAATACTTACTCGATTCCCTTTAAGCTCACATTTTAAATAACCTCCACGCGCAGAAGCTTGATAAGCCGTCATTTCATTTTTCTCAAGTCTTTCCGCCCAGTAAGGAATAAGATTTGAATGGGCAGAGCCACATACAGGGTCTTCATTAATTGTTAATTTGGGGAAAAAAGTCCGTGACACAAAGTCCTCTTTTTCACCTTCAGCCGTAACGATAACACCAACTCCTAATTTAAAGGATTCTAAGGCTGTAAAGTTTGGATGTAAATTTACAACTGTCTCTTCAGATTCTAGTACAAAAAATAAGTCTCTTGCCAAATAGGCTTCCTTAATTTTGGCTCCTAGAGCCACTTCATATTCTGTTAAAATTTCCACCTTTTTGGGAAGAATATTCGGAAAATCCATATAATAATTTTCGCCATTTTTGGTAACAAAAAGATCACCACTTTGGCTCGTAAAGCGTAGCGTTGGCCCTAGCTCACCATAATAATTGAAAAGCACAAATGCAGTAGCTAAAGTAGCATGTCCACATAGATCAATTTCTCGGTCAGGCGTAAACCATCTCAATTCAAAATAATCATCTTTTTTTACCGTGAAAGCTGTCTCTGATAAATTATTTTCAATCGCAATTTTTTGCATGATATCTGCTGACAACCATTCCTCCAGAACATAAACGGCCGCTGGATTTCCTTTGAAAATTTCTTCAGCAAAGGCGTCAACAACATAATAATTCAAACTCATCACTTTTCTCCTACTTCACCTTGTTATAAATAAATTCTGCACAGCATAAGTCTTCAATTGCTAAACCTACAGCATCAAATACTGTAATTTCTTCATTATTCTCCCTTGCAGAAACTTTGCCCATAACCATCTCTCCTAAAGTAGCCTTGATATCCTTTGCACTCATAATTCCCTCAGAAATCGGAATCAACAAATCTCCACTTTCCTTCATAGCTGCCTCGTAATCATCAACATAGACTTTACTTTTTTTCATTAAATCACTCTTAATTTCACGCGTTGTAGGTGTGAAGGTTCCTATCGCATTAATATGAGTTCCAGCCGAAATATTCTCAGCATCTAAGAAAGCTTCCTTACTTGGGGTCAATGTGCAGATGATATCTGAATCTTCTACCGCTTCTTTAATAGTACTAGAGTTAATAAATTCAAGTTCAGGATGAATAGCTTTCATTTTATCAATAAATACTTGAGCTGATTTTGGATTTAGGTCATAAACACGAACAACTTTTATAGGACGCACACAGAGCAACACTTCCAAATGTGAACTCGCTTGTTGACCACTACCAAATAAAGTAAGAATTGACGAATCTTTTTTTGCCAAAAAGTCTGTAGCAAGAGCCGATACAGCTGCCGTTCTAATCCAAGTAATTGCATTAGCATTAATCAATGCAACAGGAAGTCCATTTTTTGAATCAAATAACATTACTTCTCCAACATGAGAAGGGAGATTTAAGGCATGGTTATCCGGAAAAGCCGTGATAATTTTAGCACCAAAATAGCGATTTTCACCAAGATAAGCTGGCATTAAAGCAAAAACATTTTTATTTTTTCCATCAGGTAATATTTCAACCATTCGTTCTCTTTGAGCAATTGTTCCATTTTCATGATCTTTAAAGCAATCACTCATTACCTGAATTGATTCTTTAAAACTTAAAAGTTCAACTACTTCATCATAACTTATTTGCTTCATCCTAGTTCCTCTTACTAATATTTTTCATTTAATTAATATTATATCTTTCTCCTGAGTGAGATACAAGATTAATATTGTATGGCATATACTTTAATACATTTACTTTTATATATTATTATAGAACTCCTGGTAGATTTAAGATATATTTTGGTACCTTAATTACTTCTAAAACAAAATCGTTCATACTAAGTTTTAAGACCAAAAATATTTATTTAAAGTTCAATCCCTTTAGCGAGAGTATCCAGTCTAAACTCAACTCAAATATCTCTTTTATAGATTTTACGTCTTTATCTAAATTCTTCCCGATCAGGAATTCTGGAGATACTTCAAAATAATTTTCTAATTCTAGCAATCGGACAGCTGAAGGTTCTCCTCTGCATTTATAATTATTTAATGCATTTCTGGAATAACCAAGTTCTTTTGCAATTTGATTGATAGATTTACCCAAGCTAGAACTCAATAATTTTAGTCGTAAATAAAATTTACTTTCTTTATCCATATATTTATACCTCATATTTTTTTATTAGTATTGAACCATCGTCAAACCTTATCAAGATTTCTCTTGTAATTTAGTATATATGAATAATCCAGCTAAACTAAAAAAAGAGTGAATCCGAACTTTTTTTTAGTTCAAATTCACTTTTGCACTTTAATGATTATTTGATAAGGCTATACTATTTCGAAAGACCAGTGTAAATCTGTTCAATATTCCATTTCATCATACTATAATAACTATCTCCGTTTTGTCCATTTTCAGCGATAGAATCTGTAAAAAGCGTTGAATATATTGGAATACTTGTATCTTTAGATACAGTCTTCATTGAACGCTTATCTACGCTGCTTTCTACAAATAGGGCTCTAAGGTTTGTCCCACGCAATTTTCTAACAAGATTTTTTATTTGGTCTGGTGTCCCTTCTTCTTCCGTATTAATTTCCCAGATATAAGCAGAGGGAATATTGTATGCCTTTGAGAAGTATTTGAAACATCCTTCACTAGTTACAATCATTTTTTGACTCTCAGGAATCGATGAAAATTTAACTTTTGCTATATCATCTAACTTTTTTAATTTATTAATATATTTTTCTAAATTCTTTTTATAAAATTCTTCATTGGCTGGATCCTTATTTATCAGTTGTTGTTCAATATTTTTTGCATAAATAATCCCATTCTCTAAATTGAGCCAAGCATGCGGGTCTTCTTTTCCTTCAGTGTTCTTTCCTTCAAGATAAATGACCTCAACTCCAGTGCTTACAGGAAAATAATCAATATTTTCTTTTTTATTTGCATTATTCACTAGTTTTGTAAACCATGCATTTCCACCTGTTTCCAAGTTTAAACCATTGTAAAAGATTAAATCTGCTCTAGAAGTTTTTTGAACATCTACAGGCAAAGGCTCATATTCATGCGGGTCTTTGCCAACAGGAACTATACTATGTAAATTGATTTTATCATCAGCAATATTTTTTGTAATATCTGCCAAAATTGAATTAGTCACGACCACATTTATTTTTTTATCTGTGACTTGGTCTGTTTTTTTATTTGAGCAACCTACTAGAAAAACGATAGCAGCTAGTGCTATAAAAGTTATCAATATGTTTTTATATTTTTTGATCATCAATTTTAACCTTCTTTTTTATAAAATTTTGTTTTGGTGAAACTAAAAAACTAATTGCAAAAATGATAGATGAAGTAATGACAATGCTTGAACCGACAGCAATATTAAAGCTGTAACCTATAAATAAACCTAAAACGGAAGAAACTGCCCCTAGTGAAGAGGAGAGAATTATCATTTTCCTCAAGCTATTTGTATATAAATATGCTGTTGCTGCTGGCGTAATTAACATGGCAACAATTAAAATAGTTCCGACGCTTTGCATCGCAGTTACGGATACTAACGTCAATAAAACCATCAAAAGATAATGATAAAAATTCACTTTCATTCCAATTGCTTTTGCCATCAATGGGTCAAATGATGTAATTAAAAGTTCCTTAAAAAAAAGAATGATTACTATTAAAACAATTCCTGAAACTCCTATTGTCAGCCATTTATCAATATCTTGTACAGCTAAAATATTTCCAAAAAGAATATGGAACAAATCTGTTGAACTATTGGCAACTCCGATTAATATAACACCTAAGGCTAGAAACGAACTAAATGTAATTCCAATTGCAGTATCACCTTTGATAATACTATTATTTTTTATGAAAGTAATAATTATTGACGACAATAATCCAAAAATAATTGCCCCTACAAAGAAATTTATTCCTAAAATATAGGAAATAGCTACACCTGGAAGTACCGCATGAGAAATAGCATCTCCCATTAAGGACATTCCTCTTAAAATAATAAAACAGCCAACTGCTCCTGAAACTACGCCTATCACAACTGCTGTAACTAAAGCATTCTGTAAAAAATGGAATTCATATAAACCATTTATAAAATTCTGTATCATTTGATTCTTAATCTCCTATAAATATATTATCTCCATATGCCGCTTTTAAGTATTTTTGATTAAAACTATCTCTTACTGAACCATAAGAAATTAATTCTCTATTTAAAATAACAATGTCATCAAAATACTCTCTTACTTTGCTTAGATCATGATGTACTATTAAAATAGTTTTCCCTTGACTTTTTAAATCTTGAAGAATATTCATAATAATCTTTTCACTTATTGAGTCTATCCCTACAAATGGTTCATCTAAAAAGATATAGTCTGCTTCTTGAACTAAACACCTTGCCAACAAAACTCTTTGAAATTGACCACCTGATAGTTCACCTATCTGCCTATTTTCATATTCTGATAAGTTAACTTTTTGTAAAGCGTTAGAAACCCTTGACCATTCTTTATTTCCAAGTTTTTGAAACAGCTTTAATCCCGTATAAGTACCAAGAGATACGCACTCCTTAACTTTAATTGGAAAAGTATGATCAATATCACTTTTTTGCTCTACATAAGCTATATTTTTCAGTTCCTTTTTACTTACCTTACCATTTATTAATATTTTTCCAGAATGTGGAACAATATTGAGAATAGCCTTGATTAAAGTAGATTTTCCTGCACCATTTGGTCCTATAATACCAGTGATTTTCCCAGGTTTAACTTCTAGTTGAATATCCTTCAGGACTTTATTTTCATTATAGAATACATCTAAATGTTTAGTACTTATCATCGTTCTCTCCTTATGCTAGTAAATAAAAACTTATAAATCTTTTCACAATTATAGCATATGCTAAATATTTAATCAATATATTTCGTTAAGGCTATTTATCTTTTAATATTAATTAATATATTTGAAAACTCACAGTTTTCTTTCCATACTAAATTGCAGATTTCGTTCTCAAAAAGTTTAAGTCATAAGTTTGGATTCCTGCACTATTATCTGTTATACTTCAAGTAAGATTGTTTAGAGAGCGTTTTCATTTACACAAGGAGGCAAACAATATGACAACTATGGTTTTTGTAAATTTTCCAGTATCTGATATTGAAGCATCAACTAGTTTTTATGAAAAAATAGGTTTTAAAAAGAATCCTAATTTCTCAGATGAATTGGTTAGTTGCATGGTTTGGGATGAAAATTTTTTTATCATGCTACTATCACATGCTCGTTATAAAACATTCATTGGTGAAAAAGAAATTGCGGATACAAAATCATCAAGTGCTGCATTAATTTCATTTACTTTTTCAAGTGCGCAGAGTGTAAAGGACTTTGGTAAATTGGCAGATGAAAATGGCGGAAAAAGCCTTTATTTAGATAATGGTATTTCTGAAGAAATGATGTATGGTCTTGAAGTCCAAGATCTAGACGGCAACTGTTTAGAGCCTGTTTGGATGAATTCTGAGATGGGAAAAAATTGATTTCATGAAAAATTTCTCTAACTAATAAAAAGGCTCTCACAAACGAGAGCCTTTTTTTATTTTAAAAAAGAAATCTTATATTTTATTTTCAAAAGAAACTAGTTAATTATTCTTTCTCCATGCAATTCCTCCAATTGTCAATACTGAAAGCAAACCTAAGCCAAGTGCCATCAACTCTGAACTCATTAATTCATCTGAGCCTGTAGTAGGAAGTGAAGCTCCAAACGGCTCCGATACTATAGGCGTACTAAGAACATTCACCTTGTTACGAAGAGCTGAATTATTACCAGTTGATATTGTAGGAACAAAGAGTGCAGTGTTCCCAACTTTTGAAAATGGTACTTTTTCTATTACTTTTACTCTCATATTATTTCTAAGAGTGTCATCTGTATTCACTCCATCTTTACCATTTTGACCATTGGCACCATCTTTACCCGCTACACCTGCTGGCCCTTGTGCTGAAACTCCCGTATCTTTTCCATTGATAAAGATATCTCCATTATTTCCAATTGTAAGTGTTGGACTTTCTCCGTCTTTACCATTTGTACCATTT